>JAHELS010000065.1 GCA_024644085.1 Rhodopirellula sp.
GAAACAGCGGGCTTGAATTGAGCGTGGTCGGGCTGGGCACTTGGGCGATTGGTGGTGGCGACTGGGCGTTTGGTTGGGGCGACCAGGACGCGGACGAGGCGGTTGCTACGATCGTTCGCGCCGTCGACGTCGGTGTGAACTGGATCGATACCGCCGCGGTCTACGGGTTCGGCAAGAGCGAAGAGCTGGTCGGAAAGGCGTTACGTCAAATTCCGGCCTCCGAGCGTCCTTTGGTCGCGACCAAGTGCGGGCGGACCAACCTGGGTGATGGCAAGATCGGCAAGTCGCTTCGCCGAGACAGCGTCATCGCTGAGTGCGAGGCGAGCCTGAAACGACTTGGCGTCGATTGCATCGATTTGTACCAGATGCACTGGCCCGAGCCGGACGAAGAAATCGAAGAAGGCTGGCAGACTCTCGTCGAACTCAAACAGCAGGGGAAGGTCCGTCATATCGGCGTTTCGAACCACAGCACCGAGCAGATGAAACGACTGCAGTCGATCCACCCAATCGCATCACTTCAGCCGCCCTACAGCATGATCGCCCGGAACATCGAGGCGGAGATTCTACCGTTCTGCAAGTCGAACAACATCGGCGTGATTTGTTACAGCCCGATGGGCAAGGGCTTGTTGACGGGCAAGTTCAACGAACAGCGCGCCGGGCAACTCTCGGACAAGGATCATCGCAGCCGCGATCCTCGGTTCCAGTCGCCGCAGCTTGAGATCAACCTGGAATTGGTCAATGGTCTTGGCAGGATCGCCGAAGGTCTCGGTTGGACGATCCCCGAGCTGGCGATTGCGTGGGTGCTGCGGCGGGACGAAGTCACGGCAGCGATCGTTGGCGCGCGTCGTCCGCAGCAGATTGAACAAACGGTTGTAGCCGGAACTCGGCAACTGGACGACGCATCCGCCGAAGCGATCGAAAAGTTGCTACAGACGCGTGAGAACCAACTCGCCTCCCTCGACGGCATCGAGCAGGCGCGAGTTTGATCGGGTTGGAAGAAGCGCTATCGACTCTGGCTAGTCCTTCGGGACTTGCCGTTGTAGTTTTCGGGACGATGCTCGGCATCTTCGTCGGCGCGGTCCCGGGGCTGACCGGCACGATGCTGATCGCGTTGGTGTTGCCTCTGACCTACGGTGCCGACCCACTGCTGTCGATGGCGTTTCTGATCAGCATCTATGTCGGCGCGGTCAGCGGCGGCATGATTACCGCGACGCTGTTGAGGATGCCCGGTACGCCGGCGTCGATCATCACGACGCTGGACGGTTACCCGATGGCCCAGCAGGGTCAACCTGGTCGCGCGCTCGGGCTGGGAATCATGTCGTCGCTGGTCGGCGGCATGGTTTCGTGGGTTTTTCTGGTGATGTTGACCAGTCCGATCGCCCGGTTGTCGTCGAAGTTCGGATTCTTCGATTATTTCTCGCTCGTGATGATGGCGCTGGTGCTGATCGCCTCGATTGGTGGAAAGTCCCTGCCTCGTTCATTGTTTTCGGGGTTTCTCGGCATCCTGCTGGCGATGCCCGGGGTGAACGCTGCGACCGGTCACGCGCGATTGACGTTCGGGATCACCGAGATGAACGACGGGTTTCAATTGCTGCCTGTGTTGATCGGACTGTTCGCCGTCAATCAGATCCTCAGGGATATCGTGAATCTCGAGCAGGAAGGAGATCCTGTCCAACTAGGCGGAAAGGGCGTTTTGCTGCGCGCCGGTGACTTTCTGAAACACGGGATCAACCTGATTCGATCCAGTGTGATTGGAACATGGATTGGAATTCTTCCCGGGATCGGCGCGAACATCGGATCGGTCACTGCCTACAGCGTCGCCAGAAGTTTTTCCAAGCAGCGGGAGAAATTCGGCAGCGGCCATGAAGAGGGCGTTGTCGCGTCGGAGGCGGCCAACAATGCAACGATTGGTGGGGCATTGATTCCGTTGATCGCGATGGGACTGCCTGGCAGCGTGGTCGAAGCCGTTCTTCTGGGTGCTCTGGTGATCCACGGGTTGCAGCCCGGTCCGCGGTTGCTGGAGGAAAGCCCGTCGATGGTGTACACGATCATGGGTGCGATGTTTCTGGCGAACGTTGTGATGGCTCTGACGATGTTTTTCTCCATGAGGCTGCTGGCGCGCATCGTGCATGTTCCTCGTGCCTACCTGTTGCCTGTCATCCTTTGCTTCTGCGTGATTGGATCATTTGCACTTTCCAACCGAATCTTTGATGTCTGGGTGATGCTCGGTTTTGGTGTGCTCGGTTTTGTTCTCGAATCCAATCGCATACCGCTGGCTCCGTTCATCATCGGCTTTGTACTCGGTCCGATTGCCGAGCAGAATCTCAGCCTCGGTCTGCAGGCGTCCGACGGCAGTTACTGGCCGATCGTCACCGAGCCGATCTCGTTGTTGTTCATTGCGATCGCGGCCGGAATGCTGATTGTGCCTTCCATCAGAAAACGCCGCCTGCCACAGGGAGGCGGTCGATGAACAAGTCGCGATTTGCCTGGCACCTCTTTGCCGCCGCGGCGATTGTTGCCCTGGTGGTTTGGTGGCTCGCCCACTTCGCTTCCGGAGATCAATCGCGCGATTACCCGAATCGTCCGATTCACGTTGTGGTCCCCTACAAGGCCGGCGGAGGCAGCGACACGTTCGTGCGAATCATCCAGCAGGGAATCGTCGAAGAGGGTTTGCTCCCCGAGCCCCTGGTGATCATCAACCAGGATGGGGGCATCGGAACGATCGGCAGTCGCGAAGTAAAGAATGCCGATCCCGACGGATACAAAATCCTGTGTCATCACAACGCAATCATCACGGCGAAACTTGCCGGAACAGTGGACTACGGCCCCGAAGCGTTCGAGTCGATTGCACTGACCGGTGAAATGTCGATGGTGATTCTGTGTCGCGGCGACGCGCCTTATCAAAATATCGTCGACTTGCTGGAAAAGGCCAAGGAGTCGCCGAGGGCGGTACGTTTCGGGGCGAACAAGGGCGCGCCGGCTTACTTCACCACGTTGCAACTGGAAAAAGCCTGGCCGGGCGCGGAGTTCAGCATTGTTTCGGCGGGCGGCGGCGCCGATCGCTACGCGAAAATTCTCGGCGGGCATCTCGAGGCGGGCATTTTTTCGCTTTCCGAGTACCTCGATTATCGAGGTGTGGAGGGTACGCCGCCAGAACAGGATGTGCGTGCGGTCGCCGTTCTCAGCCGGAACCGACACGAGTCGATTCCCGAGATTCCGACGACGTTCGAGGTGGGCGTACCCGTCGAGTTGACCAATGCGAATTACTGGTGGGCGCCGCGTGGCACTCCCGACAAAGTGATTGAGAAACTTGCCGGCGTCCTCGAAAGGGCAATGCAAAACGAGGGGGTTCGAGCTGAGCTGCGCCGGCTACGAATGGAACCGACGTTCGAGTCCGGCGAAGCGTTCGAGCGACGTATGGCGGATTCCGTTCGGCGGTTTGAGGAGGTGGCCGCTGGAAAGCCGACGTCGCTGCCCGATTTCACTGTTTATGTCGGCCTCACCGTGGTCGGATTGCTGGTCTGGGTGATCATCGAAACATGGCGAGGAACCGAGCAACGTGATGACCCGGCAATCAAGGAGCCAGACTTTGTGAAGCGCCCGGCTGTTGCGGCAGCCGCCTTCGCGGTGCTGTCGCTCTACGTCGCGATTCTCGGCCAGAGCTGGATACCGTTTTCGATGTTGTCGGCGGTGATGGTGATGGTGGTGGGAGGTTTGATGCTACGCGCGGCTGTGAAGAGCCGCATGGAAAGCTGGGTTATGCTTGCCGAACTGGCGCTTCTCGCGGGGTTCGGGACGCAATTCATTTTCACCGAAGTGTTGGTGACGCCGCTGCCGTAGTTGGCGATGCAGCGGGTTCCGGGTCTGGCAATGTCGAGAACCGAGCGCAGGCCGAAATGAGCTCCGCGAGCTCCGGCGATGCCGATCTGCGGCGCCTCCGGAACTCGTTTCCCTCGGTCCGGACTACGTCTAGTGAAGCAGCGATTCAACCTGCTCACGCTGGACAATGTTCATGACCAGCGGCTGTGACCCGTCGGACTGGGCTTGTTGCCACGTGGCGACATAGGCATCCCGCGTTACCAACACATCGACGTAACGGCTGCAACCGGTCCCGTGCGGGCTGACAAACGATGGCTCGACGATCGACAGCCGGCGGATGCTGTCGAGATCATCGTCTTCGTAGAAAGCGGCACCGCCGAGTTCTTCACAGGAGTATCCTCGCGGCCTTCGCACCGCCGCAGCATGCTCGTCAAGGTTCCGCACGCATTCGCCACCATCGTAAAAAAGCAACTTGACGTCGCGATCCGCCAACATCCCAAACCTCGGCAGCGAAACGACGGCTGTTCCACGCGTGATTGCGACGTCCCAAGTGAACCCGCGGCGGAAAAAGTCGAGGTTGGCATGCTCGACACTCGGCGGCTCGTGCCGCAGCGAGACATAGCCGGTGTTCGAGCTGGTCCAACAAAACGGATGCGTACAAAACATCAAGCAATCGCTGCCCTGATGAGACCCGAGAAACGGATCCTTGATATGCACGAACTGTGGATCGCTTGTTTCCAGAACGGTCTCTCTGGGAGCGTCGATCAATTCATCGATCGAGCCGGCTCGCAATCGATCGATGTTCCAGACACCGGTTCCGGGTTTCAAAAATGATTCGAGCCCATGCGGATATCCGATTCCGGTTTTCTCGGTCGATACATACAGTTCGAAACCCTGGTCAGTCATTCGCAGCGCGGAACCTTCGATCGAGAGGACTTCTCGCGAGCCAACCTTGAGATCCGATTTTGTGAACGAAATCGCTTTCTCGAAAGACTTGCCGCGATCGGTCGAGCGAAAGATGGCGAGTTCGAGTCCTCTTTCGCCACTGCCAACTCCAGTGCGCGAATCTCCCTGGTTGCGATAGCGACCCACCAACCAGAAATTACCGTCATCGTCTTCGATCATATTGCCGCCACCGAACCAGTGTCCCGGTCCTGGCCGTTGGGGCGCGACGATCACCCTCGCCTGATGCTGGTCAATCATCAGCGACGCTATTTGCATCAAACGATCGTTCAAATCATTCATTGTGGTTCCCGATCGAGTATTCCCGCGTTTGGCGATTCGTACAAGTTTCGCTTGCTGCTTGTCTTATCTCTCTACCGCGCTTCGAAGGCATTGGTGTCTACGCAACTTCCTTCACCCTCCCTGGGGAGGGTCGAAGCCGAGGAACGAGGCTTCGGGGAGGGGATGCATAGGTGCGAAATGCAACGGGATGTTATTCACCGATACAGTAGACGTATTCCTGGCGTTTTCCATCTTCCTGATGGGCGACACGCATATAGATTCTTCCGTCGCAAATCGCGGGGGTCGCGAAAACGCTTTCGCCTAGTTGATTCTCGGCGACCTTCTCGAATTTTTTTGGATCCGCTCTGAAGATGTGAGTCACGCCCTCCTCGTTCGTGGCGTAAATCAGATCGCCAACCAACACCGGCGAACTGCTGAACGTTCCGCCGAGCCGCGCCTTCCAAACCGGTTCACCATCTTTGCATCGGAAACAGCTCGCGACGCCCGCGTCGAGCGTTACATACAAAAATCCATCGTTCTGCAACATCGAGGGGACGTACGCTCGAGTGTTGTTTTCCCACACAATTCGGCCCGACCCGTCGGCTGCGACCGCGGAAATATGGTTCTTCGGATAACCGCCGCTGGTAAAGACGTGTTGGCCGTCGGTCACGGCTGTGGTCACACATTCGGTCGTGGACCCTTCGATTTCCCAGTTCACATCCCCGGTCAACGGATCGAGACTGGTAACGAGATCACATCCGGTGAAGATCAATTGGTCCTTGCCGGCGACGTTCAAGATCACCGGTGACGCATAGTTCGGTTTCGCCGGTCGCTCTCGCCGCCAAACTTCATCCCCGGTTTCACGATTGAATCCGACAATCGCGCCGCCTGATTTGTTGTCGGCCGAAACGATCACCAGGTGTTTGTAGATCGCCGGTGAGGATCCGTAGCCCTGGTGGATGACGTAATCGGTGATTCGACGTTGCCACAGAATCTCGCCGTCGAAATCGAGCGCGGTCGTGAATGCCGCACCATCGTTGACGAAGTTGATGAACAATCGCTCGGTGTCGGTCGCGAGGGTTGACGAAGCGTTCGATGCTTTTTCATTCATCTTTCCCTTGCCGGCTTTCGCCAAACCACCCTCGTGCACGATCGACACCCACTGCTGCGTTCCCGACTCGCGATCAAAACAGAGAACGACCTGCACGTTTCGCTGCGGGTCGGCCGTGGCAATGAACAGGTGATCGCCAAACAACATGGGTGAACCATGGCCGCGGCCAACGATCGGCGCGCGCCAGCGAACGTTCTCGCGCTCGTCCCAGGAAAGCGGCGGTTGTTGGTCGGGTCTGGCGATCCCGTTGCGAGCCGGTCCGCGCCACCAGGGCCAATCGCTCGACGAGACAACAACGTCCTCGGCGAGAACCGGACGCATCGCGAGGACGAGCGTACCGACGAGACAGGTGACGAAAATCAAAAAATGGAACGTTTTCATCATCATGCGATTCCGTCGATTGGGTTTCGATCCAGCGACACGCGATGCGCGGCGTCAAAAAATGGTAACGTGTGTCGCTTGGACCGGAACCGCGCCCAACCCCGCCCGCGAGTCTTTCTTGAGCATCCGCCCGTTTCATCTCGCCTTTCCCGTTCGCGACGTTAGCGAAGCACGTCAATTCTATGGCGGTACATTGGGACTGCCCGAGGGACGCAGCAGCGAAACGTGGGTAGATTTTAATTTCTTTGGACACCAGATCGTCGCCCATTTGGCGACGGAGCACCATTTTGATGCTCACGAGAACCCCGTGGACGGGCACGATGTCCCGGTTCCCCACTTCGGCGTGATCCTGGAAATGGATGACTGGAAGTCGCTGAGGGATCGGCTGATCGCGGCGGGCGTCGAGTTCAGAATCGAACCTTACATTCGGTTCGAGGGGCAGGTGGGTGAGCAGGCAACGATGTTTTTTCTCGATCCCTCGGGCAATGCATTGGAGTTCAAGGCCTTTGCAGACCTCTCACAGCTGTTCGCGAGGTGAGCGTGTTGCGCTAGCGGCGAGGAGACAATTCGTTAAGTTATTGCCGTTGGCGGACCTCGCGAGCGAACGCCGGGGACTGGGAACAGCACCGAATCTTTTAGGAATCTTGCGTGAGCGGTTGGCAAATCGTCCTGGCGGTTGTGGCGGTACTGCTGGTGCTGGCAATCTTTTCAGCGATCTACGCTCCGCGTCGTTTCGTACGTTTTCCGTTTCGAATTCTGCTGGCGATCCTGTACCGCAAGGAAGTGATCGGGCTCGAGAATTTGCCTCGAGACCAGGGCTGTGTGGTCGTCAGCAATCACGTTTCCTATATCGACGGCATCCTGATTCTTTGGATGTTGCCGCGAAACGTTCGGTTTGTGGTCGACGGCGAGAACTTTGGCAACGCGATCACGCGTTACCTGGCACGCGCGTTTGACACCATCCTGATGGTTGCCAATCCAAAATCGATTGGTCGTGCACTCAAAGCGGCGCGCGAAGGTGTCAAGTCGGGCGACGTGATCGGAATTTTTCCCGAGGGCACGATCACCCGCACGGGGCAACTGCAAGCGTTCAAGCCAGGCTTGAAAAACATCCTCAAGGGAACCGACGCGCCCGTTGTACCAATGTGGCTCGACGGCATGTGGGGAAGTATCTTCAGCTTCGCCGGCGGAAAGTTCTTTTTCAAATGGCCAAAGAGATTTCGCCGCAAGCTGACCCTTTACGTGGGAAAGCCGGTCGATGGCAACACGCCACTCGAGCTGGTGCGGTTGCGTGTCCAGGAACTCGGTGCGCGGGCCACGATCGACCACCGCAATGAATTCCCGATCCTACCGCGCCGCGTGATTCGGACATGGCGCAAACGTGGCGGCAAATTGCAGGCTGCTGATTCGTTGGGACAGGAATCAAGCGGACGCCAAACGTTAGTGCGCACGCTTGCACTCCGGCGAGTGCTCCGCCGCGAAGTTCTGTCCGACGAAGAGGACTTTGTGGGGATCCTGTTGCCGCCGAGTGTGGGCGGCGTGGTGGTCAACGTTGCATTGGCAATGGACCGCCGAATCTCAGCCAATTTGAATTACACCGTCAGCAGCGAGGTGCTCAATCACTGCATTGGCGACGTGGGAATCAAACACGTGCTGAGCACCGAAAAGTTCATGAGCAAGTTTGACTTCGATCTTGATGCCGAGGTCGTTCTGCTCGATTCGCTGCGCGAGAAAATCACCGGTCTCGACAAGGCGATTGCATTCGTACAGGCGTATCTCGTTCCCGCCGGCATTCTCGATCGCATACTCGGTCTGCATCGCCTCAAAAGTGATGACCTGCTGACGGTGATCTTTACCAGCGGGTCGACGGGTATGCCCAAGGGCGTTTTACTCAGCAACGCCAACATCAGCCACAATGTCGATGCGATTGAGCGGGCGATCAAGCTCGACTCGCACGACACCGTTCTCGGAATCCTGCCGTTCTTCCATTCCTTCGGGTACTCGGTCACGCTTTGGGGCGTGATGACACTGGGGCCCAGGGGCGTCTATCACTTCAATCCGCTCGATGCGCGACAGATCGGCAAGTTGGCGGAAAAGTATAAAGCGACCGTGCTGCTGGGGACGCCCACGTTCCTGCGCGGTTACCTGCGACGTATCTCCCAGGAACAGTTCAGCACGCTCGAGGTGGTCGTCGTGGGCGCGGAGAAAATGCCGGCCGATCTGTTCGAGGCGTTTGAAAAGAAGTTTGGCGTTCGTCCGGTGGAAGGCTACGGGACGACCGAGTTGAGTCCGTTGGTCTCGGTCAACATTCCACCCTCACGATCGCCGGCGATGTTCCAGCCCGATCGGGTCGAGGGTTCCGTCGGTCGACCGTTGCCCGGAATCTCCGCTCGTGTGGTCTCGCCGGATGACGGCGAAGAGTTGAAAGCGGGCCAGGACGGGATGTTGCTGATTACCGGTCCCAACGTGATGCGAGGCTATGCCAACCGTGACGACCTGACCCGCGAGGCGATTCAAAATGGATGGTACGTAACAGGCGATATCGCCCATGTCGATGACCAGGGATTCATCTACATCACCGGACGACTCAGCCGATTTTCGAAAATCGGTGGCGAGATGGTACCGCATATCCGCGTGGAAGAGATCCTGAGCCAACAGTTTTGTGAAGGTGATGACGACGAACAGGTACGGGTTTGCGTCACCGCCGTTCCGGACGCGAAGAAGGGCGAGCGGTTGGTCGTATTGCACCTGCCCACATCAAAAGACGTCGACGCGATCCGAGCGGCACTCAGCGAAGCAGGGTTGCCGAATTTGTTCATTCCTTCTCGCGACAGCTTTGTCGAAATTGCTGAGATTCCCATGCTCGGAACCGGCAAGCTCGATTTGAAGAGTGCCCGAACGATAGCCGCCGAAAAACTCGGCATCGCATCGAAATGATCACGTTGCTCGATGGGCCTCTCGGCACCGAGCTCGATGCACGCGGTGTCTCGACGAACTTGCCGACATGGAGCGCAGCCGCAATCGATTCGGCACCGGACGTGATCTCCGCGATCCACCGCGATTACGCGATGGCCGGTGCCACGGTTCATACCGCCAATACCTTTCGTACAAAGCGCCGCACAGCAGGGGATCAATGGACGCGATTGGCGAGGCGAGCGGTTCAGATCGCCCGGTCGGCGGTGCCAGCGGCGCATCGCGTCGCGGGCAGCATCGCGCCGTTGGAAGATTGTTATCGCCCTGATCTTTCCCCCGGAGCAGCGTCGCGGCAGGAACATCGCGAGCTCGCACAACTGCTGGCCGATGAAGGGTGCGATCTTCTGATCTGCGAAACGTTTCCGAACGTCGACGAAGCGATCGTGGCGGTCGAAGAAGCGGTCGCGACCGGAACAACAACGTGGATGGCGCTGACCGCCGGACCGACCGCTGATCTATTGACTCCCGCGGCGATGGCCGAGGGTGCACGTCGCGCCGTCGATGCGGGCGCCGAGGCGGTCCTGGTCAATTGCACGCCCGCGGTCAAGACGCTGCGGCTGGTCGAGGCGATTGCCAATGCGGCAACCGGAGCTGCCATCGGAGCTTACGCGAATGCGGGTGAGGTTGACGATGGGATCGGATGGAAATCTTCGTCGGTGCCCGCGTCCGAGGCGTATTCGAAGCTTGCGAAGCAATGGGTCGATGCCGGCGCAACGTTGATCGGCGGATGCTGCGGCACTGGCCCCGCACACATCGCCCGTCTGCGTGACGTTATCGCCGTGGATTGATTGTGCGCGGAGTTGATCGGGACCGCCGCTGGGTCGGGTTTCCGGCGGTCCGCAAGCGATCGTCACTTTTCTCAGCGATTCCATTGATGACCGCGAGAAACTCTCGCCGAGTTGTCTCCTCGACCTGCGGCAGACGCGCGGCGACGTCAATCATTGCTGGCGGGTTCTTCGCGGACGCCTGGGAAACCTGCGCCATGAATCGAGCGGTCTCGACAAAGTTGTTGTCAGCAGATCGCCCGATCAATCCGCTCAGTGTTCGAGCGACCAGATCGGCGCCGAGACTTTCGATCTGGACGAAGCAATCGATCGTGCCGGTGACGGTCGTTCCGCCGTCGGAACCGGTGGCATAACTGCTGCGCACCACGAATACACCTTTCCCCCGAATCGGCTTCGCGACCATCGCGCCGTCGTAGCTTCCTTCGGCGACATAAATGTGGACATGCGGATCCCCGTAGACCAGATCGACAAGGCAATCCGTACCGCTGCCGTCTTCCGCCTCGAATTGGTAGGGCCCAGTGCGACGTGTTTGCACCGCCGTGATGCCCATCAAGTCCCAGATCCCGATCATGACTTCTGGATTACGGGTCAGGAACAGAAACATCTCGCGATCGCAGTCAATCGCCTGTGTCGGTAATCGACGATAGAGAGTCGGTGATTTTGCAATCGCAAGAATCCGTTGCTGTGCCTTGGGTGTAAGCCTCTGCAACGGCAATCGCGAGATGACGTCCTGACGCTGAGCATAGGAGGACAGCGGGTTATTCAGCGGCCTCTTGAACAACGAACCGCCACGTTCTACCCCGTCGACGGAGCTGAGCGGGGTGATGGCCAGCACCGCTGCGAGCGCGCAAAGGCACCATCCATTTCGCGAAAGTTGAATCAATCCCCCCGCCACCGATGTCCCCCTCAACGTGTAATCGCGCCGCAGTCCACCGTTGGCGAGACGCCCACCATCTATGCCGGAAAACTCCTCGAGGGAGCTGTGCGCCGCGCGCTCTCATGTGGGATTTTTCGGTTCTTGGGCGACAACAAGTTGAGAAAAACGGGGGATTCGGGGCGGCGGGACCTACACGGACTCGACACCCTGCATGGTTTCCCGATAATCGCCGCGTGAGAACTATCGCCGCCGATTTGCGAGCAATGACCGAACCGAGAGACGACTGAAAATGGCAAAGAAATCGATCGACCGAATTGACGTTGCTGGCAAAACGGTGTTGATGCGGGTCGACTTCAACGTCCCGCTCGATGAATCATGCAAGATCACTGACGATCGGCGGATCCGAATGGCCCTGCCAAGCATCAAAAGCGTGATCGACCGGGGCGGTCGGCTGATCCTGATGAGCCATCTCGGGCGGCCCGGCGGCGACGGGTTCGAGAAGAAATTCAGCCTCGCGCCGGTTGCGGAGCGGCTTGGCGAGATGCTCGGAACGGGTGTCGCGATGGCCGGTGACACCGTCGGCGACGACGCCAGCGCGAAAGCGGCGGCGTTGAAAGACGGAGATGTCCTCGTTTTGGAGAACCTGCGTTTCAACTCCGGCGAAAAAAAGGGCTGTGATGAATTCGCCGGGAAACTTGCGGCAATGGCCGACGCTTATTGCAACGACGCGTTTGGAACCTGCCATCGAAACGACGCCTCGATGGTTGCCGTGCCCAAGGCGATGGAGGGCAAGCCGCGCGTCGTCGGTCACCTGGTAGCCAAAGAAATTCAATACCTCAGCGAAGCGATCGGAAAGCCCGCGCGCCCGTTCGTCGCGATTCTCGGCGGCGCGAAAGTGAGCGACAAGATCAACGTGATCAACAACTTGCTGGGAATCTGTGATGCCGTCCTGATCGGCGGGGCGATGGCCTACACATTTTCACTGGCCCAGGGTGGTAAAGTCGGCAACAGCCTTGTTGAAAAGGACAAAGTCGACTTGGCGAAGGAATTGATCGCCAAGGGTGGCGACAAATTGCACCTGCCCGTCGATACGCATTGCGGCGATGACTTCGATGACATTGCCAATTGCAACAAGAAAGTTGTGCCGTCGGGTGAGATCCCCGACGGATGGGAAGGACTCGACATCGGTCCGGAAACATCCCGCAAGTACGCTGAAGTCATCAAGAACGCCAAGACAGTTGTCTGGAACGGTCCGATGGGCGTGTTCGAGAAGCCGCCGATGGACGAAGGAACCAAGGCGGTGGCGCAAGCGGTCGCCGACAGCGATTCGACCAGCATCATCGGCGGCGGTGACAGCGCCGCGGCGGTCGAGCAACTCGGGTTCGCCGAAAAGGTCAGTCACGTCAGCACAGGCGGCGGCGCGAGTCTGGCCATGCTCGAAGGAAAAACGTTCGCCGCGGTCGAATTGCTAGACGATGAAAGCTGAGCCCAACATGACTGCGGAAGACCAACGACTTCTTCAAAGTGAACGCCGAGAACAGAATTGGCAGCGTTGGGGACCGTATTTGTCCGAGCGGCAATGGGGTACCGTTCGTGAGGACTACAGCAGCGGGCTGGGCGACGAAACCTGGCGCTACTTTCCACACGATCATGCCCGCAGCCGGGCCTATCGCTGGGGCGAAGACGGGCTGTTGGGAATCTCCGATCGCGAGTGCCGGCTCTGTTTCTCAGTCGGGCTTTGGAACACCCGCGACACGATTTTGAAAGAACGTTTGTTCGGCGTGACCGGCCCCGAGGGGAACCACGGGGAAGACGTTAAAGAGTGCTACTACTATCTCGACAGCACTCCGACCCACAGCTACATGAAAGCGCTGTACAAGTATCCACAGAGCCGTTACCCCTACAAAGAATTAGTCGAGATCAATCGCAATCGCGACCGCAACGAACGCGAATTCGAATTGACCGATACGGCCGCGTTTGAAGAGTCCCGATACTTCGATGTGCTTGCCGAATACGCCAAGGCGACCCCGAATGATGTGCTGGTCCGGTTGACGGTGACTAACCGCGGGCCACAGTCGGCCGTCATTCATGTTTTGCCGCAGCTTTATTTTCGTAACACGTGGACGTGGCAGTGCACCGACGAAGGCTGTACGACGAGGCCTTCGATGCGGTTGGCCGGAAACGTCGTCCAGACGTTTCACGAAACGCTTGACCAGTACTGGTTCACTTGCGACGCGATGAAATCATCCGAGGATTGGTCCTGGCTGTTCACCGACAACGAAACAAACATCGTTCGCCATCCCGGTCTGCCGAGCGAGTCGGAATTCTACAAGGACGCGTTCAATAATTACGTCGTGCTCGGCGATACCCGGGCCGTGAACCCGAAACAGCGCGGCACAAAATGCGCCGCAAACGGGCTTTTGAAAATTCCCGCCGGCCAGACGCGCGTCATCCGCCTGCGACTGACCCACGTCGACGAACCGGTCATCGCCGAGCGATCCGGCGGAAAACCGGATCGTTTTGCCGAAGTCGCATTTGATGATGCCTTTGAAGAATGTTTCGAGACCCGAATCGGGGAGGCGGACGACTTCTACGCCGAACGAATCTCCGAACCGATCGAGGACGGGCGAAAGCAGATCATGCGACAAGCCTACGCTGGCTTGCTGTGGACAAAACAGTTCTATCACTATTCCATCAACACCTGGCTCGACGGCGATCCCAATGGGATAGCGTCAAACCCGACCCGCGCGCAGGGTCGCAACAGCGATTGGCGGCACCTGTTCAATCGCGACGTCATCTCGATGCCCGACAAGTGGGAGTACCCCTGGTACGCCGCCTGGGACCTGGCCTTTCACATGGTACCGATGGCCAGCCTCGATACCCACTTTGCAAAGGAACAGTTGCTGCTGTTTCTGCGAGAGTGGTACATGCATCCCAGCGGACAGATTCCGGCTTACGAATGGCACCTCAGCGACGTCAATCCGCCGGTTCACGCGTGGGGCGTTTGGCAGGTCTACAAGGCAACCGGTCCCCCTCGAAGCCGCGATAAGGTTTTTCTCGCCAGAGCGTTTCAAAAGCTGTTGATCAATTTCACTTGGTGGGTCAATCGCAAAGACCCGCGTGGCCGAAACATCTTTGCCGGTGGGTTCCTCGGTCTCGATAACATCGGGGTTTTCGACCGCAGCAAACCGCTACCCGAGGGACATCTCGAACAGGCTGATGGGACCGCGTGGATGGCGTTCTACTGCGGAACGATGCTGAGGATGGCAATCGAGTTGGCCGAGGATCACATTGCCTACGGCGACATGGCCAGCAAATTCTTTGAACACTACGTCGCGATCGCCGAAGCGATGAATTCAATGGACGGCAGCGGGCTATGGGACGAGGCCGACGGGTTTTACTACGACCACCTTTATCTCAACGGCCAATCGATTCCGATCCGTGTCCGGTCGCTTGTTGGACTCTTGCCGCTAATGACCGGTGTCATCCTCGAAGAAGAAATCATCGAAAAACTTCCCGGCTTTAAACGGCGGATGAAATGGTTTCTCGACAACCGGGATGACCTCAGCCAACACATGACGTACATGGAGCGGGAGGATCCCAATTCGAAAACGGCGTCGCGGCGCTTGCTCGCGATCCCATCGGAAGATCGGTTCCGAAAATTGATTGCCGTGATGTTGGACGAAGATGAATTCCTCTCGCCCTTCGGGATTCGCAGCTTGTCCGTCGCGCATCGCGACGAGCCATTTCGGTTCGAGCTGGCCGGACACCATCACGAGGTTCAATACGTACCGGGCGAAAGTGACAGCGGCATGTTCGGCGGTAACAGCAATTGGCGGGGACCGATCTGGTTCCCAACCAATTTTCTGCTGATCCAATCGCTGAAACGTTATCACGTTTTTTACGGCGATGATTTCCGGGTCGAATGTCCCACCGGCAGCGGAAAATACATGTCGCTGATGGAGGTCGCCCGGGAATTGGAGCGGCGGCTGGTCTCGCTGTTTGAACGAAACGCCGACGGTGCCAGACCGTCACACGGCGACGAAATGCAATACGCAGACGACCCGGCATGGAAGGACTTGATCCTGTACTACGAGTATTTCCACGCGGATACCGGCCGGGGACTTGGTGCCAGCCACCAAACCGGCTGGACCGCCCTGGTCGCCTCGATGCTCCGTAGCCAAACCGGGATTCAAAAGTACACGCCGCTCGCCGCAAACTGACCATTTCGTGGTCGCGATCTTTGTCGGGCGGCGGAAGCGTGGGTGCATGAAACCGGCTGCACGCGACCGAACACGCCGTGTCACGCACCAAGTACAATCGCGGATTGGCCTCCGAGTTGAGATACATGCCCCGAGCCATTCTCACGTCAGCCCGACATTCATCCCGTCTCCAACCACACCCAACTCTCATGTCGCTCCAACGTGTTTACCTCACCACTCTTGTCATCTGTTTTCTGACATCGTTGGTTGTTGCCAAGACTCCAGAAACGCTCGGACGAATCGAACGCATCGATCCCGCCCTGGACAACTACGTCGCCGAGGACGCGAAGATCGAAGTGCTGGCGGGTGGATTTACATGGACCGAGGGACCCCTTTGGATCGAGGATGACACGGGAGGACACCTGTTGTTTTCCGACATTCCACGAAACAGTATTTTTCGCTGGTCCGAAGCGCGGGGAATCGAGCTGTTCATGAATCCCAGCGGTTACACCGGCGTTACCTACTACGGACTCGAACCGGGAACCAACGGACTCGCGCTCGACGCAAAAGGCAGATTAACGGCTTGCGAGCACGGGGACCGTCGTGTTTCGGTGCTGACGCGCGGCGGCGGCAAACGGACGCTCGTGGACAGCTACCAAGGTCGCCGATTGAACAGTCCCAATGATCTTGTGTTTGATTCGGGCGGATCGATTTTCTTTACCGATCCACCCTATGGCTTGCCTGAGCGCGAGTCGGATCCGCGTCGCGAGCTCGATTATTGCGGCGTCTATCGGCTCGATCCCAACGGCGCGCTGACGTTGTTGACAAAGCAACTGACGCGACCCAACGGGATCGGTTTCTCGCCCGACCAGAAAACGCTGTATGTCGCGCAGAGTGATCCTGATAACCCGGTCTGGATGGCATTCCCCGTCAACGACGACAAGACGCTCGGAGAAGGAAAGGTGATTCTTGACGGCAAGAAGTACATGGAGGAATTCCCTGGATTGCCCGACGGTTTGGCCGTTGCATCGGACGGAACGGTCTTTGGTAGCGGGCCTGGCGGAATCTATGTGATCACGCCCGAAGGCAAACTGTTGGGTCGGCTCATTACCGCCGGGCGGACCAGCAACTGTACTTTCAGCAGTGACGGCAAAACGCTTTACATCACCGCCGATAGCTACCTCTGTCGAATCAGAATCAAATGATTCCGGATTGCGGATCATTTTTGCGGTCCGACCGTCAACCAGAATTCCGAAAGATCAAACTGGTTGCGAACGTTGAACGTTGCGTACCGGATCGAACCGCTCGCCGAGTTCTCGCTTTCCGATTCGATGGCGGCAACGCGAAATGTACCTTGAAACGAAGCCTTCGAATCGGCAGTCAATTTCAACTTGACGGACTTTGCCGAGTCACCTTTCCCTTCCGATACCACTTCGGCGGCTGTGACTCCATCGGGCAGCCCCTCAATCTGCAGCGTCAGTGCTTTCGCGAAGCCGGAATCGCGTGACAGAGCCACGGGGATCTCGACCGAATCACCTGCTGCCACCCGGAAACGATCGGAGGCAACGGTCAGCTTCACCGACGGTGTTAATTCACTGACGACCGCCGCGTAGACATGCCGCGGGCCGAATGCTTTCACTGCATCGCTAACCTGCAACTCATATTGGCCATCGGACTTCGCGGTGAACTCGAGTTGCGCATCGAAATCGACTCGGGAATTGTCGTCTTTGCGAGCGATCTCTGCGCCACTTTCAACATTGACGATTCGCAGCACCGGGTCGGTCAGGAATCCTCTGGATCGCGAAGCCGATCGCGCACGATACTTCTTCCCAGCGGAGACATCGAATCGAAATCGGTCGATCTCTTCGACGCCGTCAACGCTTCCGGTAAAAACGACCGGTAATGAACCAGCCACTGCAACCGACGCGGACCCGGCCGACTCGGCGACGTTGATTGCTTCGCCGTCAATGCTCGGTTGCCGGTACCAACCGAGGCCGTCAGCAAGAAACCATATCGACGGTGAGTACTGGCTTTGGTCGTGGCTTTGCAGCGCTGCTTCGGCGCGAAGATTCCATCCGCGGGGCGATGCTGTGTTGATCTTCGCACCGACGACAATTGGAAGGACATGATCCAGCATCGCGCCTGTGGTCATCTCGATGGCGTAGACAAACGAGTTCGCGCCGGCAAACCCCACAGTGCTGTTGGGTTGCGAAGGAAACGCAAAGATTCGAACGATTGCATCGGTGTCCTCGTCGGCCCGAAAAACAAGTTGAGGATCAAGCCCACGGCTATCGTCGGATTGAGCAAGTACATTGCCGCGACGATCAGCCAACTGCATGACTGCATCCATCGGTGACTCCAGCCATTGATTGGCGATCACCGAGGCGACGAATGTCTCACCCTTGTTGAAAGTGACCGAATAGGAATCGACCTCTCCTCCGCGGGCCAGTCGCCCCGTGACGACGGCAGGCAAATTCACGACCGTATTGCCATCCGCCCCTGCAGGCTCGAGGGTAACGGCATTTCTCTCGATCAACAGCGGGACAAGACTCGAAACCGATTGAGTGTCGATGAGCCGCACCCATGCGACGCCGGGCGGCGCACCCTTGGCAATCTTGACCACGACTTGGCCCGACTTGTCGGCGGCGTGAAGCTCGATATCCGGGCGGTCACATCGGATTTCACAGGGCCAACGGGGAAATTTCCCCTCGGCTGTGATGGTCACCTCTTCGCTCCCGCCCACCACTGGCGGAAAGAAACGCTCGAGGTCGACCTGCGCGTGAAGGGGCCCATGGAATGCCAATCCACCGACAATGACCGCGACGAAGAAATAACGAACTGCGAGCAATACTAACCCATCAATTCACGGATCGGCGCGGGGTCGCTCACCAGGTGCGTAGGGCGGCCCTGCGGCGTGTAAAGCACCTTGCCCGAGTCGATCCCGAGCTTACGGTACACGGTCGACACGAAGTTCTCCGGCGACAGCACGCGGTCGACTGCGGAATATCCTTGACGATCGGTCGCTCCGACGACCAAACCTCCCGGTGTTCCGCCTCCGGCAAACATCACGCTCATCGCATTGGACCAATGGTCACGACCACCGCGGTCATTCACTTTCGGCGTACGCCCAAACTCGCCTAGCGCGATGACCAGCGTTCGATCGAGACGGCCGCGTTGTTGAAGGTCCTCGATCAGCGCCGCGATTGTCGCCTCGAACGGAGGCATCTTCGACTCGAATGACTTGAAGATGTCAGTGTGATGATCCCAGCCGCCGTGGTACAAGGTGACAAACGGGACACCTGCTTCGACCAACCGGCGAGCCAACAATGCACGCTGTCCGAACGGGTGCCGGCCGTAAGCTGTGCGCACCGGGCCGCTCTCGCGGTGAATGTCAAAGGCTTCCTGCGCCTGCTGGCTTGTCACCAATTGCATTCCCTGCTCGTAAAACTCGTCCGCCGCGATTGTCGGGTCGCCCGCGGCAGCATCCTCGATGCGAAGCAACTTATCAACGTTACGGCGGATCTCCATTCGATCCTCGTAGCGTCCCTCGGCGAGCCCGCTGGGGATCGTCACGTCACGGACACGAAAGCTGCTGCTGTTGGGATCGTCGGGGACAACAAACGGCGCGTAACGTGAGCCAAGAAAGTTGGGGCCGCCCGATCGAGACATGCTGGGGATGGAGAAATAGGGTGGGATACCAAACGGTGCCCCGATCTCCTTGGCGACAACGCTGCCGAGACTCGGATGAAAACTGACGAATGCACCACAGCCGACCGGAATGCGCGGAGGGGCGCCCGTCATCATGTAGTGATTACCGGCACCATGGTTGCCCTGGTTGTGGCGGATCGAACGCACAATCGCCAACGAGTCGGAAATCGCGGCCAACCGCTTCATCGGCTGCGAGAACCTGACTCCCGGAATTTTGGTCGCGATCGTGCCAAAGGCGCCTCGAATCTCGACCGGCGCTTCGGGTTTTGGATCGAACGTCTCGTAGTGGCTCGGACCGCCATCCATCCAAATCAGGATGCAGGAATCGGCTTGATGGACAACAGCACCTTCACCCTCGGCCGCGTTGGCGCTCTCACTGGCACGCAGCGCGCCGGTCAATCCTCCCGCAATCAATCCACCGAGCCCCAATTGCAGACAATCGCGCCGCTTCATCCCTTCGCAGTTCCGTCGGCGATACGCATGATTTGTTGTTTTCCCGATACTCATCTCGCTCCTCCCTAATTCTGGATCGTGAACTCAGGCGAGTTCATCAGCGCCCACATCAAGTCTTCGATCGCGGTGCGACGGTCCGCGGCCGACTCAACGAGATCAACTGCGTAATTGCGCGTTTCCTCGTTCGGATACCTCGAAAAAATTGCCAGGTAAAGCTCGTCGACAATCTCCGTCGCCGATGCCTCGCCGGCGGCCAATCTCGCCGCGCGGCCCTCGTCGCTGCGAACACGGCCGTCAATCTCCCGCGAATTCATCAAGTGCAGTGACTGAGTCACCGTCGAGTCAGAAGTTCGCTCACAGGGCGGATCCTGATTCTCGTTCGGCCGCCCAAAGGTATCGAGAAACATCGAATCGATCCGATGCGTCCACACCTGGTTGGCGCGGGAACCGGCCGGCATCGCTGAAAACTTCGTCGGCGTCTCCGTAACATCGGCGATTGCATCGAGCAGCACCTCGGCGCGCAAACGATGTCGATAGTGCCGCGAATGATTCAACCGATCCGCCGCATTGGTCTGATTCGGCATCGAATCGAGCGCATACACCTGCGACGACGCCATCGTCTTGATCAAATGTTTAAGATCGAATCCACTGCTTTGAAACACTCGAGCCAGTTCATCGAGCAACTGTGGGTTCGACGGAGGATTTGTGCTGCGCAAATCGTCCACCGGTTCCACGAGACCGCGTCCCATCATGACAGCCCAGATACGATTGACCTGAACCTTTGCAAAGAAATCGTTTTCGCTCGATGTCATCCATGTCGCAAGCGCTTCGCGCGGATCATCCCCGAGCGTCGTCTCACTCGCGTCACCAGAATTCGCCTCACCAAAAAGCGGGCGCGGCTCCAGCACTTCGCCGGTCACGGGGTGTTTGACCTCGCCGCGCGTGGCAACATAGACCACCTCTTCGCTACCGGAAATCGGCGGTGACAAACCGGTGCCCTTGTGGCCAACTCGCGAAAAGTAGGCCGCGAACTGATAAAAATCGGACTGGCTCCATCGCTCGAACGGATGATGGTGGCACTTTGCACATTCCAAACGCACGCCGAGAAACAATTGGCTGACCAGAGTCGCGACCTCCTCCGGGCTACGCCGGTCACGATAAAGAGTCGCGGCACCATTTTGCCACGTGCTGCCTTTGGCGGTGACAAGTTCCCGCACGAAACGGTCATACGGCACATTCTGGCGAAACCGTTCACGAATCCAGTTGTCGTAATTCAAGACCGCCTTGATGCCGACTCGGTACGGGTTGGGACGCAACAAATCGGCCCATTGGTTGGCCCAGTGGTCGACGTACTCGCGACGCTCGAGCAACGAATCGACCAACTGCTCGCGTCGATCGTCCGAATCCGAGGCGAGAAACTGACGAGCTTCCTCGACACTCGGCAATCGACCGATGATGTCCAAGTAAGCGCGGCGGAGAAAAACGTGATCCGGCGCGGGTTTGGAAGGCTTGATGCCCAGTTTTTCCAACTTCGCGAACACGATTTCATCAATGAAATTGGTTTTCGCCAGCCCGTCGTAATACTCCCCTTCGACACTGCCTTGCCGTGGAATGACAACGTTGGCGACGCAAATGTGATTCATGTAACGCGCCATGATCGCGGTTTCACCCGGTAGCGAACCGGCCGTGAGACGTCCCTGCGAAGTGACCCTGGCGATTGCCGGATCGTTCGACATGTAGGTCGTATGTGAGCTGACGTCCCGTTGCGTTCCGTCGCTAAGTGAAGCCATCACGGCAAGGGAATTCGATTCACCAGGACCGAGAACGTAGTCCGATATCACGAGCTCCACTTTCGCGAGAACCGGTTCCCCTTCAACATTTCGGGGTGCCCCCTGCTGGATCCATTCCCGCAGCGTTTCAAACTCGGGTGAACCAACATCGAAACGTTTCCCGCCCCCATGCGATACTTGAGCGGTTGCCTTGAGGAGCAACAAACTGTCATCGGGCGCTGCAAGCGAAAGGCGACGCCCACGCGCCTGACGGGTGAGTGCGTCAAAATCGAAATTGGAATCAAAACCGAGCAACGACAACTGAAAACCGTTCTGGCCACGCTGTTTGCCGTGACACGATCCGGCATTGCAGCCCGCCGCGGTCAAAATCGGCTGGACATCGAGCTGGAACGAGACCGGTGAAGCCGCATCGATACAGGGCGGCATCAAAAGCATTGCCGCCACGACAAAGGGGACGAGAAGGCGCCGGAGGATCATCGCAAAGATCGACGCTGGTGCGTGGAGGTGGGAAGCGAACAGGATGGAACGTCATTGTACCTCAACGGTTGTCGACAGTCGCAGGGAGTTCCACGGGCCCCACAGGCCGTTTTCTACGTGGTTTTCCGGCGAATCGAGCGTCACGATGGCGATTTCAAACTGATCTGGTCCGGCGGCTCATCAATTGGGTACCCTGCGGCCACGCCGCGGCCGGTGATCCGTCCGTTGGCGTGCACGCCGGGTGGGATTCCGGTGCGTAATTCCTGGAATCGAGATTGAGCCTGGTCCGGACACGGTCCAGTCATGGAGGACAATCGTGCAAACGATCAAGACCGCCGCCATCGTCGTTCTGTTGATGACGGTGATGTATGGTGCCTACGTTTCGTTGACCACACCCCCGGAACCGCTGCCCGAGGATGTCCAGGATCTCGTGATCCACGAGGAAGGCACGCTGGCGATGGACGCGAGTCTACCAGCCTCTCTTGGCACTCTGGAAATCAATACGGGAACACTCAGCAGCGCGGACGAGACCGTCGGTTCGCTGGACATGGGTGACTTGAGCCGTGACGTTGAAGCGTCGATCGCCGATGTCCCTGCGGTTTCCGCGGACGCCGTCACGACAACTTTCAGCGATAGCCCCAGCGTTCCCGAGCCAGCGTTCCCCTCCAACGAATTGTCGGTTCCGGACACTCAGGGTCGAAATTATCCGACAACTACAAGCGTGTTCGAACTTCCCGACCCGGACGCAATCGCTTCAGAATTTGAAACAGGCCCCGGAAATGCGATCCCCGACCTGGCACTGACCAGCGGTACATCCGAATCTCAACCTTACGACATCCCTTCCGCTACCGATCTCGCACCTTCGTTGGAAACGAGCCCACCGCCGCGCGATTCCCAAATCAGTAACACGGGATTGGCCAATGCGATGCGCACCGCGGATGAACAGTTTGCCGCCGACCGGAGAGCCGAGGCTCTGGCAACACTCAGCCTGTTTTACAACTCGCCTAACATGTCCGGAGAAGAACGCAGCGAATTGCTCGTCCGGCTCGATCCGCTAGCCCGGGAAGTCATTTATTCGACGCGCCATCTGCTTGAACAACCCTATCGCGTCGGGCAAAGTGAAACCTTGATGGAAGTTGCCGCCCGCTACGAAGTGCCATGGCAATTGCTGGCGAATATCAACCAGATCACCGATCCGGTCACCGTGCTTCCGGGAACCGAGTTGAAAGTCGTTCGCGGGCCGTTCCGCGCGGAAGTCAGTTTATCGTCGCGAGAACTGACGCTCTTCCTCGGTGATCTGTATGCCGGCCGATTTCCAATTGGGATTGGCAACGATCCTGCACCGAAACCGGGAAGCTTCACTGTCCAGGACAAACAAACAGGCAGGACCTTCTATGATGCTGCCGGGTCGCCCGTTCCCGCCGGCAGCCCCGAGAATCCCTACGGTGACATTTGGCTCGATCTCGGCGGGCAACTGTGCATTCACGGCAGCCCCAGCACAACGAGTCCATCATCCAAGGGCTGTATCAGCCTTGCGGCCGACTTCGCCGATGATCTGTATGGCATTCTGTCGCCGGGTTCATCGGTGACGATTCGTCGGTAACACTTTGGGGGAAGCTCCCAATCTTCCCCACGACGAGAAACCGCCGATGTCTTACGACCGCGACGCATTATTGGAACTGATTCGCAACGAAGCCCTCCAACGCGGCGAATTCACGCTCGCCAGCGGCAAGAAAGCTTCCTATTACCTCGATTGCCGCAAAATCACGTTGCACCCCAAGGGAGCGAACCTGATCGCGGCCGGGATGTTGGACGTCATCCAATCAGCCGGCGAACTGCCCCACGCGGTCGGCGGCATGGCGATCGGTGCTGATCCTATCACCGCGTCGATCGTTACCGTCGCCGGACAACGTGACCTGCCGCTCAAGGGTTTCATGGTCCGAAAAGAACCCAAGGGACACGGCACCGGAAAACAAGTCGAAGGTCCTGTAGAACCTGGGCAACGTGTCGTCATTGTCGAGGACGTAATCACCAGCGGCGGCAGCGCGTTGAAAGCCGTCGACGCCGCCCGAGAATTTGGTCTCGTCGTGGAACGTGTGGTCGCGATCATCGACCGACTCGCCGGTGGCGAAGAAGCGTTTCGTGCCAAAGACCTCGAACTGGTCACGTTGACGACGATTCGCGATTTCGGGATTGAACCTGAATAAACACAAGGTCCAAGTGGCCACGAAGATTAGTATGGAAACCAGAAGATTGGTATGGAAACCACTCTGCATCAACAACTCAAACTTCGCTACGCCAACGACCATTCGCAAACCGAAGTCGTGATGGGCCGGTATCGCATCGATGCCGTGCGAGATGATGAATTGGTCGAAGTCCAATGCGCATCCCTTTCGGCAATCCGGGACAAGTGCCGCGACCTGCTCAAGCGGCATCGGCTACGGGTCGTCAAGCCGATCGTGATCAGGACGCGCATCGCAAAGACGAAGAAACCGGGCGGAGTGGTGACCTCTCGCCGCATGAGCCCGAAGCGAGGACGACTGCTCGATCTGTTCGAGGAATTGATCTATTTCACGCGCGTTTTCCCACATGAAAACCTGACCGTGGAAGTCCCATTGATCCACGTGGAACAACTCAGATCGCCCTCTCGAAAAAAACGCCGACGAAGATGGCACAAGACGCATGTGGTCGACGACGTAAAGCTTGAATCCGTAGAACGTACCGTCGAACTGCAGCGACCCTCGGATCTGATCGGATTGCTCGAATTACCCCGCAACGCAGCCATGCTTCGGGCCGACACGTTCAACACGGCGGACCTTGCCAGCGCGATCGACCGTCCCCGCTACGCCGCACAGCAGATCGCCTACGTGCTGAGGAAAACCGGCGCGATCGAGTCCACCGGTCGCACACGCTCGGGAATTGTCTACCGGCGCTCCGCGTGATTTTCTCCGTAAATGGAGAAACGCCGATGGTAAGCCGATGACGCTAGCGCGTTCGGCTTACATTTTTTGCGGGACGGAGTCTAGCGTGAGCGATGGATCGAAAAGCAATCGCTGTTCGCTTCGGCCGGAAGCGACTTCGCCCAGGATTCCATCCGCTCACGCAAACGCATCACTTCCTCCGGATGCTGGTCATGAACGTTGTGGTTTTCCAGACGATCCGCTGGAAAACGAAACAACTCCACTCGACTCGATTCCTTTCCGACCAACATTTTCCATTCACCGTGGCGAATGGCCAACATCGGCCAATTGTCACCGCGCGAGGACGCCGAGTTCCACTGCCAGAAAACTGGCTTGTTACGGATCGAACCGGGTGTGCCCAACAGCGCCGGCGTCTGGTCGACGCCATCGGGAACATAGTTCTCGGGTAACTTCACACCGGCAATTGAGCAGAAGGTTGGCAACAGATCGACGGCCGTGATTGGTGTGGTGTCATCTATCTCGCCCGCACGGATCTTACCCGGCCATCTTGCGATAAAGGGGACTCCGATCCCGCCCTGCAACAACGATCGTTTGCGACCTCGATGCCCACCGGTTGTGCCTACCGAAGCGAAAGATCCCAACCCCGGTCCGGTCGACTCATCATCGACCGTTCGCTTTGTACCAGTATTCTCGGGACCGTTGTCGCTGCTGAAAATCACAAGTGTGCCATCCGCGATCTGCAATCGGTCGAGAGCACCAAGTAGTTCTCCGATCCTCGCATCGGCATGAGCCAACACGGCGGCATAGATTTCGCCCGGCTCGTCGTCGAGGTGTTCAAACTGTTTCAGATACTCTTGCTTCGGATAGTGTGGCGTGTGAGGCTCGTGAATCCAGAGGTTGATAAAAAACGGCTTGCCCGCGGCATGGTTTTCTTCGATGAATTTGATCGATCGGCGCACGTCATCGTGCACCGGCATTTGCGGACCACTGCAATTGAACGCTCCGTAGTCGTCGTAACCGTACTGAATCGGCAGCGGTGCATCCTTGACCATGATGTTCGTCAGATGCCACTTTCCGTAGTGCGCCGTTGCGTAACCCGCTCCCTGAAGCAAGCGTGGCAACATCACGGCATTGGGATCGAGCCAATCGGGCATCCCTCGCTTTTGGTGGCTCTCGACGGTCGCAAAGTGACCATGCACGCCGTGCCGCGCCGGGAAATGGCCTGTCATCACCGCGGTCCGGCTTGGCGAACAGACTCCGCTTGCCACCGTGAACTGGTAGAACTCGGTGCCCTGCGAAGCGAGTCGATCGAGATGGGGCGTCTTCAAGTAAGGATGGCCGTGACACCCAAGATCACCCCAGCCCCAGTCGTCGGCAAAGATGAAGACGATGTTGGGTTTGGTCGTCTCGGCTGCGTCAACGTTGACGTCCGATCCGGCGACGAAGATAGCGAGTAACGCAACGACGAAGTTCTTGCTGTTTCGATATTGGTTCATCTTTGTCCTTTGTCGCTGGTCACTCGGTCATCTTCCGCTGGTGGCGATACCGATGATGATCATCACCACAACCGCGCCCCAAATCACCGTAAAGATTCCGCCCATGACGATACCGATCCAGGCATGCACGCTTCCCTTGATCGCGGGATTACGTTTTCGCTGTCGAAGTCCGACGATGCCCAACACGAACGCTGGAACCGCAAGAATCAGACCGAGCAGCGGGAAGAGCGAAAACAGCCCGAGATAATAGGCAGCCAACGCTGCTGGATTTTTGTAAGGAATCACGCCGCCTGTCCCGTCACCCTGGTTCGCGGCTTGGACCGGCATTGGTGCCTGCGCGGCGGCTTGCGGCGGGGCGGTGTAAGGGTTCTGGTCTTCGTGTGTCATTCCAAAGGCCTCTCGTCGTGGCTGTTGCCCCCGGACCAATGCCGAGGGAAAGGCATGATAAACTCGCGATTGATGAATGGAACGTTGATTGTAAACGACCCGTCGCGGCACGTGATCGCGAGCCTCAATCTTCTGAGCGACTCAATTTCTTCAATCGGGTTGTCGTTCCAACCTGCTGGACCAGCTCGCCCGACTCAAGGCGGCCGACATCGTGTCGATCCAACTCGGCAGCGTTTCCCTCGTCGGTGTCGATATGCATCTCCAATTTGCATGTCGGTTTGACACGGATCAGGACATCACCGAACGTCAACGATCGAACACCATCGGTGCCGACGTCGACCTCGACCACGTCCTTGTCTTCGACACCAAATTCTTTCGCGTCCTGGGGCGTCATGTGGATATGTCTCCAGGCACATATCACGCCATTTTCCAAGGTGGCCTCGCGGCCATCAGTGCCCTGGAGCGTGATTCCGGGTGTGTTTTCGACGTCGCCCGAGGCACGGATCGGCGCATCAATGCCCAGATAGAATTCGTCCGTGCGAGAAATCTCGACCTGGCACTTGCTCCGCGTCGGCCCGAGTACGCGGACGCCTTCGATACTTCGCTTCGGCCCCACCAGCGTCACCTGCTCCTCAGCAGCAAATTGCCCGGGCTGTGAAAGCGGTTTGAGCGGCGTGAGCTGATGCCCGTTGCCGAAGAGTGTTTCGACCATTTCCTGCGTGAGATGTAAGTGACGGGCGCTGATCGCTACCGGTATCGAATGCCCCTTGGGCACATCGGATTGCTCGGTGCACAAGCGACGCGTCAATCTTGCGATTTCCCACGCCTCGTCGGTCCGCGCGACCAGCAACTTGACTCGGCTGTGCCGCGCGGAAAACTCGGTTACTGGATTCTCGGGTGACACCGAAGCTTCGCGGTTGGCGAATTCGTCCATCCGCGCTCCGAGAAACTCGAGTCGCTGCGTGACATGATGGCGGACGCTCGCGCTGTTCTGTCCAATCCCTGCTGTAAAAACAATTGCATCGACACCGCCCATCACCGCCGCATAGGCACCAATGTATTTGCGAACTCGATGACAAAAAACTTGAATCGCCAGGCGGCATCCCTCATCACCCTCTTCGGCACGCTGCTCGATGTCGCGAAAATCACTGGTGCCACCCGATAACCCGACAAGTCCCGAGTGACGATTGAGAAGATCGTCGACATCATCAGCGGACATCTCTTCGGAACGCATCAACCGCAGCAGGACTGCGGGATCGATGTCCCCGCAACGCGTCGCCATCACCAAACCTTCTAATGGCGTCATGCCCATGCTGGTTTCGATGCTGCGGCCGTACTCGACAGCGCAAACGCTGCATCCGCCGCCTAAATGGCACGTAACGATCCTGAGATTCCGCAAGTCTTCGCCGAGGTACTCCGCCGCGCGGTTGGCGACGAATTGGTGGCTGGTGCCGTGAAATCCGAAGCGCCGAAGACCATGCTTGGCTGCGAGTGGTTGTGGCAGAGCGTACGTCGATGCCCGCGGCGGGATCGAGGCGTGGAACGCGGTATCGAACACGGCAACGTGAGGGACACCAGGAAGCAACCTCCGCGCGGCG
>JAHELS010000274.1 GCA_024644085.1 Rhodopirellula sp.
CCCTTTTTAAAACACGTTCTGAGTCGACCCTGCGACAGCCGCTCGCTCTTGGTTCTTTTTGCAGAACTTTGCGCCGGACCCACCTTGCCTCGAAAACCCCATCCGTGAATGACCGACCCACAGGATTCCTTCATGCTTCGGCCCATGCATTCCCTTCTACTTCTGATCACCAGTTGCGTACTTTCGGCGGTGTTCGCCGATGAGACGCGTCTCACCACGACAAGACCCAATGTTCTGTTCATCGCGGTGGATGACTTGAGACCTGAGCTTGGTTGTTTCGGTGCCCGTGCGCTAACACCGAATATTGATCGTTTGGCTGCGTCCGGCCTGCAGTTCGACCGCGCCTACTGCAACCAAGCCGTTTGCGGAGCCAGCCGCCTCTCGCTGATGACCGGTCTGTACCCGGAATTCACGGGTGAGCGTACTTTCCACGTCACCGACTGGAGGAAACGCTGGGCCGACGTCGTCACGCTCAATCAGCACTTCAAGGCGGGCGGCTATACCACCATCGGACTTGGCAAGATCTATCACGGCAGCAGCGGAGCAGGCGTCGACCCAGAAAACTGGACCGAGTGGGTCACGGTTCGCGGCCAGGAGTATGGTGATCCAGCCAGCCGCAAAGCGATGCGCGTAAGTAACGGTAAGCGCCGAGGGCCATCCACCGAAGCCGCCGATGTTCCCGACGACAACCACGCCGACGGGAATCGAGCGGCGGTCGGCGCGGCTCGTATCCGCCAACTCGCGAAAACCGATAAGCCTTTTTTCCTTGCCGTTGGATTCACCAAGCCGCATTTGCCCTTTGTCGCCCCGCAAAAGTACTGGGATCTGTACCAGCGTGAGAGTTTCTCATTGCCCCAGAATCTAGGTTTCCCCCCCGGTTACCCAAGCTATGCGCGAAACGTGAGTGCAGGTGAGCTGCGAGCCTACAGCGACATTCCGCTTGAAGGCACGCCGGCCGACTTTCCCCAATCGCTCAATAAACGGCTGATCCATGGTTACCATGCCTGCGTGAGCTACATGGACCGAAATGTTGGCGTTCTGCTCGAAGCGCTGAAGAATTCCGGTGCCGCCAAGAACACGATCGTCGTGTTCTGGGCCGACCATGGTTGGAAGCTCGGCGACCACACGAGTTGGTGCAAGCACACGAATTTTGAGTGCGATGCGCGCGTCCCCCTGATCATCCATCATCCCGCAATGTCATCCGCCAAGGGGAACAGTCAGTCGCTGGTTGAATTGATCGACCTCTACCCGACACTGTCCGAACTTTGCGGTTTGGAAACGCCGTCGCACGTGCAAGGCAAGAGCCTGGTACCAGTGCTCAGCGACCCCAGCGCATCGCATCGCGACTCGGCCTATTCGTCCTATGCGCACGGACGCGGCAAGGGCAAGACCGGTGTCACCGGACATTCGATTCGGACAACCGAACACCGCTACACCGAATGGTGGGAGAAAGGTACCGACAAACCCGTCGACTCGATTCTGACCAACATCCAGTCCGACCCAGGCGAAACGACGGCGGTAACCGATGATGAAGAATTGCGAGAACAGCTCTCGGCAACTCTGAAGAAACGTGTTCTAGCGGCGCGGAAATGAGCCGCAACGGAGACGTGCCGTGTCGATGAGACCGACATGCAAAGTACCGATATGTACAGATTCTTGCGAAAATGCCCGCGTGATTCGCGTCACGCAAGCGACATCTCTATTCCCGGATTCCCGATGCCTTTTCTCAGGAGCGGTTTTTTGAAGAGATTCCGCCATTTGTTGGTCGCGATCTTCGTTCTTCCATGGCATGTTCCAGCGCGTTGTCAATTTCCGTCCCCCGACTCCGTCGATGCGGCACATGGGAAAGCGGCCGCTTCGTCGCTGACACGGTCGGTGGCAGTCCTTCATCGCCGCTTGGGTACACTCGCCCGGTGATCATGCGCCATTCGGAACTTTGCACGGAGGAGGGCGACAGCCACAGCAAATCTGGCTCCTCGCCGACCGAAGCATCAAATTTGCAGCAGGTTCTGCTACGATCAACGATCGCCAGTGATCGGACTGCCAGCGCCTCCATTGACCCGCCATGATGAAATGCAAAACTTGATCGCTCAATTGGCCGTTCTCGCGTGTTGTGTCGGTGCCGCAAGCGCACAGAACGTTGATGATCGCGTGATTCTTGTGCGCAGCATGCTTCCCGATGCACCAGGCGCATCGGTGCAGGCGTACGGAATTACACGCGAAGACTTGCGCTTGATCAAGAGTCGGCTGCCGACCGATTCAACCATCATTCCGATTCGCGACATCCCAAAGCAACGGGTTCGTGTTGGTGATCGAACGGTCGAATCGACGATCCGAGGCACCACCGACAATTATCGTCGCGGCACGTACGTCGAGGTCGTCCGGGGCCGATTTCTGATCGAATCGGACGTAGCCCCGCGAAATAATGTTGCTGTGATCCCCCGCCAAGACGCCGAGGCTCTGTTCGCGCAACGTGATCCCATCGGTGACGCGATCCAATTTAGCGATGAATTCTTCACGGTCGTCGGTGTGGTCGAGACCGACGGGCCGCCCAGCATATTCATTCCGTTCACCACGATGCGGTCACGACTGGGTGATCAAACGATCTCACGTAAAGCCGGCATGTTCGAGATCAGCCAGTACGAACTGAGCCAAATCAAGATCATTCTGCCTACCAAAGCAGATGTGCCCCAAGCGCTGGAAGCCATACGACGCATCTTGCGAGAGAATCACAACAATCAGGACTACGAAGTCACGGTGAACCCATGAAGACCCTCAGTCAGTTTCTGTTGTCGATACTGGTATCCAATGCAATCCTTCTGTCGAGTACCAAAGCACAAGCCCCCGTCGACTTGACCGAGGCCGAGGCGGCGGCACTCGAGGACAAGGTCAACAATCTTGTCCGCGAGCGAGGGGTGCTCGAGAGCGCGGTAGCCGTTGAACTGCGATCTCCGATTGAAAGCACGATTGTCTTCCTGGTTGAGGAGGGAGTTCGTGTCAAGAAAGGCGATCAACTTTTCAAACTCGAGTCGGCTGCGATTGAGGATGCGATATCTATTCAGAAAACGAAACTGGCAGCCAGCAATGCTGAACTCGCTGCGGCCGAGAACGGTTTGAAGAATCGGGAGATTGCGCTGCGAAGTGTCCAGACGATCGGCGAAAAACAGGTGGAAGTCGCGGACATGAAACTGAATCTATTCCGTGCCGAGGATGGAGAGCACGAGGCCGCACTGAAGAATCTTGCAGACAAAATGGTGGTGGTGGAGAACCACGTCGCGGCGGCGACGGCCACGCTCATACAAACAAAAGAGCGTGAAGCTTTGAATTCGGCGGTCGTGAAAGGGGCTGAAGCGACGCTGGCGGCGGCCCAGGCGAAGTTGTCAGTACTTCGACGGGAGCGGAAACTCCACGACTTACGCAAGCAAATATGCCTCGCCGAGCTCGAACTCGCGCTCCTGGAGCACAAAACAAACATGGACACGTTGTCGAACGAATTGCGATCGGAATGGCAACAGGCAAAAAGTGTACTCGAAGCCGCGCGGCATGCCGTAACTCTCGAGAAATCCAAACTCGATTCGTTACTTGAGAAACTGGATGGATCCGTTGTTCACGCGCCGCAGGATGGTGTCGTGCTGTATCCCGAACGTCGCCGCGGCGCCGAAGAGCTGGAACCAGGTGTGACGGTTCGTGAACGCCAACCCATCTTAAAAGTCGCCGACGTCAGCAAGTTGCAGGTCGCAGTGTCAGTGAATGAAACGAGGATCGGACGTGTCAAAATCGGTCAAGACGCTGTCGTTCGATTCGACGCTTTGATCGATCGCGAATTCGAGGGCAAAGTCGCGCGAATCAACGACACACCCGAACCGACCACGTTTCTTCAAGAATCGGGCCGAGAATACAAAGCCATCGTTTCACTTCCTGACCCGAATCCTATGCTTCGTATCGGCATGACCGCGATGGTCGATATTCGCACAACCAAATAGCTGTCACTCGGCGGAGGAGGAGGTTGTTCGGAACCGCTGATGCCACGGACTCCAAGCCGACCATTGACCGTTACTGGATCGCTGGCGCACGCGAGAACAATAGGTCGCTGCGGAACGCAAACTGCTTTGGCCCGCCAACGAGCCGACGAATTTGCCGTTGCGATTGTCAACGGTGGCGCGTTGCGGGGTGGTGAGCGTGCCCGATTGCCAGACAATGTCGCGCGTGTCGGGCTCCGCTGCAATTTCCGCTTGCCAACTCGGTTGCGACCCTTGGCCGCGAAAAGCTGTCTTGATGAGCACCGGGTTTTGCGGACACGCGACCGGCCCGATCGGTTCGGTCGAGACGATGAAGTTATCGATCCATCGTGATTGGTCGACCGGCGAGCCTTCATTCCAATACGCTTCGAGAAACACGGCATTGATGCCACGTCCGGTGAATCCGCCCCGCCAATCGAGACCTGTTCGCTCGGCTTCGAGCCGTCCGTCGATCCACAATTGGTTGATCCCATCCTGCTTGCCGGGCGTGTTCAATTTCGCTCGGGCTTCGACGCATACCCACCAACCCTCTCCGTCGGCGCCATGTAACTTGAACTGGGAAGCCGGCCGATTCCCGAGCCACTTGAGATGAGCGAAGTCGTTGTAGCGAGTCGTAACGACCTCGTTGCCACGGACTCCCGTCGCCGGATCAAGTGTCAGTGCCTCGCCACTGCTCCACACGTGCGCAATCATCGCCTGACGCCATCCGGGCGGGACAAGGCTTGTCGCGCGGGACAGCTTCGCTGGTCCTCCTCCGCGCCAATCCAGCGGGTGCTTCACATAGATCCGCCAATACACGTCGTCGAAGACTTCGTCGCCTCGCAACACATGGGCTGGATAAGCCGGAGAATCGCCGAAAAAGATCTTCCTTCCGCCGGTTCCACGTGTCCCCTTGGCGTAGAGCATTTCGAGCGATTTACCGGAATCACCGAATTGATTCCGGTCGGTGGTCTTGCCGCTTTTTTCCGGATAGGCCATCTGCGCTTCGTCGTCATCGAAGTCGTCATACCAAATCACCGCGGCGTCGTTTTCATGCGGCTGCCTGTCTGACAAAACGACACATTCGATTCGCGGAACAGTCAAAGATTGATCGTGCGGATCCTCAGCACCGGCCGAGCAAGTGGCGATGCCGATGATCATAACTACCAATGCTCTGTTCATCGGAAATGGTTCGCCTGATCTTATGAAAGGAGATCGTGAATGGGCGAGCCATCACGGACGAGAGTGATTGGACGTCCGACATTGGCGTTGTACTCGGTCGCAGGATCGATCCCGATATTCTGGAAGAATGTCGCGGCGAGATCGTCGGGCGTGAAACCCGATCCGACGGGACCTTCCGCTTTTCCGTCGGTTTCACCGATGACCTGTCCGCCACGAACGCTGCCGCCAGCCATCAGCGAACACATTGCCCGTGCCCAGTGGTCACGACCTGCGTTCTTGTTGACCTTTGGCGTGCGTCCAAACTCGCCAGTGACGAGGATGGCGGTCGAGTCCAGTCGTCCTCGCTGGCCCAAGCGTTCCAGCATGGCAGTCAACGATTGATCAAGATCGGGTAAAAGCTGCCGTCCGAGTTGGCCAAAGTTGTCCTGATGTGTGTCCCAACCCTCGAGCAGGACAGTTACGAATCTGACTCCGGATTCGATCAACCGCGTGGTCAGTAGCATGCTCTGTCCAAATTCGTGACGACCGAATCGATCGACCTCACGGTCTTCTTCACGTGTAAGGTCGAACGCGTTGCGGGCCTTCGGCGAGCTGATGATCTGATACGCCTGCTCAGAGAATCGATCAAGGCTGCGAACGGTCTCATCGAGAGTTTCGTACGCGGCAAATGCCGTATCGAGATCTTCAACGAGTCTTCGGCGTGACCGATATCTCTCAATCGTCATCGATCCATCGAGGGTGATACCGCGAACGCGAAAAGGTTGGCCGTAACGAGGCTTTTCACCGGTTGAGAGCGGACCATATTCGGCACCGAGGTATCCGGGACCTTCAACGGGTCGCTCGATCGAGACGAAGGAAGGAAGATCCTCAGCCGCAGGAAACTCTTTGCTGACGACCGAACCATACATCGGGTAGTCCACCACCGGAGTCGGTAGATTTCCCGTCATCAGGTAGCGCGTTCCCAAGCCGTGATCGGCAAGGCTGTGCGAGATTCCACGGATCACCGCATACTGATCGGCGCAGCTGGCGAGTTTAGGAAGATGCTCGCAGATTTCGACTCCCGAGACCGACGTGCGAATCGGCCGGAATTGTCCGCGATACTCGGCCGGGGCATTCGGCTTCATGTCGAAGGTGTCCTGGTGTGCCGGTCCACCACCGAGGAAAACAAGCACCGCCGAACGCCCGTTATCCACGCTGCCTTGAGCGGACGCTAGTCGCAAGTAGTCACCGAGCGTCAAGCTCGCCCCCAGTGAACCGACTTGCAAAAATCTTCGACGTGAAACGGCCATGATTGTCTCCCAGTCGGCTCGAGGGCCCACCGCTTTACTTGATCAGCAAGAATTCCTTGGTATTCATCAGCGCCCAAAGCAAATCGCGCATGCCTTCGGTCACAGAGCCAGCTTCATCAAGGTGAGCCAGACTTTTTTGGACTTCCGACTCATTCGGAAAACGACTGAGCGTCCTCAGCCAGGCTTCGTCAACGAGGCTGCGAAGCTTCGCTCGGTCGATATCGCCTTCATGCTCGGCGATCTGACGTAGCCATCCGCTATCTTCGAGTCTCTGTTCCATGATCGGATCATTTTGAAGGAAGACAGTTTGAAGCAGGGTTGGTTGGCCGTCACGTTCGCAGTCGCAATTCACCGCCCTTTCCGGCTTACCGAAAACCTGCATGGCGTAGGTGCCAGCCAAGCGCATCGAGAGATGACCCGAAGCCCGTCGTGTCAGATCGGTGCGGACCTCGTCGGTCTTGTCGCTTGATGCCACAACCTGTTTGACACTGTCATAAACGACTTCCGCGGGCATCCGGCGTGGAATAGCGCGACTGAAATGATTGCGGTCATTGCGATTGTTGACACTCGGCTGCCAACTTCGCTGATAGGTCTGGCTTGAAACGATTTCCCGGTGCAGCCACTTCATGTCGTAATCGTGTTGGACAAAATTCTCCGTCATCCAGGCGAGCAATTGCGGATGACTGGGCGGATTCGCCGGGTTCAGGTCATCGGGCGGATCGACGATTCCTTGATGGAAATAGGAAGCCCAAACTCGATTGACGAACGCCTTGGCGAACCAGGGATTATCGGGACGTTGCATCCACTGCATGATCGGTTGGCGCGGATCCTTGTTTCCTTCGAGCGTGAC
>JAHELS010000066.1 GCA_024644085.1 Rhodopirellula sp.
GCGGTTGAACCGGAAGACCCCGTAACCCAAGACGCCCATGACTGCGTACTGCGCCAAGGTCAGAGCGATTGCAGCTAGTTGTGGATTCGTGCCGGCAAGCCATCGAAGTCCTGGAGCGAGGAGCATGACCGAGCAAATGCCGATCAAGACGCGAGCGTAGAGTCGATAGAATTCCCGAGCGAAAATTCCTGACGTGATCATCGACACGACGTAGCAAACGACTGCCGATATCACACCGTAGAACAGACCGATCAAGACTGCTGTCGTGTTCATCGATCACCCCGGAGTGCGAAATTGAGCCACATCCGGGAGCGCCACCGGAACAAACGATGTCAGTAGCGCCGCTGCGAATACCAAAGGAATCAACAGCGCCACGATGACGAGCATGACGTTGCTGGAATTCTCCAACTGGGGATACTTCACTCGCATGAAGTAGGCCATGGCAAAGAACATCCCCGTGGCTACGGCCATTGAGACATAGACGAGCGAGTGCATTAGAATGCGATTCTGCTCGATGGTTCCCCAAAACGTGACGATCAAGACGACGAAGCCAGCGACGACCAGAAACGCGCCAACAAACCAGCCGACGTTGTCCAGCAAGAACGGCTTGACAATCGATGACCAATGCGAAGCTGCTTCTATCAGTCGCCGCTGCGGGCTTGGGATCTCTTCTTGATCGTCGGCAAAACTGGCCTTTGCGATACTGTCCTCGACCGGATCGGTGTCGAGCGGCGGCGGCGGAATCTCGTGGGCTGACTGTTGCACCGACGTTGCGGCGAGATCCATCGCCTGATCTTCTGGTTGCTCGAACAAGTTTGCGACAAGAACTGGCTCCAGGTCATCCTTGCTTTTGGCGTCTTCGACGACGTCGCGAGATTCTTGTTCGATAGCCTTCGCTTGAGTGACCCGTTTGCGCGTGGCGATGATCTGCTTGTTATTCGGATCAAGTCGCTGGGCCTGCTCGAGTTTTTCTTCCGCCTCTTCGAATCGAAGAGATGCCATGCTCGACTTCGCCTCGCGAAGTAACGCATCGGCCTCGCGTGTCGCCTGTAGCACGCGCTCGCGTTGCTCAAGCTTTTCGTTGACTTCCGCAATCACCTCTTCAAGCTGGTGCTCGCCGCGATCATCCGCCAGTCCCTGTTGGAGCAAATCGATCGCATCCTGGAAGCGACCCGAGTGAGCTGCCTGCCGCGCGGTGACGACGAGACGATGACGTGCTTGTGCCCGATTTCGCTCGGCGGCTTGCTCTGCAAACTCCGCCAGTTGATCTCCGTAACAGGACTTGATCGCGTTGTAGGTGTCGCGGCTGACTTTTCGATCAATCAACAGCCGCTCGAGGTCCTCGAGAATCCTTTCGTAGAGGTGCGTTTTCGTCGTGACCGACGGATCCGCGGTGAACACCGGGGGCTTGTACGAAGAAGCAACGGGCGTACCGCAGGTTGCACACCACAGGCGATGGATCGAATTGCTTTGACCGCATTGAAGACACGCGATCGTCGAACTGGTCATCGATGCACCTCTCTCGCGGTCGAATCGACCGGCGCACCAGCTGCCATCTTCGATCAACCTTGCATGCGAAACAACGAACGACTTGCCGCTACGAAGGGTTCTGTTTCGCGTCAGCCTGTTTTTTGAGAGCTGCTAACTCGAGTTCCACTTCTGCATCTTGCTGTTTCTGCTCCACTTCACGATCGAGCTCGACCGACATATCGGACAGCTCGACCATGGCAGCGGCTTCTGCTTCCATGTCCTCCACTCGGCGTTCCATACGATCAAATTTCGCGAAGCTACGCTGGGCACGGTTCATGGATGGAGCAACGCTCTGAACCTCTTTTTGAGCCTCCGCAGCCATTTGACGAGCCACCAAGCTATCGCGGCGTCGAATCGCTTCCTCCAGCTTTTCTTCAATCCGCCGCAGATCCGACTTCAACGAGTCGCTTGTCTGACGAGCCCTTTCCCATTGAGGCTGGAGGCTGTCGACAATCTTTTCGTGATCCTTTTTCTGCGCGAGACACTTTCGCGCCAAGTCATCGTCGTCACGTCCGATCGCAGCCTCCGCCTTGCTGTGCCAGGCCTCGGCCTCGCTGCGGTTCTTCTTCAGGTTGACCTCCAACTTCTTTTCACCCGCGATCGCCTTGGCGACACCCTCCCGGGCAGTGTCAATCTGCTCCTCCATTTCAAAAATCAGCATCTTGACCATCTTTTCAGGATCTTCGGCTCGATCCAGTATGTCGCTGACGTTGGCGTTAATGATATCCGAGACTCTTGAGAAAAAGCTCACGGCCGCTCTCCTACCAGTTCAGGGTTTCGTTACTAGCGAGCGCTAACATTAACGCTGCCTTTAGAAGGGAGCCCCTCGTCGAAAAAACTTCGCGCGGGAAGTACACATTATTAATCGCAAGTTGTATGCCAACGTTCCGTTAGCGTCTTTCACGCGAGAATCGACCGATTCTGAACCTATAAGTCACAAATAGTGTGCACCAAAGCACGATCTCAACGATTCGAATCATGAGCAGGCTGGATTCGGTAACGTCCCTTGAGATAGTCCTCGGGCATCATGTCAGGGAACGAAAACGTGAAATCAGCGTGGCTTGTAGTTCGTCGGCAACCATCCAGACAGGCTCTCCGTCTGGTTGCCAATCCTTGATCCGAACAATGCTTACACAACTCTCGGCGCGCAAGATGACCAATCTGGCGAGATTGCGTGTAGCGAGTTCTCGGCCCGTGCCGTCTCCCACGATCTCGATCGTTTGATTGACGCTTGCATGTGCTCGGGATCCAGTAAAAGGAGTTGAATCAACCCTCGGATGCATCTCTTCACGACAACTGAGATGCATCGGCGGCGCGGTCACATTAAGATAAACCCTTGATCCAATACCCAAATGCGAGCAGCCAACATGTACGAGCAGAATTGCGAACCGTTACCCCAGGGTGATGCTTCGATTGTGTTTGCTGAGCAATTGGCGGCAATGAAGCTGCCTGCATCCAAAGCACCCGCCAAGCTCACCCACGAAACGATCGTGCGATGGGCCGATGCCTGCAATCAACCACACTTCGCCGCCATGGCCCGGCGATTGTTGCTGCCCGGTAGCGGTCTTGTTGGAGTTGAAAACCTGCGGCAATTGGTCGAGCTCGCCGGTGAGGGAAATGCCTGTCTGCTGTGCCTGAATCATCGTTCCAATCTGGACGTGCCTACCTTGGAGGCGTTGTTGGAAGATCAGCAGCAGGGTGCCCTGTTTCGTCAGATCATCTGGATCGCAGGCCGAAAACTGGAAGAAGACATTGGGATGACCAGGATGTTGGTGCAGTGCTTCAACCGTGTGATTGTGACCCCGCGCGGCTGGTTTGAATCGCCCCGTTGCGAGGAGGACGTTCATGAGGCACGCTGCATCAACATCGCAGCCGAGCGCGCGGTCGCTCAATTGCGTCAAGAAGGCTGGGTGTTTGCGCTGTTTCCGGCTGGCACCCGGATTCGGCCCGATGATCGGTCGACGCGGGAAGCGATCGTGGAAACCGACAGCTACCTGAAGATGTTTCAGTACGTGGTGCTTTGCAACATTGATGGCTGCACAATGCCGGTGACGATGGATCGTGACCTGACGCACGAAACTCCAATGCTGAACCGCGTCGTATACAACTTTGGGCCTGTGCAGCGGACCGAGCAATTTCGGTTCGATGCAGCAGCACGTTTCGAAGAACTCGACCAACGAACAGCGACGGCCCAGGCTATCATGCGAGCCATCGAGGCGCTCGCGCCGGTCAATTGTGACGACAACCCCTAACGGACTCCCAGGGGATCGCACCGCTTCTAAGTTCTACGCCGCTGATGCGCGTCACACGCAAGAGTGGGCCACGACGCGAGCACGTCGCGGAGCCGGTCGTGTTTCGTGAGTTGGCAACGCCGTTGGCAACAGGTTCGATCACGGGTCACAGGAAAGGGAGGCCTGCTAGGTCCAGCAAGTATCGACCCGAAGGTCTTCATTCATTTGGGTGGATAGAATTGATCGAGCTGGGGTCATCGGTTTACGCAACGTCTTGTTCGTTTTGTCTGGAAGCTTGCTCCAGGCATCTGCGGAGTTCTTCAGCGAGGAGACATACACGAGGCTCACATAGCAAGTTGGAGCGGTGTCCTGGAAAAGTCTTCACGCTCAAATTGCCATTCATCAGTTCTCCCCAACCCAGGGTTGGGTCCGACGGCGCGCCGATGCGTTGTTTCGCGGCTCGTAACAAGAGCACTTCACCGTCAAAAGGTCGCGGCTCGTACTTGACATAAGTGTGAAGTTGTTCCGCGCCACGCTTTCGCATCAGGTAAGCGTCGGAATTCGGAAGGCCAACGTTGATGAACGAAAGTACCCGGCCGACGGCTTTTTCGCACTGGATCCGGACTATGGTGACCGTTTGGCCCATTCGTCGAATCAAGTAAGATAGCTTCTTCACTCCTTCTTCTTCCCTCAAGCTGCTTATCTCTTGGTCCGCTCGATTGATGCCGCGAAACAGCAGGCGACGCAGCGGGCCGAATCTTGCCAGGTGGACAGAGTAGGCCGGAGGCACGGAATGAATCATCGTTAATAGCGCGACTTGTTGGCCCTGCGACTTGAGCTGTTGGGCGATCTCGAGCGCGATGACACCGCCCATGCACCAGCCTCCGATGAAATACGGCCCCCGCGGTTGGATCCTGCGCAACTCTTCGATGTAGTCGGCAGCCATTTGTTCAATATCCGCGGGTGATTCGGATGCTCCGTCATGCATCTTCGCCCGCAGGCCAAAGAAAGGCTGATCATCGCCCAGGCGACGTGCCAGGTCGCGATAGCTGATGACTTCGCCGCCATGGTCGTGCACGAAAAACAGAGGCGGCCGTGAGCCATTCGGCTGAACCGGGACCAGTGACGAAAAATCCAGTAGCTCATCGCTGCTGAGCAACGCAGCCAAGTTCGCAATCGTCGGCGTTTCAAACAGGGTAGCCAAAGGCAGCTGTCGGCCAAAGTGCTTATTGATCAGATTGAACAAGTACACCGCTTGAATAGAATGGCCGCCAAGCTCGAAATAGTTATCCGTGACGCCAATGGGCCGAACGTTCAAGACCTTTTCCCAAATCTCGACCAATCGCCTTTCCACCGAGTTGCTCGGCGGCTGCAACTCCCGCTTGAACTCGGGGCGGGAGGAATCCGGCTCCGGCAACCTGCCGCGATCCACCTTTCCGCTTGGCAATCGTGGCAATTCATTCAACATTACGAATGCTGATGGGAGCATGTACTCGGGCAGCCTCTTGCGGAGACGACCTCGCAGTTCATCAACGGTAGGTGTCTGGCCCTCACGAGGTACAAGGTACGCTATCAGGCGGTTGCCGATTCCTCGCGATGACGCTTCGCCGCTGGACTCCTCGGCGCGGGCGATGACGACCGCCTCGCGGACGGCAGGATGATTGCACAATAGCAATTCGATCTCCTGCAACTCGACCCGGAATCCACGGATCTTTGCTTGATGATCCTCGCGGCCGACAAGCTCCAAGGTTCCATCGCGGCGGTACCGGGCCAGGTCGCCTGTTCGATAGAGAATCGAATCGGCTTGCTCAGAAAATGGATTCCTATCGAACTTCTCTTGATTGAGCTCGGCGCGGTTGTGATATCCGCGGGTAACGCATGCCCCGGCTACACACATCTGGCCTACAACACCAATTGGCACTGGACTACCGTGCTGGTCAAGGAGATACACCCGTGTGTTGGGAAGCGGCTTTCCGATTGGAACGCGGATGGCATCGTGAGGCATCTCCCGAGTGTCGTAAACCGTGACATTCGACGAACACTCCGTTGAACCATACAGGTTCAGAAGCGGAACATCGGGAAAGACTTTCCGCCAGCGATTGACCATTTGTGGTGGGATGCGTTCCGCGCTGGTGGTCGCCAGACGCAGGCGATGCCGCTGGGACGGCTGGGCTTCAGCCTGCTCGAGTACGCCGCCCAACAGCGGAGGCGTCGCAAGGAGATAGGAAACATCGTGATCAACCAGCAGTTTCCAGAATACCGCAGGATCCAACACATCCTGCCGCGAGGCAATGACCGTTGGAAAGCCTCGGAGCAGGGCCCCAAAGCATTCCCACGTCGCCGCCACCAGGGCATAGGATTTGTGGAATACTGCGACATCTTCGGATCGGAATGGGTACTCATCCCACATCCAGAAGAGCCGATTTAACACGGCTTCCATCGTAACGATTGCGCCTTTGGGCTTCCCGGTCGAACCGGAAGAAAAGACGATGTTCAACGCGCTGGCCGGCGTTGTGACCGGCGGGGGATTCGAGCTGGGTACGTTCTCGATCCCCGTGCCGTCGGCCTGGATCAACACTTTTTCGCCCTGGTAATCCTCAAAGCGATCCTGTTCATTCTCGAGCACCATGAAGGGTGGCTGAACGTCGCCGATAATGTCTTTCAATCGAAGCAAGGGATAGGTTGGTTCAAGCGCAACGTAGGTTCCGCCAGCTTTCATTACCCCGAGCAGCGCAGCGACCATGCCAAACGACCGATCCACACAGACAGCCACGGGAGTTTCTTCCTTCACTCCAAGCATGCGCAAGTGATGCGCCAGTCGATTGCTGCGCTCGTTCAGTTCTGCGTAACTGAGCTGCACGCCATCGAAGACGAGCGCCGTTGCCGCGGGGGTCTTTGCCGCTTGCTCCTCGAACAGAACGTGCAGGCATTTGTCGTTTTTGTAGTCTCGATCGGTGTTGTTGAAGCGTCGCAGCAGTGTTTTTTCTTCGGAGTCGTTCAGCAGACGCAATCGATCCACGGGGCGTTCGGGATCCGCAGCGATGTTCTCGAGCAGCACGGTAAAGTTAGTAAGCATCCGCTCAATCGTCTCTCGCTCGAACAGATCCGTCTGGTAGCAAATCTGAAGAGAGACGCGACTTCCTTGCTGCTGCGCATAGAGCGACAAATCATACTTCGTGTAACCCGTTTCCAGGCCCCGATAGGCCATCTCCAACGTTTCTGATTCGATGGACGAATCAGAGTAGTTGAACATGTTAAACATGACCTGAAAGACTGGTGAAATGCTTGGGTCACGTGGGATCTTCGCCCATTCGACCATCCACGAGAATGGATAATCCGCGTTGGACAGGGCTCCATTGACCGTCTCGCGAACGCGGGAGAGCAACTCGAGAAAACTTAAGTTGTCGGAGAGATCCGATCGCAACGGCAACATGTTGAGGAAGAATCCCACGAGATCCTCCGTTTCCTGCCGCGACCGATTCGCCAAGGGGGCCCCGATAATCACATCGTCCTGGCCGGTATAACGATGAAGCAGCACATTGAATGCTGAAAGCAAGGTTGTGAACAGCGTCGTTTCACACGTCCGGCTTAAAGCGTTGAGCTTCTGTGAAAGTTCTTCAGAAAGGAGCACGTCAATCGAACTGCTGCGATAGCTTGGCTCGTGGGGGCGGGGCCGATCGGTCGGCAGCGCCAAAACAGGCAACGATCCAGAAAGCTTCTCGCGCCAATAGTTTGCTTGCGATTGAAGCTTGTCGCGATCGATGTTCTCCCTTTCCCAACAGACATAGTCTCTGAACCTGACTTGCTTCGACTCAATGAATTTGCCAGTTCCCAATGAGATTTGGTGATAGAGAGTGCTCAGATCTCGCATCATGACGCGCACCGACCATAGATCCACGGCAATTTCATGCATCGTACGCAGCAGGCCGTATTCATTTTCGGCCAACTTGAACAACTGTGCGCGGACGAGGGGACCTTTTCGCAGGTCAAACGGAATCTCCACCTCCTGCCCGGCAGCGTCTCTGAGAAAACACTTCTGCAGGTCCGCAGGCAGGTGCGAAAGATCCGTCACCGGCAATCGGCAACATGCTTCGTCCACGGGCGCAAAGGTTTGAAAAGGGGGACCCTCTCCCTGATCGAATCTGGCGCGCATGGCCTCGTGAACCTCGAACAACGCTATCCAAGACTCTTGGAGAACTTCGAGATCCACGTCACCACGCAACTCAATGAGTGCTTGCGACGTGTAATACGGTGTCTTGGGTTCCATGTTCCACAGAAACCACACACCCTCCTGGGCGATCGTCAGCGGATACTTCCCGTCGCCGCTGGATGGAGCCTGTGGAATCTCGCCAGTGGCCAGCGAAGCCGCGTCCTCCTGAACGAGTTTTGCCAGCGTGGCAACGGTGGGAGATTCGAAAAAGGAATCGAAACCAATCGTCTGATTGGTCGTTTGTTTCACGCGGTTAAGGATCTGCAGCCCAATGAGTGAATCACCACCCAAATCGAAAAAGTTGTCATCAACACCGATTCGGTCGATCCTGAACAAGTTTTTCCAGATGTCGGCGATCAACTGCTCGCGCGAGTTTCTCGGAGCCACGAAATCTTGCGGAAGGGCCGGGCGAGTCGACTGCGGATCGGGCAACGCCTTGACGTCGAGTTTGCCGTTCGCCGTCATCGGCAAAGAGTCGACTTGCACAATACGTGTCGGAATCATGTGTGCGGGCAACGATTCTTTTAAATGGTCACGCAGTTCGCGCGTGGAAGTTCCGTTGCACGAAACCACGTAGCCCACCAAACGCTTGTCCTGAACCCCGCTATCACCTGCGTTTCCGACGCCTTGTTTGGCGATCAGCATTCGGTCATTGGAGTAGTCGCGTACCACGACGGCAGCCGCTTTTATGCCGGAATGCTTTAGCAATTGGGACTCGATTTCCTTCAGCTCAATGCGAACACCGCCAATTTTCACTTGGTCGTCGCGCCGACCAAGGAATTGCAGGTTGCCATCCGGCAGATAGCAGGCAATGTCTCCTGTTCGGTAGAGGCGTGCGCGTGGGTCAGCGCTGAAAGGATCGGAGATGAACTTTTCCTGTGTAAGTTCGGGGCGATTGAGATAGCCGCGCGTCACGCCAACACCGCCTATGCAGACTTCGCCAGCGGCGCCGATGGGCGCCAGGTTGAGGTATTTGTCGAGGACGTGAACTCGGCAGTTCTGAATCGGTCGCCCGATCGAAGCGATTTCGAAATCGGTGTGCTCATTCGTTACTGGAAAACATGTGGACGTCATTGTGCATTCTGTTGGGCCGTACTGATTGACGACCAGAACGTCATCGCCGAAGACGCGATTCACCTTTCGACAGAGGATCAATGGCAACGCTTCTCCGCTGGCAACAATGAGGCGCAACGCAGACCGAAGTGATTGTCGGTCCGCGGCCTCGACCAGCGCGTTCAGGACGGTTGGAACCACGCTCAAGATGCACGTAACCTGGGAACAACAGATGTATCTCAACATCGCGGCGGGATCCTTGGACTCGGCCTCACGAATCAACTGAATTCGCGCGCCTGCCGTCAGCGGTCCCAGGATGTCCCGAATGGATGCATCGAAAGGGAGCGAAGCCAATTGAAGGACAACGTCGTCGCTCCCAAGTTCGAACGTGTTGTGAAGATAAGTCAAATAGTTGGTCACGCCGCGATGTGAATTGATCACCCCTTTTGGCTTTCCTGTCGATCCTGAAGTAAAGACGAGATAAGCCAAGTTGTCCGGGTCACCGCATTCGAGGAGGTCGCTGTCGGGTTGTTCTCCAATGGCTGTTCGGTCGCCGTCCAAGCAGACAGGGTCCACAGACAATCGTGACAGACGCGCCGACCATTGTTGCTGTGTCAACACGAGCGTGGCTCTGGATTCCTCCAGCATGTAGGTCAATCGAGTATCGGGATCGCGCGGATGCAGCGCGACATAGGCGCCGCCAGACTTCAGTACGGCCAACATGCTGATGACCGTGTCAAACGAACGCTCGACACAGATGCCCACGAAGTCATTCGGTTGCACACCGTCTTCGCGCAGGAAATGGGCAAGTTGATTGGCCTTGCGATTCAGCTCGTCGTACGTCAGCGTCTGTCCGTCAAAACAGACGGCGACCGTGTCAGGCGTCCGCTTGGCCTGCAATTCAAACAGTTGGTGAATGCACGCTCGATCGGGATACTCGGCCCGGGTGTCATTCCAGTCGGTCAGCAGACGTTGCCTTTCAGCTTCCGACAGCAGGGACAAATTGGACACCTTCGCATTGGGGTTTGCGACAATGTCCATGAGTAGCGTCTGCAAATTCTCAGAAATACGAACAACGTTCGCCGACGGCAAGGCTCCCACGATGCAGTCGAGATAGAGTGTTAAACAACCGTCGCTATCGACAAACGCAAAACGTAAATCGCATTTTGATTTGCACTCTGAGGTGGGCAACGTTTCAGAAAGAGAAAAGCAAACTTTGGCATGACCGTTGTGCTTCGCCGATTCCGAGCCCTCCACTCGCCGACGCAACTCATCAAACGCCGGATTGTCGGAAAGATTCGAGCAAATAGCCATCCATCCGCCACTGCCGCAGCTGGTACCGATGGCAATCTCATCTTCGCCGGAATATCGATGCAGTAAAGTCTTGACGGCTGCGAGCAACACCGAGTCGAGCGACCATCCCCGCTGGTCTCCCATCCGCAACAAGGAATCACGCAGTTGTGATGAAAGCACTTTCTCGTATCGACACCGATTGTGATCCCCGGTTACCGGACCGGTCACGGTGGGTCGTTCTAATCCGAGAGGCGCCCGAGGGTCATTGGATCCTGTCACTTCGGCGGGGAAATCGTCAGTTCGATCAAATCTTGGGTGCGTCTTCATGCGACGTGATGATCCTTTTCAAAAGACATGCCAACTATGGAACTCGCTTGACGCGTTCCGGAGCATGGAGCACGCCCGATGCTCGGCTCAGTTGCGGGCCGGGCCCGTCGTGCCCTCGCAAACGGCCCGATGCGATTTGCTCAGCGATGATGATGAGTGGATCGATGATTTTGCGTACGCCATGAATGCCCCCTCCGTCTAGCAAACGCCGACTGAGCAAATGGATTTCAGTACATCCGGCGACAAAAGCGTCGACTTCGTATTTTCGCAACAGCGCGACAAACTCATCCAAGACAGCGTCCGGATCCTGATTCCCCTTCAGCCGGTAAATCAGATCGTGAATTTTTTTCTGATCATCTTCGTTGGGCAGAACCAGCGAATCCTTGACTCGGTCCCATCGAGGATGGCGCTCGAATAGTTCGAATTCTCGGACGCCAATCGTACAGGCCAGAAGATATCGCTCTCGATTGGCAACGATTGCGTCGATGGTAACGTCAAGCAGAGACAAAACTCTGCTTCGAAGATCCGCCGGTACCCGCGGCAATAGATGATGAATCGTCATGCAGCAGATGACGATCGTCGACACATTTTGATCACGTAACCGACAAAGCCTGTCTGTCAATTCGATCAGCATGCGATCGTGGTTGCCGTTGAATAACGATTCCGTTCGATCCGGTATGGAGGGATCTGAGTCGAGAAGAATTCGTGGTGTATCCTGCTCGTAGCGGCGTACGGCGAACTGATAGATCGTCCTGAGAAACTCAGCGGAGGCCAGCGGCCCCATCCCACCGACGATGCCTATCCAGGTATCTCTTTCGCAGGATGTCGGCTTGGTCTTTGAAGCGTTCGATAGGATGGTTCTTGTCACGCCGATCTACCCGTCCAGCGAGAGATCGCAACGGCCCGCGAAACGGGGGCGAAACGACCCAATCTTCCCTCAGACCTCGGCCCGCTGAAGAGATCGACAAGGAAACCGAGTCGACGAACGTCCGGAGGTGCTTCTGCATTGGTCACTCTTCTCTACCTCGCAAAAGATCTTGATTCCGAGCCTGCCGAAGCCAGCCCTATCGCTTGTCATTCCAACCAATCGACCCACTTGCTCCAGGGCACCGAGAAGCAGCAGTTATCGCATATTACCCATGCTGACACAGAAGCTAACCGGCTCTCGTTGCCTTGTCAAATCACCGATTGAGCGGTTTTCTGGTCCGACCGGATCGGGCGCAACGGAGTGTCAGAGTCACGCCTTGGAAGCTCCTGTTCCGTGGGTCTTCAATGGACACAGGAACCCCCGGCAAACGATCCTCGAAAAATGGTGCCTGCTCGCGCCCTGCGCCCACATTCGATGCAGCCAACCGAGATTTCAATTGCACGATGGCGTCATCGAGCAAGCAGGACGCCATGCCGCCGAGTGGGTGCTTCACTCAAGCTCGGCTGTGATTAGTTGCAGCGCGCCATTCGTGATCCGATCGACTGCTCCTTCAACACTGGACGAGTTGGCGAGCGATTCCTCCGAGAATGCTGTCGGAACAAACGGAGCTGTGGCAACACTTTGCTCAGCAGCGGAGGCCATATCGTTGAATGTTAGCTGAAGCTCAGAAGCCTCAAGCGCGTCTCCGACTTCGACGGGAGTATCGTCCAGCGGAATCACGTCCAGGTCGACTTGAGTCGACAAATCGATGGACTCCAACGCGTACGAATGACTTTCACCGGCTGAAACCAGCAGCGTCTGTGTTCCATGAGAAAACGTTGGCAACACCCAACAAGCGAGAATCACCAACAAGGCCGCATGCAGGCAAGCTGACGTGAGCATGGCGCCCAAATCGCGGCTGTGATCGGCTGGTTTCGATGCCTCGAACGGAATGATTCCGTCGACCGGCGAACCGGAACTCGTTGGATCCAAGGATTTAGCCACGGGACTCTGACCCGAAAATCAGTGGCGAGAAAATGCGAGACAAGGTTTGACGGCGTTTATTCTAGGCAACCCAAACATGCATACATACCGGTGGTGCGTCATGACTTGCACGGCAGCCTGGAGACTGGTCTCCGGAACCGATTCGCGTGGTGTGCCGGAAGCGGGATGGGCTATAATCAAAATTCCCTCACCAGGGTCGCTCCGACCTCCCGCCTTAGTGTTCCACAGTCTCTGTGGACGACGACATACAAATGGTTATTCGAACGCTGCGATCGAATGTTGCTGTGTGGCTCGTGATCGGTACACTGTGCGCCGGCTCGCTGGGTGGTCAGGAGCCAAAGGCGGGGTCTGACGAGCATGGAACTGCGATGCGAACCTTTGAGCAGGCAAGAACGTTCGGCAGTGAGAGGTCGACTTATCGAAATCAGCTCGCTCTGAATGTTGCTGCCTCTGCCGAGTCGAAGCTTGACGAGTTTCCAACATCGATCAAGCCGATTCTTGATCGGGCGTGCGGGCAATGTCACGGTGCCGACGCGCAGGAGGGCATTCTTCGCATCGACACGCTCAGCCCCGATCTGTTGCACGGTAACGACATCGACTGGTGGCTTGAAGTGCAGGCCATGCTGAGCAATGGGGAAATGCCACCGCCAGAGGAAGTCGAGCTCCGAGACACCGATCGGGTGAAGATTATCGAATGGCTGTCAAATGAGATTCGGGTCGCATCGATCATGCGACGGGCGTCCAAAGATCAGTCGTCGTTTCGCAGGATGACGCGATACGAGTTCAATTATGCGCTACAGGATTTGCTGGGACTGCCATACGAATTCGCTAAAGACTTGCCGCCCGAAGCGAATTCGGAGGAAGGATTTCAAAACACTTCCGAACAACTGCGCATGTCGGCGTCGCAGTTGGAAACCTTCCGTCGCCTTGCACGAAAGGCGCTGACGCGAGCCACCGTGCGCGGCGAACGACCGCCGGTCCTGCACTGGGGTGTGACGATGCAGGACGCTGGGCGAATCGACTGGGCGAAACAAAACGAACAGTTCGAGAACGCAAAAGCAGAAACGGCCGACGATCCGGAAAAACAGAAACAAAGACTGAGCGAACTCGAGAAACAGTTCCAGCAATCGCATTCGGTTCCTTACTACAGAAACCTTGCCACGGGTCGAGCCGTACCCGCAAGTTGGGAGTACCGCAAAGCCAAGTATGCGAACCAGCCGACCGATTCGCCTCGCGCGATACCCTCAGCGCTGGATCACGTCGCGATTCTGCCTCGGAAACAGAGCCATAGATTCACGATCGAGCTCGGTGACCGCGTTCCGGATCAAGGCATCATGCGAGTGCGAGTGCGTGCGTCGCGGGCAAATGGAGACGACAAAAGCATTCCGAGTTTGCAATTGTTGTTCGGCTGGCAGGCGAGCAATGAGGGCCGTGCAGTGCTGAGCGTACCCGATGGCGAGCGAGCCATCACGGCGCACCCAGACACGCCGGAGTTCTATCAATGGGACGTACCGCTGGGTGAAATCTACCCGCGCAATTCGGTGCGAAAGACTTCGTCGATGGGGGCGATGCCGAATCCATCTGAATACATTCGGTTGGCCAACAGCTCGATCTCGCAAGGTGCGATCCGCATCGACTACGTTGAAATTGCGGCTCCGGTGTACGACCATTGGCCCCCTGCGTCGCACAAGCGAATCTTTATCGAAAGTGAACATCGCGGTGACGAACGGATTTACGCTCGCCAGGTCTTAACGGCGTTCATGCAGCGTGCATGGCGTCAAGCCATCAGCGACGACGAGATCGAACAGAAGTTGCGACTGTTCACTTTGGTGCGCCCGGCCTGCGACACGTTCGAAGAAGCGGTTGTCGAAGTGCTGGCGACCGTTCTGGCTTCGCCGCAGTTCTTGTACGTGATCGCCAGCGAACAGCCGCAGCTGACAGCGCACGAATTGGCGACGCGACTGTCGATGTTCCTTTGGTGCAGCGTTCCCGATGCCCAGCTCCGGCAACTCGCCGCCAGCGGCAAACTGCTCGAGGTGGATGTCTTCAACAGCCAGGTTTCGCGGATGTTGTCCGATGATCGCTCGCAGCGGTTATCAAAACATTTCGTGCATCAATGGCTCGACATGCAGTTGCTGGAATTCCGCAGCCTGCCTCGTGAACTCCAGTCGCTCAAGCAGGCGATGCAGCGGGAACCGATTGCGATGTTCGACGAGATGCTGCGAACCAACGCCAGCGTGCTGGACTTTTTGCACGCGGATTACACGATGGCCAATGAGAGACTCGCCGTGCACTACGGTTTGCCGGACGTCACAGGCAATCACTTTCGTCGCGTTCCGCTGCAGGTCGGCAACAAACGTGGCGGCTTGTTGACTCAAGCTGGATTGCTGACGATGAATTCAGCGGGAGATGAATCGCACCCGCTCAAGCGCGGGGTCTGGTTGCTCGAGAGTCTGTTAAACGATCCACCTCCACCGCCACCGCCGGCTGTTCCGGAGATCGATCTCGCCGACCCCGAGATTGCAAAGATGACGATCAAGGAACAAATTGAAAACCATCGCAATCACGCGGCGTGCTTGTCGTGTCATGCGAAAATCGATCCGTGGGGCATCGCCTTCGAGAACTACGACTCACAGGGGCGGTGGCGGGATGAAATCAGCGGCAAACCAATCGACGCGACAAGCACGCTGGTCAATAACCAAACGCTGCATGGCATGGATGGACTGAAGCGGTTCTTGCTCGAGAACCGACAAGATCAATTTGTGCGAGCTTTGGTTCATAAACTGACGACGTACGCGCTCGGGCGAACACTCACATTGTCGGATCGCGTGATGGTGGATGAGGTTACATCGAAAGTGCGGCAGCAAGGCGACGGGCTGGCGACGATGATAAAACTGATTGCAACGAGTGATTTGTTTAAAATGAAATAGGGCGTCGCGTTTGGAAGTGAGAATGAGATCGTTCAGGACTCGCAACTCACTCTCACACCGAGATCACTGATGGACAAGAGTATGAAATTCAACTCGCTTGATCGACGACAATTCTTGCGTGGTGCGGGACTGGCACTGGCATTGCCGGCGTTTGAATCGTTTCGCACGACGATCTCTTTCGGTGCTGAGACCTCCGGCGATCCCAGGCGGCTCGGATGTTTCTACTTCCCCGACGGCGTGCCGATGCCGTTGCCAGAAGACCCTGCGCACAAGGAATGGTTCTGGTTTCCGCACGGAAACGGCACCGACTTCACACTCACCGAGTGCATGGCGCCACTGGAACCATTGCGGAACGAGATCACGGTGCTATCCGGTTTCTCGCATCCGGCTGGCCGCATTGTGCACGGTCACAACAACGCCGACCAGTTTCTGACCGGGGCTGCGACGGGCGGTGGGGACATGGATTATCACAACGCCATTTCACTCGATCAGGAATACGCGAAGTATGTGGGCGATGAAACGCGATTCTCGTCGCTCGTGATGTCCACTGACGGCGGAACGGGAACGGCGCGTGGAGCGCACACACTGTCGTTCGATCGCAACGGCCGACCGATTCCTGCCGAACATCGCCCCAAACGCATCTTCGACATGCTGTTCGTCAAGAGCGACGAAGATGCAGCAAAACGACTCGCTCTTAGCCAAAGCGCACTCGACGATCTGCTGGTCGATGCCCGCCGATTGCGGAAAACTCTATCGAAGCATGATCAGAATAGCCTTGATGAGTATCTGGGATCGGTTCGCGAGGCCGAACGCAGAGTCGAGAAAGCGAAGAAATGGATCAATGCGCCGCTGCCCGAAGTCGATGCTGATCATCTGAATCTCGAACTCGGGACGGAAGAACCGCGACAGTACCTGCAGATCATGTTCGAGCTGATTTACCTTGCGTTCAAGACCGATTCGACGCGTGTGGCGACGTACCAGATCGGACGCGAAAACGGTGTCGGCCGCAGCGATCACCTGGCTCGAGCGGTTGGGTTCGATCTCTCGCATCAGTTGTCACACGACACAACCAAGCCAAATGGATGGAAGAACTTTGGCATCTACTGTCAGTTTCTGAACGAAGAGTTCGGCCGCTTCATCACAAAGCTGAAGCAGACGCCGGAGCCTGCAGGTCAAGGCTCGATGCTGGACAACACTCTGCTGTTATTCGGTTCCGCCTCGAGCGCGTTCCATTTGTCGCGCAACTATCCATTGATCCTTTCGGGAGGAAAAAACATGGGTCTGCAGCATGGCCGCTACATCAACCGAGCCGGCACCAATCCACAGGGCGGTGCCTGGGACGGTGGTACGGAGCCGTGGCAGAAGAAAACCACCAACGAAGATGTTCCGCTCTCGAATCTTTATGTATCGATGCTCCAGCGACTCGGCGTCGAGACAGAATCGTTCAGCGACAGCACGGGCGGGTTTGATCTGGTTTGAGTTTTAGCCGACGAGATTGCCGCCACCGCCCGTTAACCAGGACCGAAATCTGCTCCGCGGAGTGTTTGGGGCATGAACCAAACTAATGGTGATCGACGCTCGCTCCGTACGTTTCGATCAACGTATTGAGGAAACTCTCTACCTGGTCATGAACATCGCTTGTCGTCGAAATGATCAAGACATGATCGATGGTGCTGGCCGCCGACGGACCGCCGAGAGTGCTCCAGGTATCGGGTACAACGGCTGACTGCAAGGCCGTCAACACCTCGCGGGAATTCTTCACCAGGTTTTCAGGCAAACGGTACATTTGAGTCACCAGGTTCTGCTCCGCCGCCTCGATCGTTGTGATCTGGATTACCTGGTCCTTGATCATGTACGTCAAGTCGAGCTCACGTAGCATCAGTCGCAGGAACGCGCGTAAGGTGACATTCTTCAGATCGAGGTTAACAGGAGTGTCGGGAGTCAAGCCGATTTCTTCGAGCGCTCGCCCGTCGACAACGATCGGAATGTTGTGATTCTTTGAGATGATTTGGATTGCCTCCTGAAGAGGCGTCTCGTGAAATGCGTTGCTCGTTTCATCTCCTAGAGCGGCACGAATCCGCTCTTCCGATTCACTTCCGTTCACGATACCGACTTTCACCGGTTCAATTTCATGAACTCCCATTTTTGCTGTGCGACCGATCGCTGATGGTCTGGCCGCTTCAGCCGGTCGGGCGCGCGGCGATTGAGTTCGCTGCGTTTTCAATCTTTGCGAATCCCCTCCAAACGGATCCGACCCGAACGGATCGCTTTCCTGGGACCAAGCCGACGGAGCAAGCATCGTGCTAAGGGAAGTTGCAATCAACACAGCAAGAGTTGCAATTTGAATTCGCATGAGACATACCTGAAGAGAAGTGAGAAGTGAAAGCGTCCTGGCCTTTCCAGTCGTGATTATTCCCGACCCGCCAGCGTCATGCAAATATTCGGCTCTCAACCGCTGAAGAGTTTTCACGGCATGCAGAACACCCCCGATGGGTACGGATCGTGGGTTGTCGACATGCCGCCGCCTGTCTTACCGCCGCCCGTCTTACCGCCGACGGCCCAGTTCTTTCAAATCTGCGTTACCTTCTTCGATGACAAGGTGTCGATTGGCCGGGACATCCTCGATTTCCTGCTCTTCTCCTGAAGGCCATTGAATGACGAGCCGATCAACCTTCGACGCCTGCGCCAATCCGAAGTGGACGAAAGCCGGGTGCTGCGAGCTGTACGTATTGATCGGATACAATTCGCGCACGATCTGCTGGTCGCCAACATGGGCAACAAGTTTGGCTCCGATACCCAGCCGGTTGCTTTTCACGCCACGCAGGGAAACTTTCAAATAGTTTGCTTGCGGAAAACGATTTTCAAAGAGTCTCAGCGGGCCGCCACCCACTTGACGAACGAGCAAGTCGAGTCGACCCGGTTCGCGGATATCGAGCGCCATCACGGCTCGGCTGTCGGAATCAGTATCGGCGCCGGACAAGTAGCTGACTTCCAGAAAGCCCCCGCCTTTGACATTCATGTACGCCCGATTGCGTTCGAAGGAACTGAGATTGTTTTCCCGAAAAATGTTCCAGGGACTGCCGTTCCAGAACTCGCCGAGTTCTTCGTCCAACTCGCCGGGCAGGGGAACATCGCATTGTTTATCGCACGGCCGTGACACGACGGCCAACCACAAGCAGTTTCAGCCGTCGGGCTTTTTCCGGTCCCGGCTCATGAATCCGGCCGTTACATACAGATCGAGCCACCCGTCGTTGTCGAAATCAGCCAGCGACGATCCCCAGGCCCAACCCGCAGCGTGGACTTGATAGTCTTGGCCCGCAGTTTTGAACTTGAGGTCGCCTTGGTTCAGGTACATCTCTCCACCGCCGACCATGTTCCGCAGCTTTTGCTTGACCTCTTGCGGATAATCCTCCGCTTTCATGTTCCCCATGATCCGGCTGCCGGCTTTGGAATACATGTTCGAGACGTAGAGGTCGATGTTGCCGTCGTTGTTGACGTCTCCGCAGGCCAGTCCCATGGATCCGAAATCTTCCGGCGCGTCGACCAGGTCACGTTCCCGAAAAGACTTTCCGTCTTGATTCACATACAGAGCACCGTCACCGAATTCGTTGATGATGTACAGGTCCGGCCAGCGGTCGTTGTTGACATCGGTCCAGACGGCTGTGAAGCACGATCGTCCGCCACCGCCGGTATCTGTTTGTTTGGTGACATCAGTAAAGAACCAATCGCCTTCGTTTCGGATCAATTGATTCGCGATCATTTTTGGTTGGCGGCTCTCGAGCCATGATCCAACCGGTGGCACAGATCGGGCCACGTACAGGTCGATCAGGCCGTCGCGGTCATAGTCGGCCATTGCGATTCCACCGATATGGCTTGGCGGCATCCGGTGCAGCAGGCGACCCAGATTCGTCTTGTGCGTCACGTCACGAAGACTTTTTCCCTTCTCGTTGCGATAGACGCGGCCTGATACGGGCAGAATCAAATCTTCCCAACCATCATTGTCCAGATCCGCGAACGCGGCAGTCATCGTCTTCCAATGACCCAGATCGAGCGCGCTTTCGTCGTCCAGTCCAATCTCGTCGGTTGCTTCGTCAAACTGGCCGCCAGGCCGGCCAAAGAAAAACCGCTTGTGTTCGTCGGTAATCAACAGATCAGTGAATCCGTCGTGATTGAAGTCGCACGCGTAGACACCGCCGGTGTTGATGATCTTGTTGTCCTCCAGCCAGTTATCGTGCATCACTGTCGGGTCGATTCCCGATTCATCGGTGACGTCGCGAAATAACTTCTGTTTTGTGTGCGCCGAGGCAACCTGGCGAAGATCACATCTTTGTAACCAGCCGGGTTCGGCGAGTCTTTCTTTCGTCAGGTCGTCCGTTTCGATGGTCAGATGGACGGTCACCTCGAGTGCACCGCCGTCCAGGGCTCTTCCCCAAAGACGATGGATGCAAGTCACGGTCCAAGTTCCCGGTCCCTGTTCGGATTCCGGCGGCTCGATTGTCCGAACGTCCAGACGGCCACGCGGGGGAGGCTCGTCAGCGAACTGAAGACGAAACTCCAGTAGCCAATCAACCAATGCTTCGCGATCGGCGTCGACCGACGACTCCTCGGTGGAATCGTGTCGCCACACATCGATCATTTCCGTTTTCAATTCGAGAGATTGAGAATCTTCAACTCGAATCAACTTCCCGTGGAAATCCTCGTCGAAAAGTGCGAGCATTACCTCGCGATCCTGGTCACGCCAAGCGTCGATCAGCTTCTCAAAGCCGTGCTTTGACAACACGTTGTTGTGGTGTTCCAGATCCCAGAGGTATTCGCTCTCCTGCGTCTTCAACTCGTAAACCGGCTTCTCGATTGCCGCCGTGCCGGATTCCGCAGCTGGCGGCGCAATCTTTTTCGGTGGAACCGCTACCTCGGCCGTCGTTACCTCTTTGGCAACGGTCCGTTCGACCGCAACCGTTTGCAGAGGGTTGAACCGATCGTAGAGATAGAATCCTCCCACGAGCAGGACGCCCAAAAGGGTCAGGGCCCCCAATACGAACTCCATCGGGGAACGATTCTTGCCCATCAGACCTGGCGTGTTCGAGGAGAATGAGAGACGAGAAAACTTAACCTAGAAACAATTACACTTCAATCTGTTCGTTGGTTCGGTTGACGTCGCAAAAGAGCAAGCAATTCCTGCTCTGCGTGGCGACGTAGCCGTTTTCTTTTCTTGGCGCAGACGTTTGTCCCTGCTCATATTACTCTTCCATCCCCCAGGTGTGTCGGTATCGCCGCCCGATGGCGTGCTTTTGGTCGAAATCTCAACGTTCCGTTTCCACCGCCCAGGGCCGGAGAGTCGGAGTAGTGAGTAAAGTCAAAGCTAATTGGTATCTTTAGCGGCCTCGTGGATCGAAGTGACTCGGGGTGATGGGCTCGAATCCGAGACCGGTATAATCGAGTGATGGTTTTTGTCGGCAAGTCCCGTACCCGATACGGAAATGCGTTCATTGAGGGGCGGGGCTTACGACGCACCACTATCGGGTCTTCGTTGCAAAGGTCGTTGTCCCTGCGGACCTTCGAATCGACGCAGCACCGATGGCTTCCGTGTGGCCAGGACTTGTCACATTTCTCCATGACCGACATCCTGCGGACCATTTTTTCATGATCCGCCGACTGTCGCAGATCACAGCGTTGTGAAAAGAATCAATTCAACGAGGTGCTTGTGGACCACGCCGGCGACCAACAAATTGTTCCGGGCGTTTCTGTAACGCCTGCGGGATTGGCAAGCGTCGACCCATCGCTAACGGATGTTCTGCTCGACCTCGCCATCAAACTCGAAGGCACGACCGGTCGTCCCGTCGACGTCGAACATGTTGTGGCGGCGGTCGTGCTCGGCGCCCGCATGGGCCAGCTCGATCCAAACACGCCACTCTCGGATGACCCCGATCTGGTCGAGCTATTGACAGTGCACGCTGAAAGTATCTTTGAACAATTTGGGGGCAAAGTTGGTGGAGACGATTAAGTGGCAAAACGATCGACGATCGACATGCCGGATCGCGCTGATGGACACGGTGTTCACATCCCAATCGCAAGGGCGATGAACATGGTTTCCCGATTCGCGTTGCCCGGCGAGCATGAAGCGACGATGAGACGATTGTTACCGACGTATCCGTTGATTCCGGTTCGTTCCTCTTCGATCGTCTTGATACTATCGCTGTTCAATCTCTTCGCGGCATCGGCTCCGGTGGCTGCGGATGAAACGACTCAGCCGGCTGAAAGGCCCAACATCCTGCTTATTCTCGTCGATGACCTCGCCTGGTCCGATCCGGCAATCGCGGGTCACCCGTGGCACAAGACGCCGAACATCGACCGGCTGGCCGGGCAGGGCCTGATGTTCACGCAAGGTTACGCGCCCGCTCCGATTTGCTCGGCCTCGCGCGCCAGTATTCTGACCGGAAAGACGACGGCACGGCTCGGATTCGAGTTTGTCACGAAGAACGAGCCTGGTCGCCAGAAGATTGACATGCCGACGCAACTGACGGCGCCGCCACTGAAGTTGAACCTTCCTCTTGATGAGGAAACGATCGCCGAGCGGTTAGGCAGGCTCGGATATACCACCGCGTTTTTCGGCAAGTGGCATCTGAACGCACACCACAAACGATACCTCGGATGGAGTCCAACGCATGGACCGATCCAACAGGGATTTCAGTTTGCGGTCGAAGATTTTGGCGCTCATCCGTATGCCTGGAAACAGAATCAACCCCCCAAGATCGACCAACCGGGCAAGTTCGATAATGACTCGATGGTCAACCATGTCTGCGAATTTCTCGGGCGCGAGCACGAGGCACCGTTCTTCGCAATGGTGTCATCGTTTTACGTCCACACGCCGGTCAAGACTTCGTGCCGTTGGCTGATCCGAAAATACGAGTCGATCGTTCCAGCCAACACGCCGAACCGTGAAAGGCGGATCGCCTACGCGGCATTTCTCGAAACGCTTGATCATCACGTTGGCCGGATTCTCGATTCGTTGGACGAGTCCGGCAGTCGCGATCGAACTCTGGTCGTATTCACATCCGACAACGGCGGGCACCCCGACTTTACCGCCAACGGACCACTTCGCGGCTCGAAATGGAACCTGTACGAAGGCGGCGTGCGAGTTCCATTGATCGTTCATTGGCCGGGCCGCACTCGGTCGAATGCGAAATCTGAATTGCCAGTCATCGGCTACGACCTGCTGTCCACATTCGTTGACGCGGCGGGGGGCGATGCCGAGAACGTCGACGGAATAAGTCTCCTGCCCGCATTTGACGATCCCGATCATCACGACGAGCGGGCGCTGATCTGGCACTTTCCCTACTATCACCCGGAAGAGGGTTATGCGAAGGCTCGCGAGAAGATCGGCGTCAACGATTTCGCGGTCAGTAAGACCAGGCCGCAGTCGGCAATTCGAAAAGGCCGTCACAAATTGTTGTATTCCTATGAGGAGCAACGCTCAGAATTGTACGATCTGTCACAAGACATCGGCGAACAGATTGACCTGAGTCGTGAGCGCCCGGAAGTCGCAATTGCATTGCAGGCAGAGCTTGAGCAGCAGTTGCAGAGGATGGACGCGCGGCATGCCGTTCCGGCACTTCATGCAACCAAGTCAAGTCGATGAGTGTCGAAATCGAGCAGGCGTCACGCTTGAGATCCGCAGCTAATTGACGCCGAACGCTGGCTTCGAGCTCGGCACCCAACGCAGACCGTGGCATGCGATTGTTGTCGCATCACTCAACATTCCGGCGAATTTGACTTTTGTATTTCCCCGCGCGAAACAGCTCTACCCTTTATCTCCGAGCGGTTTGGCCGATAAAGAAACGCCGATCCCGTCATGCTCCTTGGCAGGAGGCTTCAACAATGAACCGATGCGAATCTTTATCGGTCGCCCCGCTCAGGCTTCGCCCGGCAGCAAAGGTGTCTCCTGTGTGATGGAAACGAAAACTGGATAACTGCTGGTGGCTGGATCACTGAACGGTATAGTCGAACGCCACAATTGTTGAGCCGGCCGGGTAGTACTGGCCGGTGTATTGACCGACGCCCGCTTCCCAGCTCACTTCGACAAACTGTGTGTAGCTTGTTGCCGGCTGAACATTTCGCCAATCGATTCCGTTGTACGTGGCCGTCTCTTTTGGACCGCGATACCGGATACGGTGCGGAAACTCGATCGGACCGTTGCCGTTTGTCGCAGGGTACTGAACCGCGGGCGGGCTCATGCCGTTGGCAACCAAGGTCATCGCGTCGACCCTCGGCGCGTCGCTCGGATTAATCCATCCGGTGTCAGTGTTTTCAAGAATGACGAGGCTGTACGTCGCCGTGAGACTCTGCGCGGCAAAAGTGTCTCGGCCGAAGTACTCGCGGACGGCGAACAACGGCATGTCAACGCCCGGTGTGTAATTGCCGACCTGGTAACCCTGCGCGCTGGCGCTGGTGTCGAACGCAAAGAGTGCAGCGGTAAGGACGGCCAAGGTAACGAGAGTTCGCATGTTACTACTCCATGTAACAAAGGGTCGATTCAAAAGTGGTATTTCCAAGACGAGTTTCACGACGGCATCAATCACGGCGAGCGGCGCTCACGCCCAACACCACCATTTCCCTCTGGAGTATTAATCCCGATCCGACCGACGAGCCCCTCACCGGTCCGGTGTTGTGCGCCGCTCGTCAAATTCGGATTCCTTGAATTCGCAGTGATCAGCAGAGGACGCCGAGTCTACGAAACGGCGAGGGCAAAACATCGCTGGGGCTGCTGCACAGGTTCGCACCTCGGTTTGCGTCCCCAAGTGTCCAGCAGGCACCGAGTTGGGACTTCGCGCAGCCATGCAATGACGAGTCATTTCCGTGTACCACCTCCGGAAACGGATTTCGTAGAATGAAACATCGATCGGCTCGGAAAGAGAGATGGGAACGTATTTGGGGATAGCGATGCGATTGGTTGGGAAACTGTTTGCGCTTGTCGTCGTCGTTGGTGTATTGGATGCAGGCACTGCGCATGCGGAAAAACGTGTTTGGACAGCCAAGAGTGGTCACCGCGTGATTGCGACGATGGAAGACCAGACGGAGCAGGCCGTTTCATTGAGAATCGCAAATCGTCCCAGTCCGATTGTCGTGATGATCGATGAATTGGTCGAAGAGGATCAGGCGTTCGTCAAGAAAAAACTGGTCGACGACCAGCGGATCAGGATCAGCATGCCTGGAGCGCACACACGGCGAATGGAGAATCCGTTGTTCGCCGATTATGTGTACCGGCTCAACGACCGCCGCACGTATGCTTTGGAGGCACGCCGGGCTTACAACGCAAGCAAGGGCCCGGCGGTCTACTACATTGGTAGCATGCCCGATCCGATGTTTCCGTTTGGAATCGGGATACAGCGGGGGCTGGTTCGCCAGCAGCCGATCAGTCCCTATTTTCGCTATCGCCCCCGCACGATCTTCGTCGACGATTATGTGCCGTCCTTTTCCGACTGACACTCGCTCGGCGACTCGTTCACCGTTCGCGTCTGCGAGTCACTGCGTTTGTAGTCGTTGTCGTTCGCAGGCTTGGCGGCGGTAACCTCGCGCTGCCAATACTGACAACTCAAGTCGCCCGCGAGACCAGCGAAAGCGTCGTAGGCCGGACCGAGCGTCGCGAGTTCCGGCGATCATTCAAGGCGTTGCCGGAACTCGCGACGCTCGGTCCGGCCTACGAATACGACTCGCCCATCGTGCTTGTTTTCGCGCAACATCAAAACATGCGCTTGCACGGGCAACGATGGCACGGGCAACGATGGCATGGGACGCATTTTTTCGAGGGTCCGCGGCGGGCGCGATTAGGGTTCATACAGAATCCCTAATCACGCCAGGCTTGCCCCAAAACGAGAGTTTGTCCCACAGCGCTAAGGAACAAATCTCGTTTGGGACAAGCGAGCCGCCTCGCAGCCTTTCATGGCACATGGCCGAACGCGAGATAAAAAGGGCGCCGAACCCGGAGCGGCGGAGCATTCCGATTTGCCGCACCGGATTCGGTCACCCAGATTTGATTCCGCCCGCCTAGGCCATATGACCGATTTTGGGCCGGCCGGCAAAGTTGCTGTAGTTGGGAAGGATGTTCTCCAGGTCGCCGTCGGTAAAGTCACCGAACCACTTGATGATCTCGGCCATGTATTCATCCACACTGTGGCTGGGGAAGATCCGGCCGCGGGTGTCGGTGGAATAAATGCGAGTCGATCTGGTCGACGAAACGAACTTGGCCGGATCGGATGCATCGGGCTGGACGCCGACGACGTCGCCGCCGTTGATCTGGCTGCCGCCAACAACAAACTGGTTCGACGCCCAGGCGTGATCCGTACCCTTGTTTGAATTCGGCCCGTAGGTTCGCTCGAAATCCGAAGCGGTGAACAACGTCACGCAGTCCTGCAGACCCCAGGCTTCCATTTCTTTCCAGAACCGATAAACGGTTTCACCTATTTCGGCGAGCGAGACGTTGTGATTCGGGATCAACTGCGAGTGGTTGTCGAAGCCGCCGCGTGAAAGGAAAAAGAGTTGGCGAGTTTGGCCCAGGGCCTCACGGGCGATGATCGATCGGGCGACTTGCCGCATGTCACGTCCCAAACCGTGCGTTGGCCACGGTCCGAATCCCATCGCGTTGTCCGTCTTCAAAGTCACGTTCAACGTCGCATCGTTGTAGGCAAGCGCTGCATCGATCGCATCGCGACGTGATGTGGCATGACTCAGTTCCAACAGGTTTGCAAACTGTTGCGAAAGCAATCCATCGGTCATGTTCGTGATGATCGTGTCACGATGTGTCGGCGTGGAGGTTCGGGGATATCGGTCAAAGATGAATTCGTGCGACCCACTGTCGGTGATGATGTACGGCAGCGTATTCTCGCCGATTGACATCGTGCGGAACGAATCCATCACGATGTTCATCGAAATTGCCGACGTCTCGTTATGCGTACTCATCAGCATGTCGGCGGTTCGTCCCAGAAAGCCAATGTTCTGCGACTGGCTGTCGGGCACCGCTGTCATCCAGTTGCGTTGTTCGTCGCTGTGCGAGAACAGGCCGACGGGACGGAAATTGGTCCAGTTTTCCCACGTCGTGTCGGGGTTGACGAGGCTGCCGACGTTACAGACGAAGGTCAGGTTCTGGTCACGATAGAGTTGCCGCATGTAATCCTCAGAGGGATTGACCGACTGGCCGTTATTCTCGTTGCGGTTGGCATTGAAGTAACCGTGGATTCCGAAACGCCGTCCGCCGTTGATCGGATTGGTTGGCTTGGGCTCGATCGGCTTGAGTGACATGCCCCAGTTCGGATCGGTTTGTGGCAAGTCGCCGGCCCGCGGTAAAGCGACTCCGTTGCCCGGATCGTAATGAAGTCCCTGGCGGATATCCCGATAACCCTGCCATTCGACCGGCTCGTAAGGCGCCAGCAGGTTGCGCGAATCCATGCCACCGAAAGCGAAAAGGCACACCAGCCCCTTGTAATCATTGTTCGCCGGCCCTGCGGCCAAGGCTGACTGGGTCAGCTTCAGATTCAAGAGGGTCGAGAGAATGGACAGCGAGGAGAGTCCGGCGCATCCACCAGCACGTTTGACAAAATCGCGCCGGGTCAGTGTCGAAAACAGGTGATTAGGATTGACAGTCATCGATGAGTTCCTTGGCAGGTTGGTGTGTTGTTGGAGGACGTGTTCGCGCGCTACTCGTCAATTGCCGATTCCGGTGCGCCGCAGACCCCGAAGATGGCCAGCCGTGCCAATTCCGAAGTGTTGGTGTTGCCGCTGGTGACCAGCGCGTCGTTGATCACCGTTTTGCAATCCTCGCTCAGGCTGCCGTGGCACATCACCATGTCGAGATGCTCGAGCAGTTCGGAAAAGTTACCCGCGGCCAGACCGGTGGTGGCCAATGCAACCTCGGTCTCCAGCGGGCCGGGACCCGTTGTTGGCGTGTAAAAGGTCACGCTGTTGTAGCTGTTCGTGCTCGAGTAGTTGTTGTGCATGTGCCGGTACAGCAGGTTTTGGAACCGGTTCGCGAGCACAGGCGTGTAGACTTGGGCCTCCGGCGAAAGCAAATCGCCGTTGGGAATGCTTCGCGACGGGGTGTAATCCTCGTAGCCCGGTGGTTGGTATTCCGGACGGAAGTAGTTGAACACGCTTGGTGCCTGGTACGGCAACTGGTTCAGGTCGAGGTTGGTCGGGCGAATCCGAAATCCCTTGGCCAGGTCGATCGGTTCGCCGTTGAACTGCCGGATAAACTGGGTGTATCGCAGGATCGGCTCGACAAGCTTGGAGTGCTCGGTGCCCCGAGTTCTGACCCTCAAACCGACAATGCTGCGTCCGGCCCCGCGAATCCGCTGGTACCTTTGGGATCGAAGGGCTTCGTTGTGCAACAGGATCGTCCGAATCACGGCCAGCAGGTCACCGCGGTCCCCGGATCCGTTATCGTTGAAAACGTTAGCCACATCGCTGACGTACGTCGTTGACGGATTCGCTTTGACGAACCTTTGAATCAGGATTCGGGAGATGTAGGGGCCCACGTTGGGATGTTCATAGATGGTGTCGATTGCTTGATTGATTTCCTCA
>JAHELS010000275.1:0-3468 GCA_024644085.1 Rhodopirellula sp.
CTGCGTTACGTTCGTCGGTCATAGCGCACTACCGAAATCTCGGTTATTTCGAAGCAGCTGAGGCAGCGATCGCCGTCAAGGCTGAACGCGCCGTTGACCGGCTCGACGCGGCCGCCGAATTCGAACTAGCGAGTTTGCGGTTGTCCATTGCGCGCGACGAACTGGATCGGCGAACGGGTCAATTCAACGGGCGTGAAACGTTGTCACTAACTCCTGCGATCAAGGAAGCGGTCGCAGGATTCGAACAGTTCATCCAAAATCGTCCGGCGGACAAGCTCGTGCCGGCAGCTGTCAACAAGATCGTTTCGGTCGCAAGAACGTTCGAGAACTACGAGAAGTACGACATCGCGGTGCAGATCTATACGAACCTCGAAACCTTTGCCGGCGACAATGCGGCGCTGCAGACCTCTTTGCCCGGCGATTTGACTGTGGCTCAACGCGCCGCGCACGGCATCGCGCTGGCGAAACACATCAAGGCCACTCGGGCACTGAGTGAATTGATGGACCGTCAACACGGCGGAGATCCGCCGGCCGCCTTGAGTGAAGATTTCCAGGCGGCAATCGCGGCCTACAACGCGATCCTGGCCAAGCACGCTGACAGCCCTATTGTCAGTGCGGTGATCGGCAAGATCATGGAGATCGCGCTACAACACGTACAAGTCGGCGCATGGGAAATCGCGGAAGGTGTGTACGCCGATCTGCAGGCCCAGCAGCTGCCCCTCCGTCAACCCGAGCGACTCGATTTGGCGAGAGCTCTGTGCGAAGTGGGAAAAGTCATGCCCGAGCATGCCCGTCAAATGCTCGCGGCAATCACACTTTGGGAGCGTGCCACGAGAACCTCAAGCGACGCGGCTCCATTGATCGCCATGGGAGTGCAAGGCGCCGCCGCGACCCGTCGGCCCGAAATCAATTCGGCGCTCGAGACGGACGAGGCAATGCCCCACGCCTCGAGTTCGGTCGACGCCGTCAACGAGAGTGCCGACGCGATGTCAATGGACGTCGCCGGTGATCTGTTCGGGGACGCTGGAATGGCAATGGGGTTTGGCGAAGCGGGTCGCAGCGGGATGGCCAGCGAGTCGGCTCGCGCCGCGCGTGAATCCGATTTGTTGGCCGCGGTGCGCCGTCAACAGTCGGCGATGGCAACGCAAATCGCAATGCTGCGGGACAACGAAATCCGCCACGGTGATCCCACGCAGCAGGCACTCGAAAACAATCAGGTCCAACAGGAGACGCCGCAATTTGTTGTCCCGGTACTTTCCAATGCCGAGATCAATCGGCGCCAGACAATTCTCGATGTCGCGTACGAAAAGCTTCAATCGATTCGCGACGCGCACGCCGACACGGTGACGGCCGGCCAAGCTCGCGAGCAGATCATGGTAATCGTGAACCATTGGCGAAGCATTCGCCAATGGGAGCGTGCTGCGAAGCTCGTCAAACAATTCATCAGTGACAACCCGACCGACATCGAGCTTCCGCAGTTACGCCACGGTATCGCACGCGACTACCTCGCCTGGGCCGCAGGCGCCGTCAAGCCCGATACGCCAAAGCAGGAAATGTTGGACGAAGTGAACACCCGGTTCACGCTTGCGCGAGATGAACTTTCCGCGATCATTACGGCGTTTCCCGAGAACCAGAGCCTGAAGCACCAGGCCCAATGGGACATTGCCACCAGCCACCTCTCGCAGGCGCGGGTCGTCGCCCGATTCAGTTCGACGTTGGCTCGCGGACAGTTTGTTCGAGCAGCGAATGAACTGTTGGAAACCGCGGATCTTTACCATGATCACCCGAGCATCCATGAGATCCCGCAAATGCTTGCGAACATCGCTCAGGAATTGACCAGCCGACGGTTTTTCGACGAAGCGATCACCGTATGGAACGAGATGATGTTGCACTATCCCGGCAATCCGTTGGCCGAGCAGGCGGCATTGCAGATTGCACAGACGTACCAGAATCAACTGCGTTTACCCCTTCGCGCAGTTGAATCGTATTTGGAATTGAACTTTTCCCGAGGCGGCAACGATGCCGAATTGCAAAACGCGATTTTCCGGATTGCCACGCGGCTGATGAATGAGAAGCGTTGGGTCGAATCGCTGCATGTATTGGAAACGTTTGTCGACAGCTTCCCAGCTCATGACAGTGCTGGTCAGGCGTTGACGATGATCGGCCAGGTCCATCAAGCCAATGAAATCTGGGAAGATGCCATCGCGGCGTATCGTCGAGTGATCCTCGAGTACGACCAGGGGAACTGGGCTCAGGAATCGAAATGGTCGATCGCCGAGTGCACGATCAACTTGAGCCGCTGGGAGGAGGCGCAAGGAGCGTACCGCGAATTCCAGAAGGCTTACCCCGAGGACCCGCGGGTCGCCGAAGCAGCGTCGCGTCTGGAGATTCTCAAAGATCTGGCCCGTTTCCAGAAGGTTGTCGACGAGCCGGGCCAACGCAAGGCGTTCGACGCGCAATTCCAGATCGGCGCGATCGTGCATGATAAACTTTCCAACCCAGTCAAGGCGATCATTGAATACAGAAAGGTTGCCCAGCGATGGCCCGAAAGCCATCTCGCAGACGACGCGCTGTTTCAAGTCGGAATGATCTACATGGAGCTGGGTCAGACCGAGAATGCGCGCGACGCGTTTCTGGCGACCGCGGAAATCTACCCAACGAGCCCTCTGGCTGATGATGCGTTGTTCCAAGTGGGAGCCAGTTTCGAGAATGAAGCCCAGATGTTGGCAGGCGTTACCCGTGGTCAGGCGGTTCGAATCGCCAACGAGATGGCACAAAAGCAGGCCTACGCGGTTTCCCAGGGCAATCGTCGAGTCCAGCGAATGAAAACGCTCGATCAAATCACCCAGCTCAAGAAAGAAGGGAAACGCGACGAGGCGGATAAGCAGACGGCTTTCCAGGCTGCGATCAATGTTGCCTTTGACCAAGCCAACGCCTCGGTCGTTGCCAACTGGGCGGCGCAACAGGAGGAAGCGTTGACTACGGCGCAGTTGGCCGATCGCCAGGACAAGACAAACGCCGCATTGCGTAAGGCAGTTGCCAGTTTCCGGCGAGCCGCGAGTGTCGCTTCGGCGGACAAAGCCGATGACGCCCTACTACGAATGGCACAGATTTACGACCAACGCCTGCACGACAGCGAAGCGGCGATGGCGACGTGGTTGGAAATTGTCAAACAGTACAGCGGTACCACCGTTGCCGAAGACGCCAGCTGGAAGATCGCTCGGTACTACGAGTCGAATGAGAAGTACGGTAATGCGATCGCCGCGTACAACTCGTTCCTGAGGAATTATCGCCGCAGCCCCAAAGCGAGCGCGGCCCAGGCGGCGATCGCGGAAAACCACGAGCAACTCGGCAACTGGGTCGAAGCCATGGATGCATACACCAACTACATCAACAACTACCCGCAAGGCGAGATGGCGTCCAAGGCGAAAGAACAAATTGCATGGATCAAAACCTATCGCCTCTAAG
>JAHELS010000275.1:3568-7248 GCA_024644085.1 Rhodopirellula sp.
GCGCCAAAACAATTTACCGACTTCATCTCGCCCGGGCGTATCGCTACGCAAGTCAGCCCGCAGAGTCCGAAAAACTTCTCGAAGCGATTTTGGAACAGTTCCCCGACCACGTCGAGGCGGGGCAACTACTTGCCGAAGTCCTCTACACGGCCGAGCGATGGGAAGACCTCGAAGCTGTTCTGGAACCGCTGTTGGAATTCCGGCATGACTACCCCACCTACCACATGTTGGCCGAGGCGACGTTCAATCTCGACAAGTACGAGCAGGCGCGAAAGTATTACAAAGAAGCGATCAAGCTGAATCCCAAGAGTGCGCCGGACCAGTATCAGCTTGCAAACATTTACCTGGCGGAGAATCGTTTCGCACTCGCGGCCGGGGCATACCAGCAGGCGATCCGTCTCGGGCTCGAAAGCCCCGTGCTGCACTACAAATTGGCATCCGCCTACTTCAATCTGCGTAACTACTTTGGACGTGTCGCCGTCGTGACAATTGAATCCGCGCAGGCGGGCCAGATCAGCGGCAAATGGTACCTGATCGAGTCGGTTGCGGGAAAAAAGAACGTGTTCCGTGCGGCTCCGAGAGAATCAGCAATCTTCCAGATAGCGACGGCGATCGAAGGCGGGATGCAAGAAAGTTTAGACGTCCAGATGTTGTTAGCTAACGTTTACCTGAACGGCCGACGCTTTCAAAAGGCGTACGAGATGTATCAACAACTGGGTGAACAGGTTGCTGATGAGGATCGTGCTCTCTACAGCTACTACTTTGCTCAAAGTGCCCTCGGAGTCGGGAAATACGATGAGTATCTTGCACACCTTCAAGAAGCCGTTGAGCTCGATCCCGAGGCATACGAATCTGCGTTGGTCGATGCTTATCTTGCAGTCGCGGACAAGCACAACCAAGCCGGCAAACTCGATCAATACATCGAGTATCTGTCACTCGCGGTGCAACAGAATCCGCAAACGTCGTCACTCCACATGAAGCTTGCCACGGCGCTTGCCGAGGCGCGGCGATATGACAAGGCGGTCGAGCAATGGCGGATGGTTCTTGACCTCGAACCGGATCACCCGCAACGTACCGAATTGTTGAATCTGATCAAAAAGCGTTCTGGCAGCTGATCCGGACGCGGTTGCGAAAGCCAAGCCTTCACTCGTCCGTGACGCATCCTTCGCTCGCGGTCTTGACGTTTTTGATGTACTTGTAAAGCGTGCCACGGGTCGCTTTCAACGGAGGTGCGCTCCATGAGTTTTTGCGACGTGATAATTCGTCGTCATTGAGGTCGACGTCCAGGCGATTTTTTTCCGCATCGATGGTAACGATATCGCCGTCCTGCAAAAGCCCGATCGGGCCGCCGGACTGTGCCTCGGGTGTGATGTGGCCGACGATGAAACCGTGGCTTCCACCGCTGAACCGCCCGTCGGTCAGCATGGCGACATCTGACCCGAGCCCCGCACCCATGATCGCGCTGGTGGGGGTCAGCATCTCAGGCATCCCTGGTCCTCCTTTGGGGCCCTCGTAGCGAATCACCACGACATCCCCTTTTTGGATTCTTTTTTCCTCCAGTGCACGAAGCATTTCTTCTTCACTATCGAAGCAGCGTGCCGGACCGGTGAACAACAATCCTTCCTTGCCGGTGATCTTCGCCACAGCACCTTCGGGTGCGAGCGATCCTTTCAAAATGCGAATATGCCCTGAGGACTTGATCGGTTTTTCGACCGGCTGCACGATGGTTTGCCCTTCTTTCAAGCCGGGCACCGATGCCAGGTTTTCGGCCAGCGTTTTGCCGGTGACAGTCATGCAGTTGCCGTCCATCAAACCTTTTTCGAGCAAGTACTTCATCACCGCGGGGGTCCCGCCGACGTTGTGCAGATCCTCTTGGACGAACTTGCCGCTCGGCTTGAGATCGGCAAGGTAAGGGATCCGATCGCTGACACTTTGAAAATCATCCAGTGTCAATTCAACTCCGACGCTGCGGGCCATCGCGATCAGATGAAGCACGGCGTTGGTGCTGCCGCCGAGCGCCATCACGGTCACCATGGCATTCTCAAACGCGGTCCGTGTCATGATGTCACGAGGTTTCAAATCGGCCTTGAGCAATTCGAGAATCGCTGCGCCGGCCCGTCGGCATTCATCTTTCTTGTCGGCGTCTTCGGCGGGGATGCTGGCGGAGTAAGGCAGCGACATGCCGAGCGCTTCGATTGCCGTTGCCATTGTGTTGGCAGTGTACATGCCGCCGCATGCTCCAGCGCCGGGGCAACTTCGCTGCACGATTTCCTGGCGTTCTTCCTCGCTGATCTGACCCGCAATGAATTGCCCGTAACACTGAAACGCACTGACGATGTCGAGTTTCTCGTTCTTGTAGTTGCCCGGCTTGATCGTCCCGCCGTAGACCATGATGGCGGGGCGGTTGAGTCGTCCCATCGCCATCAGGCATCCGGGCATGTTCTTGTCACAGCCCGGCAAGGTGATCAGCGCGTCGTACCACTGGGCACCCATGATTGTCTCGATCGAGTCTGCGATCAGATCGCGGCTCTGCAGGCTGTAGCTCATGCCCTCGGTGCCCATCGAAATTCCGTCGCTGACTCCGATGGTGTTGAATCGCATCCCGACCAGACCGGCGTCGGTGACCCCCTTCTTGACCTCGCCGGCCAGGTCCAGCAGGTGCATGTTGCAGCTGTTTCCTTCGTACCAGACGCTGGCGATTCCGACTTGCGGCTTGTCCATGTCCTCGGCGGTCATACCGGTGGCATAGAGCATCGCCTGGGAAGCACCCTGGCTTTTGGGTTGCGTGATCCGGCTACTGTATTTGTTAAGCGGTTGATTCATGTTCGTACTTTGGTGGCCTGCATTACGGTCTCGACGCGGTTAAGATTATGATCATGCCGAATGGTTTGACCAAGGGACGTGAATTCTCGTTGAAAGGCTCACGATGATTCGAACATTGATTGCGTTTTCGGTGTCGTTGGTGCTCGCATTGGCAGTCGTGCCGTGCGGAAACGCCCACTCGGATCAGCCGGTCGACGACTTCGCCCGCAAATCGCTTGCACTTTTTGATGGCGAAACTCTCGCCGGTTGGGAGGGGAATTCGTACTGGTTCCGGGTTGAAGAGGACGCGATCGTTGCCGGTCGGCTTGATGAGAAAATCCCGCACAACGAGTTTCTTTGCACGACGCAGAACTACGACGATTTTGATTTGCGTTTCGAGGCGAAACTCGTCGGTGAAGGAAACAACGCGGGTGTTCAGTTCCGTTCCAAGCGAGTGCCCGGAAGCACGGAGGTGTCGGGCTACCAATGCGATATCGGTATCGCATGGGATCGGCCGATCTGGGGCGCGCTTTACGACGAGTCGCGCCGTCGAAAAATGTTGGCCGAGCCGGCACCGGAGGTCGCCAAGGACCTTGTCAAAGAAGGGCAATGGAATTCGATGCGAGTGTTGTGCCAGGGATCAAGCATCCAGATTTTCGTGAATGGGAAACAGACCGTCGATTACACCGAGTCGGACCAGAACATTCCCGCTTTCGGCATCATTGGGTTACAGATCCACAGTGGCAAGCCGACCGAAGCCTGGTATCGAAACATTCGCGTCCTGCAGCTTTGATCGCGTAAGTTCGCCCGCTCGTCCGATTCGCTCGTCCGTCTTACTCGTCCGTTTCACTGTGTAACGCAATGCGGTTGCCCTCGCT
>JAHELS010000276.1:0-2938 GCA_024644085.1 Rhodopirellula sp.
TGCCACCCGACTTCTTGATCTTATTCACGGGATGGGTGAACAGGCCGTAGGGCCGATCGAAGCTCACCGTCCCGCTGGGCACGCCCGTGCTGGAGAACCCTTCATGTTCCGTGTAAATCGAGTAATCGGCGGGCCAACGATTGTAAGCCGACCAGGTCAGGTCGCTGCATTGAAAGAGCAGATCGCAGGGACGATCATCGCGAACAATGAAAATAACGTAGCTTTGGACTCCACTCTTCTCCGCGGTTAGCTTCCCGAGGTAGACACCGCTGAGCCAATCGTCGGGAATCTCGAATTCGAGTGACGGCTCCCACGTGCATTCGCGCACGTAGTTTTCGCCGATGGGAGGATCTGGTTGTGGCGTACCTTTGAGCGAGTCAAAGGTCTTTACGAGTCGAGCTCCAGCGCCGCCGTAGTAGCCGGTGCGGAAGATCTCCAGCTTGAACGCCGATGCTGGATTGGTGCTGACCATGATTTGCAACTTCTCGCCCGCGCGAATGCTGTTCGCAGAGCAGTAGCCTTCGATCACTTGGCAGCGTCCGTTGTCGAGGATCTTGTTTATCTTCCCCGGCACGGTGCGCGTCTTGGTGAGCAGCCAGTCGCGCGTTCCTGGCTTGGCGTTCTCACGCTGAATCGAATCGCGACCTGCCGTATGGTTCCCAGCGGAGTGCACGAGGGGATGCGTTCCGGTCGCAACAACCAGCCCTGCAGTCGCCGCCCCTTTGATCACGTCGCGACGCCCAACTGTACGCTGCGAATTCTTTCTATCCTTCATTGTGCTCTTTCCGTTTTAGCAGTGTTGTTTGTAGTACCAGCTTTAGCCGGAAGACTGTTCAATTGATACGTTTCGTCGTGAGCGACAAGGCGCTAGCCGTCGATTCTTCTGGTTGCACACCGGCGGCTAGCGCCTCGCCGCTCACAAATGCGGAAGAACATGATTCCGTCTAAAGGCAGAAGCAGACTCCGCAGGTTGCTTCGATTCCTCCAGATAAGCCACGAGGTCCGCGATCTGTTTGTTGCCATGGATGCGTTATTCCTCCAGCAACTTATCCACGAAGAAATCAACCAGCGAATCGTAGTTGGGTTTTGCACCGGGGTACTTCAGGTGAGCCTCAAGGTTGAGAGCGTCGGTCTTTTCTTTGAGTGCAATGCCAAGGTTCACGTGATGAATCAGCCAGCCGCGCACTCTTTTGGGGTCACTGGGTAGTTTGTCCGTGGGCGACATTCCGTAGCTCATAAAGATAGGCGGATCGTCAGCAGAGACGATGTCTAAAGCGGAATGGCGCGCGGCTATTTCATTCGCTTCCTCCAGTGTGCTCGCACCCCAAGTCGCAATTCGAATCTTTTCCGGGTCCTTTTCATTTCCCAGAGGTTTAGAGAGCGATTCAAGTTTGCCGTTCCCTCCCAGCAGAGGACCAATCGTCTTTCTCCAAAGCTCGGGCCCATTGGATGTCTGTCCTCCTGCGGTTGCCACGCATGTCAGCCGAGTTGATTCTCGCGCAATGGAATCCGGACTATCTGGCTTCGCCATCTCGTCCGTAAAGGCGAGCCACATGCAGATTTGCGCGCCCGCTGAACCACCAAATGCGGCAACTTTGTCTTTGTCGATGTTCCACTCGTCTGCATTGGAACGCATGAATTGCAGAGCACGCCTAGCGTCGTGATGGGCTGCCGGCAAAGGGGCAATCGTGACGTAACGGTAGTTGATTGCCGCGACGGAGATTCCGGCGTTCAGCAGTTGTGACAGAGTGTCTACGTTCAGTTTCTCTTTGCTGCCCGACTTAAAACCGCCACCATGAATGTAGATGGCCAACGGAGCGGGCTCGGAGGTGTCGGCCAACCAGAGATCGAAGACGTGACGCTCGTGTTCGCCGTATTTCACGTTGGCAAAACTCGGTGCTCTATTCTTTTCCGCCCTTTCCGGCGTCGGGCTAGCTGGCTTCGCCCGACTCGCAGCCATTCGAAGTAGCTTCTGCTTCTCCGCATCGGAAAGGACGCCGTCTCCATCTTGATCGGCTTGGGGATGTCTCTTCAGAGCCTGGCGGCTGAGGACAGCCTCTTCTTTGTCTGAAAGGACACCATCTCCATTGGTGTCGGCTTGCGGGTAAAGTTCGAGAGCCTTCTTCTTGATCGCGTCGTTCGCGCTGACAACAGAAAACGCTGGCATCGCCGCGATCGCAAAGCAGATAAGGTAAGTTCTTGACAAGATTCTTCCCTTAAGTTGAAGCATTTGAATTCCGGTGTTATGTACCAAGTACGGGACCTGCTGAAATCAGACAGTTTTTTGCGAGATTCCACTACAAGTGGCTCGCAGCATGAACACGCTGGACATCTCTGCCGGGCGCATGCTCCGAGTGATGATACCACTGATCAGACAACTTCACTGATTCGACGAGTTCAAATCGCGTCTTCCTGCCGTTTGACCACTCAACTTCAGCTCTGAGCGCGACCCCGCTGTCTACGTCTGCCCAGAAGTCAATCCTCTCCGGCGCATTCCGTCGACCAGATCTTAAGGTGGCTCGCACGTGATGCTCGGAAACACTGTTCGAATCAATGAGTTCGACGTCGTGCTTGTGCTCGATCAAAGCCAGCAAGTCAGCCATCTCTAACAAGAGAGGTTCATTCGGAGAAGCGGCAATTTCCACCAACCATCTATCTGGAATCGTTCGTTTTAGTTCCGGAGCAAGCGACCGAAAATCGCTTGTCACCCAAACAGGCCCGCCTGCCCGCGTCACCCAATAATCCGTTCCGTCGTTTCCCATCACATACGCGCCATTGGCGGGACGCACAAGAAACCGGCCTCCACCTCGCACATCAACCCTTAGCTCGCGCGACCGGGAACTCTCGCCCGCACGTGAAATCGTCACGCGGTACGTGCGGTCAACCAGTTCGGCGGCCGCTGCCTGCGCTTTCTGCAATACACTGCTGGCGCTAACAG
>JAHELS010000276.1:3038-7228 GCA_024644085.1 Rhodopirellula sp.
TTCGTAGCGCATGGCGACGAGTTCGCGTTTGTCTTTCGGAAGTCCATCAAGGCACTGCCTGAGCGCGCTGGCTTCATCGCGGACGACGGAATCCTCCGATGTGTCGTGCACAAATGCGTCGGAAACGGCTTCCAGAAGCTCGGGCGACATCGCTCGACCGTGTCGTGCCGCAACCTCCCGCGCGCGAATTGCGTGAAGCGCCTGTCGACGAACCACTTCTTTTGCCCAGGCGCGGAAATCGCGAATCGTTTCTGGCGTATCTGCCTTTTCCATCACCACAACTGCCGCGTTTTGATAGACCTCTTCAGCCAGTTCGGCATCACGAGTCATCGCGTACAGGTACCCCATAAATTCGCTGCGAAGTTGCAGGTACTGCTGTATGTGAGGCGTTTCGTTCAATGACATTTCTCCTGCTACCAAGTACGCCTGCGACCGATTCCAGACACAAAATTCGGAGATTGTTCTTAATTGAGGCTCACTACTTGCGTATCAGCGGCAGTCCATCGGCCTTAGCCGGCTCTTGCGCTCGGCGTTGTGACCGCTGCGAATCTCGACACTCGCTCAGGCGTCGCTGGTGGAATGCCCAGACGCAATCAGTTTTCGCATTCCCTGAGCCGGATGGAGTCAAAGACGATTTGGCAATTCGGACCTCCCTTGAACGTAAACCCTGGTCCGAGTTTATCCCACGCGGAAATGATGCAACAGCTTCTTCACAAGCTTGCTCATCGTTTCGTCGTGATAGACGCCCGTGTCGTCGCGATGGATCCGGTGTGGAACACTCGGCCGCCTTCGGGACGTTCCCAATAGATGATCTCAGTGATCGTCTTGTCGTCGATACGTCGCGGTGAACAACACACTCAGGTCATTGGGGTCGTTTCTCTGTGATCCTCTTTGTCCTCTGTGGTTAATCTCTACGGCTTGGTTCACTCCCGATCTTCCGCTTTCACTGTGACGGTCTAGTCATTTGTTTTCAACTCCGAATCGATGGGCACCAGTTGCAGAGCGTCCAGGATCACGAATCCCGTTGTGTCTGTGTTCGTGACTTGAATGACGGTTTCAGCGTTGGCCTCAAGATCGACCATGCCGATTGGGCGAAAGTGTTTGCCGTCGGGAAGCGGCACGGTTTGATCAACAACGATGTTTTTGCTGTGAGTTCCTGAGGAAACGGTCACGGGGACGTTCTTCGCTCGGGTTTCATGAGCCGAGTAAGCCATGAGCAGCTGATATCGACCGGACTTTGGCGCCTTGAATTGAAAGGTCGCGGTCGCTTTGACGTCGCCTTTTGATCTCGAATCCTTGTCTCCGCTGAAGACGTATCCGCTTTCGATGTACGGTTTGAAATTCGTTGATCGAGACCAGTTGCCTTTCAGCTTCGCTTGTGTGTCATCGAGCACGATTCCTGGAAGCGTCTTTGCGGGGATGGCGCTGCCCGTTGATGGCAGGTCGGACACATCCGGCAATTCCAGAACCTGCTTCTGTGCCAGCAGTCGCTCGCGGAGTTTCGTGTAATCCAGTTTCTGCACGGCCACGCCCTGATCTGCCGCCAGTGCTGCGGCGACACCCGCGCCCTGACCAATGACCATCCACGCGCCTTCGATCCTCAGCGACGAGATGCCCACGTGCGTGCAGGACAGCGCGACGGGGACAAGCAGGTTGTCGCACTGCTCGGCCCTGGGCAGGATCGAGCGGTACGGCACGTGGTAGGCGTAGCCCCGCGGCGACCCTTTTGGCTTCACAGGATAGATCGTTCCCTCGTTGATGACGCCGCCGTCCTTGAGAGCAATCCGCTGGCAGTCGTGCGAGTCAATCGGGAACGAGGAGATGGCGATCGGATCTTCTTTCTTTGGCTCCTCGATAATGTCTTTCTGACTGATGACATAGAGCCCTATCATCCGGCGAGACTCGCGGACATACAGCGCGGGCGAAAAATGGCCGTACTGGGCGAACTCGTCTTTGCAAAAGCCCCATTGCGCAAACCTGTCATGCATCTGCTTCGGGATAGCGGGATCGTTCTTAAGGAAGTGGATAAATTCCAGGGTGTACTGTTTGTGCGCCTCCCAGATCGCTTTCCGCCCCGCCTCATCCGCCGCGTGCCACTCGTTACCGCCGCCGACCAGCCCGAGCGAGAACTGCCGGTTGATTGAGTTGTTGCCGTCGAACTTACCGCCCGGCAAGGGGTACGGGTCGAAGCCGATCTTGTTGGGGCTGCCACCCGCTTTGAGGTATCGCCGGATGATCTCAAACCGCGCCGGGTGGTAGTTGGCCGGCTCGATCATCGGCACTTTGTTCTTCGCATCCTTGGTCAGGCACAGCCGGAAGCTGTAGGTCATGAGATTCTTGTCACCCGCCTCGTTGGAGCCACCGTCGTCGGTCGTTACCAACGGCAGCAGGTTACCTTCGTCGTCAAACCCGCTGATATCCATCTTCGTCTTCGGATACTGCTTGCCCGCAAGGGACTCGCCGTACTCGGCGCGGCCTTCGCGGTCGGCCCTCCAGGCAACTCCCGCCGCAGCCATCAGGTCGCCTTCGTAGCTGCCATCCACAAAAACCCTGGCCGTGAACGTTCCGTCTTTGGTGACCAGTGAGGTAATACGCGGACCGTCTTTGGTTACGGACTGCAGGTAACGTTCGGTCAGCACCGTAACGCCGGCCTCATCCAGCATCTGCCTGGTAACGCGCATGGCGACGTGCGGTTCATAGGTCCACCTCGCCTGGTTCTTCACCGCGGCATTAAAGGGCGCCTTGAGTCCGCGGTCGGTGTAGTCCTTCATCACCCGGGTGTGCCACTCGTCGAACAGTCCCATCAGGGTATTGCGGTGCATCTGGTTGGAATCGCTGAAGCTCAGCCCGCCGGTGTTCAATCCACCGACATGGTCGGTCGGCTCAAGCAAAATCACCGAAGCGCCTTCGCGAGCAGCAGCGATCGCGGCGCAAAAGCCGCCCGGTGTGGAACCGTAGACGATGACGTCCGCCTTAGTAGCATCGGTCGACGTAATGGAAGTCGAGGATGCACCCACGGATTTGAGCGGCAAGGCGCTAGCCGCCGGTTCATCGTTGGCCGAACGCGTTTTTGGCGCAGCAAACCGGCGGCTAGCGCCTTGCCGCTCACCTGTTGCCTTCGCCGTTCGGTTTGCTGTTCCCCGCTGAGGCAGGTTCGTTTTCGGAAGGTGTCTTTTCAGTCGCACGATGACTTTGGCGTGCGAAGGCGTCGGCGATTCTGCCGCGAGATTGTTCCACTCGTTCGGATCGGATTGGTGATCGTAGAGTTCTTCGCTTCCGTTGGCGTATCGGATGTATCGCCAGCGCTCGTCGCGCACGGCGTGATTGTTCTGCCCCAGCGTGGAAATCGCGACATGGTCCCAATCCGCATTCGGGTTTTCGAGTAACGGCCGCAGACTTACACCTTCAAGCTTTGGATTCACAGGCAGTCCGCAAAGATCAATAAGCGTCGGATAGATGCTCAACAACTCGACGGGCTTGCTGGTCTTGCCTTTCACGCCATTGGGCACGCTGATGATAAGCGGGACATGCGTCGTGCGTTCCCAGAGTGAGAACTTCGACCAGCGCTGTTTCTCACCGAGGTGATAACCGTGGTCCGAGAACAGGACGACAATGGTGTTCTTTGCATGAGGACCGTTATCGAGCGCATCGAGCACGCGACCGAGTTGTTCGTCGGTCCACCGGACACAAGCGAGGTAGGCGTGTACCGCTTGTTGCCAGCGACCGTTCTCGCGCATCCAGTCGTGGGTCGGAATCTTCGGATTGCTCAGCGTTACCTTGCGCGCCGCATCAGGAAGATCGCTCCAGTCATCGTCATCAACACGCGGTAGTTGCACATCTTTGAAGCTGTCGTAGATCCGCCGCGGCGGAAAGAACGGCACGTGAGGGCGATAGAACCCGACGGAGAGAAAAAACGGCTTGTCATGCTTGTTGCCAATCTGCTCGGCGACCCAGGTGGCGGTGACGTGATCTGTGAACTTCGTTTCGTCATAGTCCATCGGGCCGAAGTCCCAGGTTCTGTGCCATCCCTTCGGCTTCTTATGGACCGGTTGGTCGAGGCCTTTCAGCCACTGTCCGAGACGCGGCCCCACGACGTGAGATTGCCTGGGCGTGCCACCATGAAACACCTTGCCCGCGGTCAGCGTCTTGTAGCCACTGGCCGCAAAGTGCGCAGGCAGACTGACATGCGA
>JAHELS010000277.1 GCA_024644085.1 Rhodopirellula sp.
TCACAACGGTCACCCGCAGTTGTAACGGTTGCGCACGATGCCGAACGACGTCGCCGAGTGAACGCCAATGCCCGATGTTTCGTGCGATGCACACCGAAGAAGCGGCGCCCCGCGCCAAGGCGAACCTGTTGCGCGGGGTCCTGAGCGGACAACTCAAGGTCGAAACGCTCGCCGATGACCGGGCCAAGGCGATCGCCGACCTCTGCTTCAATTGTCATCAGTGTCGTATGGAATGCCCGGCATCGGTCAACATTCCGAAAATCGTCGGAGAGTTGAAGGCACAGTACGTCGCGACCAACGGTCTGCCGTTGTCCGACGCATTGCTCGGCCGAATCGATACGGTCGCCGCCATCGCGTCACAGCTCCCATGGATATCGAACCTGTTGATTCGCGGTCGGTTCTCGCGATGGCTGGCCGAGCGTTTGTTCGGATTGTCGGCCGCCCGCGAGTTGCCTCCGGTCGTCCGCGAGACGTTTCTGCGACATGCCGTACGAAGGCGATGGACCAAACCGATCCCGGCCGGCGGATTGAAGGTAGCCTATTTCGTCGATCACTACGCTAATTTTCACGACCCCGATATCGGACGGGCGCTCGCAGAAATCCTTCAACAAAACCGTGTCGGCTTGCATGTGCCGCCGTCGCAGACCACCAGCGGCATGGCGAGAATCGCGTCGGGCGATCTCAAGGGTGCTAGAAAGATCGCCCGCAGAAACGTGCGACTGTTGGCCGACATGGTGCGTCAAGGCTACACGATTCTCGCCACAGAACCTGCGGCCGTACTTTGCTTGAAACACGAGTATCCGAACCTGCTCGACGACGAGGATGCGCATGTCGTTGCCGAACATTCGTTCGAGGCGTGCGAATTCCTTTGGCACCTGCATGAGAACGAGCGTTTGGACACCGATTTTGCGGCCGCGGAGGAATTGACTTCAAGGCTCCAATGCGTCGCCTACCACCAACCGTGCCACTTGCGAGTCCTCGATCCGAAGCAATCGGGCCCGCGATTGCTGGAATTGATTCCCGAACTGAGCGTGGAACGAATCGAGGCGGGGTGCACCGGGATGGCAGGAACCTGGGGACTGCAAAAAAAGAATTACCGAAACAGTCTGCGAATTGGTTGGCCGCTGATCTCGGCGATGCGCAGTGCCCGCGTCTCGATCGCAACGACCGAGTGCAGCGCGTGTAAAATGCAGATTGAACATGGATGTGATCGCAAGACCCTGCACCCATTGAAGTTGCTGGCGTATGCTTATGGTCGAATGCCAAAGATCGAAAAGGAACTCATCGGGCAGGACTGATTTGCGATCCAATTCGCGATCCTCGTTCAACCTGAAATGAGCCGCGATTGGCAAGTTATCGATCAGGCACCCGCAAACGTGAGCCGAACGCTGACATCGGATGCCGCAAAAATGTTGCGAATCGAGGGGCTCGTGGCTAATGCCGTCGGCTCACCAACCGGAAAGTCCTCCTTTGCGGGACAGCAGTTCCATGCACATTGAAGTTCTCCTGTTTGCCGCCGCGCGTGATGCAGCCCACGATGATTCAATCGTGATCGAAGTCGATGACAACGCGATCGCCGGTGACGTGATTGCCGAACTTGGCCGCAAGCTTCCCGAACTCACGGGGCTGTTGCCCTCGTGCCGTTTGGCAATCGATTGCACCTTCGTCGACAACAGCGCGGACATTCCCACAAACGCCGAGATCGCCCTGATCCCGCCGGTCAGCGGCGGATGAGTTTCTTGAGCAGCAAACGAGAGAACGTGAACGAATTCTCCCAACCGCGCGTTTGGATCGACTTGGTGGATGGAATCATCGATACCGATTCACTCCGCGCAAGGGTCGCCGATCCGGATGTCGGTGCACATGGTTGGTTCGAAGGTGTGACTCGCCGAACGACCGGAGATAAGGTCACCGAGCAACTGTCCTACGAAGCGCACCGCCGGATGGCGGAAAACGAGCTGCGCCGGATCGCTGAAAGAGCCATCGAGAAATTCTCTCTTGCCCGGGTCGTGATCGTGCACCGTCTCGGCCCGGTCCCCGTTGGAGAGGCAAGTATTGTTGTCGGTTGCAGCAGCGGCCACCGACCCGAGTCGTTTGCCGCTCTCCCTTGGATCATGAACGCGGTCAAGCGGGACGTCCCGATCTGGAAACGCGAATCGTACACGGACGGGACGCAACAGTGGGTTCATCCGGCTCCGCTGTCGGACGACGAGGACGACCGATGAACACTCGAACTCGAATCTACCTCGATCACGCCGCGACCTCCTGGCCCAAGCCCGAAGCGGTGCACGTCGCGATGGATCAATTCGCGCGGCAGTGCGGCGCCGCGTCTGGCCGCGGTGGCTACCGCTCGGCTGCCGAGGCGGATCAGATCGTGACAACCACGCGCGGGGCCATCGCCGCATTGATCGGAGCCGAATCGTCCGAGGCGGTTTCATTTCACTCCAATGGAACGGCGGCTCTGAACGCTGCCATCCACGGAGTTCTAAATCGCGGAGATCACGTGGTGACCAGTGCGGCCGAACACAACAGCGTGTTGCGGCCGTTGCACTACCTCGAGCAACGTGATGCGATCCGGTTGGCGGTGGTGCCGACCGACGAAAACGGACGAGTCGACGCGGCCGAGGTCGCCGGTGCAGTCGAAGACGATACACGTCTTGTTGCCCTGATGCACGCGAGCAATGTCACTGGTGCGGTCCAACCAATCCGCGCGGTAGGCCAGGCCATCAAGGACCATCCAGCGATTTTTCTTTGCGACGCTGCCCAGACCTTCGGTTCATTGCCGATCGACGTCCTTGACTGTCATGTCGATTTGTTGGCCGCGCCGGGCCACAAGGCTTCCGGCGGTCCCCTGGGGACCGGCTTTTTGTACGCCGCGCCGCAGATCGCACAGCAACTCAATCCGATGTTCCAGGGCGGGACGGGCAGCCAAAGCGAATCGCTGGAGATGCCCCAATCGATGCCGTCGAAAATGGAGGCCGGGAACTTGAACGTCGCCGCGTTGGCCGGCTGGGCTGCCGCGCTGAGCGAACTCAAGTCCGCCGACTGGGAGGCTCGGCAAACTCACGCTCGAAACCTTAGCCGGCGACTTCACCAGGGACTCGCGTCGATTCCGCAGGTCCGGATCTTTGGCAATTCAGGCGACTTGCCGATCGCCAGCATCGCCGTGGAAGGGCTTTCGCCCACCGATGTCGCAGCCATTCTTGATGCCGAGTACGGAATTGAAACGCGAGCCGGAATGCATTGCGCAGCACTGATCCACGCATACCTGGGCAGCAATTTGGAGGGTACACTTCGAATCAGCGCCGGCCACACATCGAGCCAGGCCGACATCGACGCGGTTGTGACCGCGATCGGCGAAATCACCGCGGCGCTGGATTATTCATAAGAAGCGACTCTCGACCGAGCATGTCCAGAAAAGATAAATCCAAAAAGAACGACAAAATGCCCTGGTACGGCGACGGTCTGCGTTTTGAGTGTACGCAGTGCGGCGCATGCTGCAGCGGTGAACCGGGTCACGTCTGGGTGGACGACACAGAAATCGAAGCAATGGCTTTGGAAATGGGTCTCGAAGTCGCGGCGTTTGAGCGCAAGTTCGTTCGCGACGTCGGCGAGGCCAAGAGTTTGATCGAGTATCCCGACGGTGACTGCATCATGCTCGATCCGCGAACGCGCAAGTGCACCGTGTACGCTTCGCGGCCGATCCAGTGCCGCACATGGCCGTTCTGGGACTCCAATCTCAAGAAGAAAAAGCATTGGAAGGAGACCTGCGAGGTCTGTCCCGGCGCTGGCACCGGCCGGCTCTATTCGCTCGAGGAGATCGAGGCGGCACGCCAGGAAAAGTCGGTCTAGGCACTGTCCCGTAAATGTGAGCCGAACGCGCTAGCGTCGGGCGTCGCGTTGAGAACGGTTCAGTTATGAGGCCCGCGGCTAGCGCCGTCGGCTCACCATCGGCTTTTCTTCATTTACGGGACAGTGCCTAGCGATTTTCCAACTTTGCAGCAACGGGCGCTGCACCACGGATTTGAGCCGTGAAAACTTCGTACGCCGGACCGAGCTTCGCGAGTTCCGGCGATCACTCATAATGATGCCGGAACTCGCGAAGCTCGGTCCGGCCTACGACGACTACGACTCGCCCATCGTGCTTGTAAATAGCGCAACATCAAAACGCTCTAACGTCGGCTCACCAACTGTTCTCACAGCGCCAAGCTGAATGCAATAGAAAAAGCCCCGAAGCATCGTGCTTCAAGGCTTTCCCGTTTCCCACGTCCACGAGACGTGTGAGGAAGTGTGAATTGTCGGCCTGCCCTACGGGCAAACCGGCACTTGAATTTCGACCGGTACTTCGCGGCAAACCTTCACCTGAACTTCGCGCGTCGATTGGACCGGCACGCATACTGAATAGGTCTCAGGCACCTGCTCGGTGACGCAGTCGTAGACGCAAACGTTGTAGGTCCGCGTTCGCTGCTGTGGAACATTCACGGTGTAGGCGACCTCGCGGCTCCGCTGCTGGGTCTCGACACGCGTCCGATTGACCGTGCGTGTACGGGTCTCGGTCGTGTAGGTCGTTTGCGGAACCATCCGGGTTCTCGTCTCCATTCGTGTTTTTGCCACCGGAACCATTCGAGTACGTGTCTCGGTGGTCATTCGAGTGACCGGAACGGTTCGTGACCGCGTCTCGGTGCGACACTTGGTGACGTTGTACTGACGTGTACGCTGTTCCGTTCGACACCGTTGAACGTTGATCATTCGAGTGCGGTTCTCGACCGTCATCTCGGTGTAGGGAACCGTTCGCGTTCGTGTTTCCATCCGTGTTCTGGTGACCGGAATCATTCGACTCTTGGTCTCGGTCGTCATGGTGCAGACCGGGACTTCCCGAGTGCGGGATTCCATCCGGGTCCGGCAAACCGGCACCTGACGGGTACGAGCCTCAGTGCGGTACTTCGTCACGGTAACGTCGCGGGTCCGCTGCTCCTGGCGGCATCGTTGAACCGGAACGCTGCGGGTGCGCGTCTCGTTACGATGCTTGGTCACGTTGACCATTCGAGAACGAGTTTCGGTACGACAACGATTGACGTTGACCATCCGCGTGCGAGCTTCGGTCGTGTATCGCGTTGTCGTGTACGTGTACGGAACCTCAACGGTTTGACGCTGATATGTCGTAACCGGCACCTGTTCGGTGACCAGATTCGGCACCCAAACTCGCTTGTACATGATGCGAGGCGGACAGCAGGGATCGGGCGACGGACATTCAATCGCCTGGCAAACGTACGCGCCGCAATCCTTCGTCACACACTTGGTCGTCGTGATCGGGACGCACTTGGTGACACACCGTGTCGCCGTGTGAGTCTCGGTGACGGGAACACAAACGTTGTAGGTCTGGGCCACCTGTTCGGTGTAGGGCACGTTGACCGTGTAGGTCTGCTCGATCTGTTCGGTGTACGGAATACAAACCTGGTAGCTCTGCTCGACCATATCGGTGTACGGCACATCGACCGTGTAAGTCTGCGTGTGCGTTTCATGGTACGGAACCTGAACGTGATAGGTCTGGGTGACCATTTCGGTGTAAGGAACCGCGACCTGGTAGGTCTCGGTGCGCATCGAAGTGACCGGTACCTGAACCTGGTAGGTCTGCTCAACCTGTTCGGTATAGGGAATGCAAACCTGGTACGCTTCTTCCTTCGTTTTCTGGACCGGTACGCAAACGGTGTATGCCTGCTCGACCTGTTCGGTATACGGCACATTGACGTTGTAAGTTTGCGTCATTGTCTCGGTGTAGGGAACCTGAACCGTATAGGTTTGCTCGACCTGTTCGGTGTGCGGAACCTGGACGGTGTAGGTCTGCGCGACCTCTTCGGTGTACGGGATACAAACCTGGTAACTCTGCTCGACCTGGGTCGTTACCGGCACGCAAACCGTGTAGGGCTGCTCCTCGGTATAGGGGATGCAGACATTCACGTTGTAATTCTCGACGCGGGTTCGCGTCTCGGGCACGCACACCGTGTAGGTTTGCTCGCGGGTTTCGACTCGGGCGACGCGTCGCGAAACGGTTTTCATCCGCGTGCGTGTTTCGCGCTGATAAGTCGTCACCGGGACCATACGAGATTCTGTCACATACTGTGACCGCATTACCGTACGCGTCTCGTACGCCTGGGGCGCGACCATGGCATTGGCGGTTGCCGCGGATCCAACGCATGCGCCGACTCCGCTCCTGCAAGGTTTGCATCGACAATGGGCTGCGGAAGCAACCTGAATCGACGCAAGGGAAACAAAGGCAACCGCAAGAAGTTTGGTGACCCAATTCACTGTGAGTAGCTCCGGCTCGAAAGAGATTCTGGGCGATAAACCAACAGCCAACACGACCTGTGATCAAAACGTGACGCAATGTCGCCAAAGCCTTGACACGCATTTGGTGCGTTAGCCACATCCCCCGAGCGGCGATACCGATACTAAATGCCCCCTACGGCATTGCAACCGCTCTTTTGGGTAGAACGCTCGGGTTCGTCCCAAACAGCAGTCGGCACACCGCATGCCAAATGTCCGAAAAAAAGACTGATGAGCCGCTCGCGACTCACCAGTCTTGAAATTTTGACGTTCGTCAATCAGGCGCGATTAGCGACCACGGTAGCTCTGCGAGGACTGCGAGCTGGGGTAGCGGCTGCTGCGGCTCGAGGTTGCCGGAGTTCTGCTGGCCGCCGCAGCGGTTGCGGCATCAGCCGGTGCTTTGGTCGCAGGTGCGGGCGCGGTGCGGGCGTTTGCCAGGCCCCATCGCTTGCCGTTCAATCCAGAACTTGGTGACCAGGCCAACCCGGGAACGAACATGATCGAAGCAATATTGGGACCATTGATGGTCGCCATGCCCCATTCGGTTTCCATGGTGACCAACTTGACGTCGGTCGCACCGGTGATCGAGTCACCGTTGAGCATCACCACAGTCGTCGAAGCGTTGTCGGCCGAAGCGAACTTGACGCCGGCAACTTCGGAAAGCGGAATGCTGGCGGAGCCGAACGAGGTTCGCATTTCAAGCGTGGTGGTGTCGGTCAACGTACCGGCCAACTTGGTGCTGCTGATCAGGTCGATCGTCACGCTCAAGGGGCGAACCTTCGGTGCCGAAGCAACGGCTCGGGTAATCGGCTTCGCGGTCGGCTTGGCGGTTTCCTGAGCATTGGCAGTGCCAACG
>JAHELS010000003.1 GCA_024644085.1 Rhodopirellula sp.
TCCCGACCTGTTGCTTGACTGGAACAACCGCGACTTCCGGGGGCTTCCGGAACTGCGCGACCATGTGCTGCGCCAGGCGGGGCTTGCGGGCATCTGCGCCCCCCGCGACGTTTGAATCTCCGCAGCCCCAAGATCCATCGGCGGGCAACTGGTAGGATTCGGCCAATCGGGCATCAGCGCTTCGGACAACTGCCATTCACTCCGCAGTGCCCAAGCATCGGCGCGCCGCGCCATCCGCAAACTGGCATCGATGTCGCCGGCCCGGTACATCGGTTCGGTCTCGGCGAGCGTACGGTCGGCTACTTCGATCAGATTTCCTGGTGCCTCGCGATCGGCAGCGCGCGTTGACGTGGCCGTGGTCCAGTGTTGGCGATTGCGACGCACCAATTCGCCCGCTAATTGCCACCGGTCCAGTCCGGCTTGGCGAGCGAAACGTTGTGCGGAAAGTCCGAGTTGCCCCCCAACGCTCGGATCACCGCTGAGCACAATGATTTCGACAGCGTCGGGCGAAACGATTTGCAGCCGCGGACCCGAAGCCGACATTTGCGGCGAAACCCGCTCGGCAGAAAAATGAGTCAGCCGCCAGATCGTGCGTGAGGCATCGGCGGGCGTCAACAAGAGATCGAGCGACTCGCCATCCCCGGCCAGCACCTCGGAACCGCGCGTCGCCGTCGACGTCAGAATCAACATGTCGATTTCGTTGGTCGTCAACCGAGAGCAGCGGTACGGCGCGCCGCTGACCCCGGGTGCAACCGCAGGTGTCGCAGCCGCCACCCAGGGCGCAATCATTGCGATCGACCGATTGACGTAGCTCAGTGCCATCGCTCGCTGGCTGTCGAGCGGTGAACCCGATGAAAGTGGCCGCGTCGACCGAAACAGGATCGCCGATGGTGTCGATTCGAGACTCCGCATTGCCTGCAACCACATGGCGTGCCAGCGAAAACTTTCGGGACGCGGAGCCCCGATGGAATCAGCGATTGCCTCGGCCTGGTCGAGAATCGTTTCGGGCGGCATGCTCAGAATCCCGACCGCCGTTTCAACGCGATCGCCGAGCCGACGACGAGTTTCGGTCATTTGGGCGACCTCCTCGCCAGCCCGGATTCCCCGGACACGCGGCGGCAGGTCGTCGATGATCGCGTCCAATAACGGCGCGTAATTGTGCCATGTTTCCGACGGTGCACCGACAAGCGGTCGCTGCCACCGCTGGGGCAGGGCGCGCAGCCGCTGTGAGGTCAGAGCGGTCGCTTCGACCTGGCGGCTGTCCAACGCCTCGCCCAACCCGATGAACCATCCGGCGACCGGTTCAAGCAGTGACTGTAGCGCCGGGTCGGGCGAGCTCGGTGGCGGGGCGTAAATCAACATGCGCGATCGTATCGCTTCGCTGAGGATCGCAGCATCGGGTGGCCCCGAGAGCAACACGGCGTCAAATCCAAGCGATCGAACCCAGGCAAGCGGCTCGCCGTTGTGTTGCAGGATCCGCGTTACCCTCCCCGCGGGGAAGGCTGAGATTCGCAGCGGAGGACCGACGGTTGTCGCGTCCTCGGAAACTCGCATCGATCGGGTCTGCGCTTCGGTCGCCGGCTTGTTTCCGGAAACAATGCCCTCGCCAATCGGGATCAATCCGTCGACCCGCAGCTCATCAAGCCTGAGTGCGGTAGTCCCCGGACCGCTGTATGCATTGATCACGACGCCGTCGACGTAAGCATCATCCAAATCGGCTGAACTACCATGTTCGCGCCGAAGCGCTACTTCCTTCAATCGCAATGGACGCTCAATCAGGCCGACACCGATTGATGCAAACTCGCCGACCTTTTGGTAATCCGCACCATAAACATTGACCGACACAGGCCGCTGGGTTTCTGCGTCGCGAAGGTATGGATAACGCACACGAAAACCAATTCGCGCACCCCCTCGCGCGCTCATCACCGAAACGTTGGCCGTCAAATCGTCGAGAGGACGTACCGGTTCGATCGCGTAAACGATCAGAGCCTCGCTGCCATGCGACGACGTCATCGTGATAGTTTCACAGGGGCCCCCTTCCACACCTCCGCTGGCCAAGTGTCCTTGGGAAAGCACCCGCGCGTCACAGTCGGATCGATCCAAATACCAACGCGGTGGATGGGAATCGAGCGAGTCGTGGATCTGGGCTCGAGCTGACGCGGCCGCGATCAAAACAACCGCGATTGACAGCACCGCCGGACGCAATCTTTGCCGAGCCGTCACATCCGACGATCGATTTCGTGTGGATCTCAAATCGGCAAACATTCGTTGTTGACCTTGGTCGCGAGTGACGGAACAATCGCCCTCGAGCCGCCTCGGAATCGCACGCTGCGAACCATTCCCAGGTGTGCGCGAAGGAAGGTGTGCGGAGAACGCGACGTGGTGTTGAAAGAAAACCACATCGGATCGCGGTCCGGCACCGATGGCGTAAGGTCTTTCCATACCAAGATTTAGGGTTTTGGGCCAAGGTGAAACCGCGTTGCAAAAAAGCGACGTTTGGTTTTGACAACGGCGCCGCGGCAATCACCCTAAGTCGTTACAGGCAAAGACTTTTGGCGCGACGCTGGGTCTTGACCGGCCCTCGACGGCACCACAGATGCAATGGATGGCATGCAACACCACGAGCATCACGCAGAACCTTCGGAGCACCTGTATGCCGAAAACATTCGGACCCGCCAAGCTGAACGACGAGACCCCGATCGAGCTTCAAGAGATGGCCAAAGCGATTGACGCCTTGCCGGCCCGCTACCGTGACGCGGTCACACCGGCACTGCATCGCGTGATGGAATGCAGCACTCGCCGCCGCCGCATCTTGAACCTCGTCCAGGAAGCCCTTTCGCAATTGCGGCTCGACATGAAGTACTTGATCTTCGATCTTGAAGCGACACGCCGTGAGCGTGACGAGTACCGCGAAATGCTTGAGAAAGACGGCCGGCTGTAATCATGCGGAATCGGAGTCGCCGCTCCGATCTTCCGCTAGGCCAGAAAACTCGTCGAGTTATCCTGCGCTGCGCTGTTTTGATATTGCAGATGCGCCGCAAAACGGAAGTTACTTTGTTGGATCTGCGTCAAGTTGGCGCCGTCGCTTTCGCCCGGCGACAAAGTCCGGATGACGCCATAGAACGACTGCACAAAACGAATTCGAACCTCAGTCAGCACCTCGCGAGCTGATTCTGCCGGGTCGACCGTCGGAGCATCATCGCTTTCTTCGGTCGCCCCGGTATCGGCCACTTCATCGACACCCTCTGGGTCGGCGACATCGGATGACTCTCCGGTCGCCTCTTCGATTGCTTCGCCTGTTTCGCTGGTGGACTCGGCGGACTCGACCGCATTCTCCACCGCGGCTGCATCAGCGGCCGACTCAACTCCAGCCTCTGTGTACGCAATTGCCTCGGCCGCCGCGATCTGTGACTCCGCGTCGGATTGCGAAGATTCGCTCCCAGAGTCGGTCGGGGTGACCTCGATGGCTGGCGGCGATTCGCCCGCGCCTGTCTGGGTCGAAACCTCATTGAACAGCAGGTTGAATTCCTCGAGAACCGAATTCACAAGCGTATCGGCGTCGACAGTCCCATCATCAACGAACCCTGAGACCGCGTCATTGACGACATTCAGGAAGTTGTCGAGCGGACTACCCTCAGCAGAATTGCCACCGAGCAGCGGACGAACGCTTTCAGCGATGTCGCTCTGGATTAACGAAAACTGCAACTTCACGCGTGTCTTGATCGCGATATCGCCATTCTCATCCAACGTCGCGGTCTGTTTGAACTTGGCGCGCGCGTGAAGCTGGATTTGTTGCCCGTCGTCGGTCTGCAAATCGTAGCGGAAGCGTAATTGCGTCTTGTTGGCGTATTGAACCGAGCCATCTTCGTGAACCCGAACCTCCGATCGTGAAGCAAGCTTGAATGCGAGTTGTGCTTCATTGCTCAGGGAAAGGCCTGACTCCGAGCTTTGCTGCAAGTTCACGGCGAGCGATGTCCGCTGCACTGACTGTGCAACGACACCACCGTTGGCAACGTCTGAATCGCCGGGCCGGCGGCCGAAGTGCCGTGCCAGTGTTGCGTCGCTAGAAATGCCGCGTACCATCTTCTTGCCCTCGTACCGTACCGGTTTGCAGTGATTGACCAGCGAGCCATCCGGAAGGGACCCTGGTCATCAATCTGAATTCGATCCGGGTGCACCCGGTACGCTTCGCAAAATCGGCATTCTCTCCCTGGTTCAACACGTTACGGACGCACAACCGTTACAGTCGTTAAAGCCTCGCCAGCTTCCGGACATCGTTGCCAGCGTTGGCGAGCTTCGATATCAATTACGTTTTCGCGCCCCGCACTCGGAAATACGGTTGTCCCCGTTGCGGTGACTGTGAAACTGCGGGTAGACGTTTCACGCATGCGACTGGATCGCCACCGATTCCTTATGACGCCGCAAATGAAGACCTTTTGATGGACTGGAAACGTGCCCTGACGCAGAATCACGCGACGCTCGAACCGGATTCGGCTGAGCCCTTGCTGCGCCCGTTGGATCTCCCGGATTCGCCAAAAGAGATCGCCAACCAAATCGAGCGGTGGGCCGAACAACAACCGCGCTGGTCGGTCGAATCTCGCCACGATTCGGATTCAGCCGTCGAGCTTCATCTCACGCGGTCGACCAGAGTGATGCGGTTCGTTGACGACGTCCGTTTACGAATTGCGTGGGAAGGAAACTCGAGTCGGATCGTTGCGGAAAGTCGATCGCGCATCGGAAAAGGCGATTTGGGACAGAACGCACGAAACTTGAAAGAATTGACCGGTCCACTGCGCCGCGATCAATAGAATTCCGCAGCCACTCGACACACCATGCGAATCACATGAAAGCTCGTAAACTAACTGACATACGTGTCCAATCTGTTGACCTGATGTACTTGCCGGTCACGATGCGCATGCCGCTGAAATTCGGACCCGAATCGGTCGACTCGGTGACCTGTGTCCGGGTCGCCGTGACTGTCGAGGACGAGCAAGGAACGGCTGCGACGGGATGGGGTGAAACACCGCTGTCGGTCACCTGGGCGTGGCCGAGCACCGAGATGTCGTACCAGCAACGTTTCGACGCGATGCAACAGTTCTGTGGTTGGCTTGCTCAAGCCTGGGTCGACAACGATGCCATCGGCCATCCGCTCGAGATCGGTCACGCCTTTATCGACCAACGATTACCGGAGATGTTGCAAACGTTCAACGCGCATCGTGACGGTCCCCCGATGCCGCACCTCGCCGCATTGATCGCGGCAAGCGCGTTTGACATCGCGACCCACGACGCGTTCGGTGTCCTCCACGACGTTGACGTGTACGCCACCTACAACTCGCGTTATCTCTCCGACGATCTCTCGCATTACCTCAAGCCTGATGACGACTCAGTCTCGTTTACGGGCAAGTTTCCCAGCGACTTCCTGGTCGACGAGGTTCCCACCGAAATGCCAGTGTGGCACCTGGTCGGAGGGCTCGACCCGCTGGAAGAGGACGACAAGACGGGCAACGAACCGGAGGATGAATACCCCGTCACGCTGCGCCAATGGATCATCCGTGATGGATTGAAGTGTTTGAAAATCAAACTTCGAGGCAATGACCCAACGTGGGACTACCAACGGATCGTTGACGTCGGTGAGATGTCGCTCGAGCTTGGTGCGGACACTTTGTCAGCCGACTTTAATTGCACCGTGACCGATCCCCAGTACGTCAATTCCATCTTGGATCGCCTGAGTTCGCAGCGACCAGAAATCTTCGAGATGATTCTGTACGTCGAACAACCGTTCCCCTACGATCTCGAAAAGAACCAGATCGATGTGCACAGCGTCTCGCAACGCAAGCCATTGTTTCTCGACGAGAGCGCGCATGACTGGAAATTTGTCTCGCTGGGCCGCAAGCTCGGATGGACCGGCGTCGCCCTGAAGACCTGCAAGACTCAGTCCGGCGCGCTGTTGAGTCTTTGCTGGGCCAAGGCGCATGGAATGCCCTTGATGGTCCAGGATTTAACGAATCCGATGCTCGCGCAGATCCCTCACGTCCGTCTTGCCGCGCACGCCGGAACCATCATGGGTGTGGAGTCCAATGGCATGCAGTTCTATCCGGCGGCATCCGCGCCCGAAGAACAGATTCACCCCGGAATCTATCGACGCCGGCACGGAAAGCTCGACTTGTCGACGATCGCAGGCCCTGGTTTCGGCTATCGGATCGGCGAAATCCATCGTGAACTGCCGGACTCTGTGACCTACCGGCGAGGGTCATGAGAATCGCCGTTTCGGGTTGCGGGATCGCCGGCGCGGCAGTCGCCTACTTGCTTGCCAAATCTGGGCACGAGGTCACCGTTTTTGAACAGTCGCCGGAGTGCAAACCGATTGGCGCGGGGATCATGTTGCAACCCAGCGGCCAAAAGATCCTCAAGCGGTTCGGCATTCTGGATCTGATTGAGAGGCAATCCAGCCGGCTTGAAGGACTCGATGCATTCTTACGCTCCGGCCGGCCGCTGATTCGATTGCGGTATGCCTCACTCGACGAGCATTCCCACGCGATTGGCGTCCATCGCGGGCTGTTGTTCGATCAATTGCACCAGTTATGCGTTGCGGCTGGCGCGTCTGTGATCACTTCCGCGATGATCGTTGCGTACACATCGGATGAACGCGAGGTCCACCTGCGTGATCAAAGTGGTGGCGAGCATGGTCCGTTCGATTTCCTGATTGCGACCGACGGATCAAGATCGCTTCTGCGTAAAGTCTCGGGTATTCCCCATCGCGCCGTTGAATATCCTTATGCAGCGATTTGGACGACCGGCCCTTGCAGCACCGTCGACAACAAACTGTTCCAGGTCATTGACTCAACAACGCGGCTCGTTGGACTTTTGCCGATCGGCAGCGGGCAATGCAGTTTCTTCTGGGGTCTCAGGGCCGACCGATACGACGATCTGATCGAGCATGGCGTTGACGCCTGGAAAGAAAGCGTTGCCACCTTTTCACCCGCCGCGATCGGGCTGCTCGATTCCATCACGTCGTTTGACCAAATGACCTTTGCGGGATACCGGCACGTGCGAATGCGGCGATGGTATGCCGACCGGATTGTGTTTCTTGGCGACGCCGCGCACGCGTCGAGTCCGCACCTGGGCCAGGGCGCCAACCTGGCACTCGAAGATGCGGTCTGTTTTGCCGACGCGTTGGCCGACTGCGACGACTTCGTGATCGCTTGTCACAACTACCAACGACAGCGTTGGCGAAAACTTCGTTATTACCAACAGTTAACGCGGTTGCTGTCACCCTTTTTTCAATCCGACGTGCCGTTATTGGCCACCGGGCGCAACGGTGTCTTGCCGTGGATGCCGCATGTACCATGGCTGCGCCGTCGAATGCTCCGGACTCTCTGTGGTGAACAGCCCGGTTGGCTTGGGTGACTGTACCTCGACGGTGGGCATGAATCACGAGCACTCGCGAATACTGACACAAGAATCCCTGGCGACGACAATGTGATCGAGGACGTTGATCCCGAGCATCTGCCCCGCTTCGGTCAATTGCTCCGTCACCATATGGTCCTCGCGACTCGGCGTCGGATCGCCACTGGGATGATTGTGAACCAGGATCACGGCCGCCGCGGCGTCTCGGATCGCCGGACGAAACACCTCGCGCGGATGCACCAGGCTGGCATCGAGCGTGCCGACTGTGATCCGGTGCGCCAGAATCGGCTTGTGCTTGGTATCGAGGGTGACAATGTGGAATTCCTCCTGTACCCCGTCGATCGCCAAACGCTGGAATTCCCGTTCACAGAAAGCGATCGCTTCGCTCGTGCTGGTAATCTTGACCGTATCGCGGGCTGCCTGTGCCTCGACCTGGGCGATGCGGCGGCCAAGTTCGATTCCGGCCATGATCTGGGCGTAACTTGATGCGGTCGCTGCGGGACTGATCTTTTTCAGTTCCGCGGCACTGCACTTTGGCAATTCGTCGATTCGAGATGAAAATCGGTTGGCGATTTTTTGCGCACCGACGATCGCCGATTCCTTTTGCACGCCAACCCGAATCAGGATGGCTAGAAGATCAGCGTTACTGAGTGCCGCCACGCCGTGTCGGGCCAACCGCTCGCGTGGCCGTTCCTGTGCGGGCGTTTCCTTCACCTGCACGCCATGAATCTGCCGATCGATCCATTCGCCGGGACGGAAATCACGTCTTGCCGTCGCGTTCCATCGGTAACGAATCTCATCGTCGACATGCGACTCTCTGAGCAGGCCCTCACGGACTAACTGGCCTAACGTTCGGGTGACGTACGAAGGCTTTGCTTCACTGCATCGCCGCTTCGCCTCGTCGGACGAAAAGTCGTCGAGATCGACTAGGGGGTGAATGACCGACTCGAGTCGTTTGCGTCGCTGCTCGCTCACGAAAGCCCCCGTGGTATGGCGAATGTAGCTCGTCGGTTCATGAAAACGTCGCCATCGGGCGCGGTGGATCGATTCCGCTGCGGATATGAATCAACCAGATCGGCATCGTCTTGTTAGAATGATATCGCTAACTTGGGGGCGAGTCGCGTGGGGATCAACGCGGCATCAATTCAACACATCTCGGGCACTCGATGGCGAACCAGTTTATCTCCGGACCCCAGATTCGCGGCGCCGCGTGGACGTTGGCTGCGGTCCTTGTCTCAGCTGCTGTGGCGGTTGCCGCGCTGACAGACCTGCCGAAACGCTGGGGCATTGCCGGGTCCGCCGCGGTTACCTCGCAAGATCCGCCGGGTCCGAACAAGGACCATGATCATGAAGGTCACGATCACGAAGGTGACGACCACGAGGGCCATGACCACGGTGATGAGTCAAAACCGGGGGAAAACTTTGTTGAACTCTCGCCGCAGGCGCGCGGGAATCTTGATTTGCAAACCCGGGTCCTCGAGCCTTCCGCGTTTACCCGGTACGTAACGATGCCGGGAACAATCATGGATCGCCCCGGACGGACGCATGTTTCCATCACCGCTCCCCTGACCGGCGTTGTGAATGCAATCTATGTGACACACGGGGAGTTGATTCGCAGCGGCCAATCGTTGTTTTCACTTCGGTTGACGCACCAGGATCTGGTCAAGGCCCAATCCGATTTTCTTGCGGCCATGGGCCGCCTCGATGTCGAGAACCGCGAGTTGGAACGATTGAGATCGGTGACTCGCAGCGGGGCCATTGCGGGCAAGACATTGCTTCAGCGTGAATACGAACGCGACAAATTGCTGGCACAGATCCGGGCCGATCGCCAGGCGATGCTGCTGCACGGGTTGACCGAGTCGCAGATCGCACGCATCGAAGAAGACCGCATGCTCGTCCGGGAAGTGACAATTTACGCGCCGATTCTCCACGGTGACGAGTCGCTGCACCATGAGTCGGACCACGATCACAGTCATGGCGATCCCTCGCTTCCACCGGGTGCTGTACCTCAGGTCAGCCTTCCCGGTGCAATACGATTCGCGTCTTCCGAGACGGTTGCCAGTAGCGCCGACGAAAGTGATCCGATCAGCTCGAAATCGCGTGAACATCTCGAAGCCGAGTTTCTGGTCACGCAATTGAACGTCAACCGAGGTCAATCCGTTGAAGCCGGCACAGCACTCGGCCGCCTCTCGGATTACTCGAGTGTATTGATCGAAGGGCACGCATTTCAAAAGGATGCCAAAGCACTTCGCACCGCTGCAACTTTGAAACTGCCACTTCAAGCTGTTTTTGAATCCGCCGGCAGCCGTCCTGAAGTCATTGACGATTTGCAGATCTCCTACATCGGCAGCGAAGTGGAGCTCGATACCCGGGCGCTACCCTTTTTCGTTTCGCTCGAAAACAAGATTGAACGGAGCGAGCAGCGAGGAAATTTACGTTACGTCAGTTGGCGATTCAAACCGGGACAGCGGTTGCAAATCCGCGTCCCACTGCAACGCTTCGATGATGTCTTCGTCGTCCCGATTGATGCCGTTGCCGAGGAGGGGGCAGAACGATTCGTATTTGTCGACCGCGGCGCACGCTTCGAGCGACGCCCGGTGCGGGTCGTTGAGCGGGATGCTTATTCGATCGCGATCGCCGACGATGGTTCGATCCGAAGCGGCGAACAAATCGCAATCAATGCGGCTCACCAGTTGCAAATGGCGTTGAAGAAAGAATCGGGCGAAGTGATTGATGCCCATCACGGGCACAGCCACTAGGCGACGAAGTTCTCGATAGACACGTACGGAAGCAAGCCCCGAGTGAGCAACAAGATTTGTCGAGACGGCAGGTGCCATGCTTGATCGCATCATCCAATTCTCGTTGAGAAACCGCCTTCCCGTGTTGGCCCTAGCGGTTTTTTTGCTTGGGTTTGGAACGTGGCAAACGACGCGGTTGCCGATTGATGTTTTTCCCGATTTGAATCGGCCGCGCGTCGTGGTGATCACCGAAGCCCCCGGGATGGCGCCCGAAGAAGTCGAGGCTTTAATCACGTTTCCGCTCGAAACTGCCCTCAATGGCGCCGGTGGCGTGATGGAGGTCCGCAGCAGCAGCGGCAGCGGTATCTCGGTCATCTACGTCGAATTCGATTGGGATACGGATATCTACAACGACCGCCAGGTCGTCAACGAGCGATTGCAATTGGCCGCGGAGCGATTGCCCGAGGGGATCAATCCGACACTTGCACCCATGTCGTCGATCATGGGACAGATCTCGATGTACGGCATGTGGAGCGAAGGCGACTCAACGTCGGCGATGGAGGTGCGGACGCTGGCCGACTGGGTCGTGCGGCAAAGGTTGCTGGCGATCCCCGGAGTGGCACAGGTCTTCACGATGGGTGGCGAGCGGATGCAATTCCAGGTGCTCGTCGATCCCGACGCGCTTCGCAATTTCGACCTGACCATTCACGAGGTGCGGGCCGCAGTCGAGGCCGCGAACTTGAACGCGACCGGCGGTTACCTCGACCAGCGGGGCGCCGACGAGTTGTTGGTCCGCGGGATCGGACGGGTGACCAGCCTGGATGATCTCAAGAAAGTGACTCTGACAGTGGGCGATGGGCGACCCTTGACGCTCGACCAGATCGCGCGGATTATCCGTGCGCCGCAAGTCAAGCGGGGAGATTCCTCGGCATTCGTGCGAACCGACGATGGAACGGTCGAAGGTGGTCGGGCGGTCGTCTTGACGATCAACAAACAACCGGGCGCAGATACTCGAGGCGTTGATGAAGCGATTGAAAGTGCGATCGCGGACCTGAAGGTTTCGCTGCCGCCTGACATCCGCATCGCCAGCGTCTATTCGCAGCGGTCTTTCATCGACCGAGCCATCGAGAATGTCATCGAAGCGCTGGCCGATGGCGGCGTACTTGTTGTCATTATTCTGTTTATCTTTCTGCTGAATTTCCGCACGACCTTCGTGACATTGACAGCGATTCCCCTGTCGATCGTCGCCACGGCTTGCGTCTTCGCTCTGTTCGGCCTTTCGATCAACACGATGACGCTGGGCGGACTTGCGGTGGCCATCGGCGAGTTGGTTGACGATGCGATCGTTGATGTCGAGAACATCTTCCGGCGACTACGTGAGAACCGCCAGTCGACGACACCCGTGCGGCCGCTGCGCGTCGTTTTCGATGCGAGCAGGGAGATACGCAGCTCGATCGTGTTTGGAACGGGCATCGTTGTTCTCGTATTCTTGCCGCTCTTTGCGCTCGAGGGCATGTCCGGGCGCGTCTTCATCCCGCTGGCAACCGCCTATGTCGTTTCGCTGCTCGTTTCGCTGCTCGTTTCGCTGACGGTCACACCCGCGCTAGCGTCACTGTTGTTGATTGGAAAGCGGGCATGGCACGTCGCGGTGCCGTTGTTGGCCGCCTGTATCGCGGGTCTGCTCGTTTTCTGGGTGATCCCAAGAATCACCGATGCGTTTCCAGGTGACTTCGCGTTGCCCGGAGCCCCTGCCTACTGGGTGATCGCATTGACGCCACTGATCTGGATCGTCATCCAGGCCTTGGAGGGATTTCTTGCCGAAGAGACAGGCGAGGACGGGCGGCTGCTCAAGTTGCTGAAATGGTTGTCGTCGCTGGCGATTTCCTTCAGCACACGCATGCCCGGTCCGGTTCTCGGCGTCAGCCTCGTCATTGTCGCAGCCGCCGGGCTGGCACTGATGCGGCTCGAGCGCGGATTCCTTCCCGCGTTCAACGAAGGATCGATTCAGGTCAATGCTCTGCTGTCGCCCGGCCGGTCGCTGGCAACCAGCAATCAAGTCGGCATGTTGGTCGAACGCCGCCTGCTGCAACTCGAAGAAGTCAAGACGCTGGTTCGACGTACCGGGCGCGCCGAACTTGACGAACACGCCGAGGGCGTGAACGTCAGCGAAATGGTGCTCGAGATTCATCCCGATGCCGACCGCGATGTGACCATCGAAAAAGTCCGATTGGCGCTCGCCGAAATTCCCGGCGTCGTCTCCAACACGGAACAGCCAATCCAGCATCTGATCAGCCACATGCTTTCGGGCGTCAAAGCGGACATCGGTATCAAGTTGTTCGGTGACGATCTCGATACGCTGCGCCGCAAAGCGAAGGAAATGGAAGCCGCCATCGCGGACGTGCCGGGCTTGGTGGATCTGCAGGTGGAACAACAAACGAACATTCCCCAGCTAAGAATCGAACTCAACCGAGACGCATTGGTGCAATACGGGTTGAGACCTGCCGACGTGATGGATCTGGTCGAAACGGCGATGAACGGCCAGGTCGTCAGCCACATATTGCTGGGGCAGCGCACATTTGATCTCGTGGTTCGCCTCGACGAACGTTTTCGCGAAGACGAAACGAGATTACGTCGAATGGCGATCAATTTGCCCGATGGCGGTGTGATTCCACTCGACAGCGTCGCGCGGATCTACGACAGCGAAGGCCCAAACACGATCAACCGGGAACAAGTCCGACGTCGGATCGTGCTGCAGGCCAACGTCAGCGGTCGAGGATTGGTCGACGTCGTGGAGGACGTCGAGGGGCGACTCGCAGAAATCGATTTGCCCTCGGGATACTTTCTCGAATACGGCGGTCAATTCGAGAGCGAACAATCGGCTTCGCGACGTCTGGTGATTCTCAGCTCGATCGCGCTCCTTGGAATCTTTTGCGTCCTTTTCTCGCTGTTTCGCAACGCCAATTTCGCGTTCCAGGTGATGGCGGCTATCCCGGCTGCGCTGGTCGGAGCCGTCGCGGCGCTCTACCTCACCAACCAATTCTTGACCGTGGCCGCGACGGTGGGATTCATATCGCTTTGCGGAATCGCGAGCCGCAACGGCATCCTGCTGCTCAACCATTATCTGCACCTGGTTCAACACGAAGGCGAATCGATCACGCGATCGATGGTGGCACGCGCCGGCCAGGAACGTTTGGCTCCCGTGCTGATGACCGCGCTAACCAGCGGCATCGGATTGCTTCCGCTCGCACTCTCGGCAGGCGAACCTGGAAAAGAAATCCTGTATCCGATCGCTACCGTCATCATCGGTGGCTTGATCACCAGCACCCTCGCGGAATTCTTCGTCCGGCCAGCGCTGTTTTGGGTGATCGGCCGGGGCGCCGCGGAAAGCATTTTGCAGGCGCGCGGAGACGACAACCTCGACGACAACCTCGACGCCGGCCCGCGTCACCACGCGAGCGTTTGAAACAGTGACGTGCGGGCGTAGCGCAAGCCGTCAAGACTTTCGTCGCGTCGAACGCCACGATGGTAAACAGCACCCAACTTCGTGCAGATCGAAACTTGTCACGAGTCCCTCCGCGAGAAGGTTCGATCGGGCCAGGTCCCGCACGGCGCTTTTCGGCGTTTGCAATGACAGTATCAGGAGGAAGCTTCTGGAAGCGGAGATTGCAGGCTTTGCAATGCGGCATCAATCGGAACTTCCCGACGCTCACGATTGAGAAACAAGCTCACATTGCGATAGCCGGCCTCGACGAGCAATCCAAACGCCTGTTCGTAACCGTCGGCGACCCGATGCGGTTGGTGCGCGTCAGCACCCACGGTCACCGGAATCTGCCGCTTGTTCATTTCGACCAGCATCGCAGGGAATGGATTCATCTCGGAAATCGTCTTGGACAAACCCGACGTATTCAATTCCATGGCAACGCCGGTAGCCGCGATCCGATCGAGCGCCGCACAAATGTCATTCATGAGTGCTGCCGGATTCCACGCTGGTGCCGTGAAATTCTTGATCAAGTCGGGATGGGAAATCGAATCGAACAACCCGGTTTCCGCAGCCTGGGCCAGCAAATGAAAATAAGTCCGTTGGACTTGCACCAGGTCTTCCTGCCAATAGCGTTCGCGAAACTCGTTGATTTGAGGGTGCACAGAACCCAACACGAAGTGAAAGTCAGCCGATCGCAGTTGTTTTTCGAGGTACGCTTCGTGACCGTCGAAGTAATCCGCCTCGAGCCCCAAACGAACGTCGACACGTCCGGCCCACTCGCGCCGGGCTCCCTCGACCAAATCGAGGTACCGGTCGAATTCCTCTTCCCTCATTCGAACGCGCTTCGAGAATCCGTCGGGCATCGGATTGTGACAGGTCACAATCAGGCCTTTCAGTCCCCGTTTTTCCGCAATCGCGGCGTATTCACCGGGCTCGCCGTCGGCATGTCCGCAGAGCGGAGTGTGCGAATGGGATTCATAGAGAATGCGTTCAGTCACAATTCTTGATATCTCCACGGCCGCGTGCACGCGGACCGTTACGTGGCAAATCGGGCTTCACTAAACTACGCGGAGAAGCTTTGTTTGGCGAGACAGCCTCTTTGATGAAGCGAAACTCGAGGAGTTCCGAGCGTGAACCGATTGATTGGACTCGTTTTCGTGTCAGGACTCCTTTGGCCAACGAGCGTGCCGGCCGGCACGCCGCCTAATGTGCTGTTCATCGCCGTGGATGATCTAGCCTGCACGCTCGGGTGCTACGGCGATCTGGTGGCAAAGACACCCAACATCGATCGCCTTGCCGCGACCGGTGTGCGGTTTGACCGAGCCTACAACCAGTTGCCGCTGTGCAACCCAACGCGGGCCTCTGTGATGACCGGGTTGCGTCCCGACACGATCAAGGTTTACGACCTCGATCGTCATTTTCGCCAGCAGGTTCCGGATGCGGTCACGATCCCGCAGGCGTTCCAGCGTGGCGGATACTTCGCAGCCCGAGTCGGAAAGATTTACCACTACAACGTCCCGGCATCGATCGGAACGGATGGTTTTGATGACCCACCGTCGTGGAACCGGAGAATCAATCCGAAAGGCCGGGATAAAGATGACGAGGAACTTATTTTCAACGCGGAACCACACCGAAAGATCAGCGCCGCGCTGAGTTGGCTGGCCGCCGACGGCAGCGACGAAGAACAAACCGACGGCATGATCGCAACCGAAGCAATCAAGTTGCTCGAAGCAAAGGGCGACGAACCGTTTTTTCTCGCCGTCGGTTTCTTCCGCCCTCATACTCCGTACGTCGCGCCGAAGAAGTACTTCGACATGTACTCGGTCGACGAAATGCGACTGCCGTTTGCACCGGCGAATGATCGTGATGACATCCCCGTCGCGGCTTTCGCACATAACTGTCCAGTCCCCCATTACAACCTCGATCACGAAGTGCTGTTAAAAGCGACGCAGGCCTACTATGCCTGCGTTTCGTTCGTTGATTCGCAGGTGGGACGCTTACTGAACACGCTTGAACGCCTCGAACTTTCCGACAACACGATCGTCGTCTTTTGGAGCGACCACGGATATCACCTGGGCGAACATAACGGTGTCTGGCAAAAACGGACGCTGTTCGAGCAGGGCGCCAGAGCACCCTTGATCATCCGGTCGCCCGCTGCCCTGGGTAACGGACAAACCAGTCCGCGCGTGGTCGAGTTTCTTGACATTTATCCGACGCTGGCAAGCCTCGCGGGCGTCGAGGCACCGGAAAATCTTGAAGGCCGCGACTTGTCACCGTTGTTGCAGGATCCAATTTGCCAGTGGAATGGCTACGCGATCACCCAGGTGCTGCGACCAGCCGACGATCGTCTGGCGAAACCGGTGATGGGGTGCAGCATCCGTACCGAGCGATGGCGTCTGAGTGAGTGGGCCGAGGGGGATGCCGGCATCGAGCTTTACGATCACCAATCCGATCCGATGGAATTCGAAAATCTGGCCATCGACCCCGACCCATCTGCGGCGGCAGTGATCGATCGGCTGCGCCCGCTGCTCCGAGCCCGGGCTTCGGGCAAAGTACCGACCACACCCTTCAATCCGGCGCGGCTCTGACCGCCCGAAAACCATGAATAAGACCGATCTGCGACAAGTCGTGCATCCTCGGGACGAGATCACCGAGACGATGCAGCGCATTTACCGCTACCGGATGACCACGACCTCGGGCGGAAATCTCTCCATACGCGACGACGATGGCGACATCTGGATTTCGCCTGCTCGAATCGATAAAGGCAATCTGACACGAAACGACATTGTGCGCGTCCGCGCCGACGGTACTTCGGACGGCCCCCATCGTCCGTCGTCGGAATTCCCATTTCACAAAGCGATCTACGACGCCCGTCTCGATGTGCGCGCAATCGTGCACGCCCACCCGGTGGCTCTGGTGGCGTTCAGCATTTGTCGCCAATTCCCCAACACGCGTTTGTTTCATCAGGCGCATTTTATGTGCGGTAACGTGGGCTTCGCACCCTACGCGTTGCCCGGCAGCGACCAGCTTGGTCGGCAAATTGCTTCGACCTTTATGGATGGCAACGACAGTGTGATTCTCGAGAATCACGGCGTCGTCGTCGCGGGAGACTCGCTGTCGCACGCCTTCCAAAGATTCGAAGCGTTTGAGTTCGCCGCAAAAACGTTGATCAAGGGACGTCATCTCGGTGAAATCCAGTACCTGTCCGACAGCCGGTTACGACAAGCACAGCGTCGCCAGGTCCACATGAAGCCATTCCAAGCCGGTACGGCGAGTCCTGATGAACGGGAACTCCGCGCGCAGCTTCGCGATTTCTTGCGCCGTGGCTGCAGGCAAAGGTTATTGATCAGCACCGAAGGAAGCTTTTCGGCTCGTGTAAGCGATGACGAGTTTCTGATCACTCCTTCACAGCGTGACCGCGAATCGATCGACATCGATGATTTTGTGTTGATCCGCGGCAACGAAGCCCAGGCCGGCAAGGAACCCAGCCGCGCCACCCGAGCGCACCAGGCGATCTACCGCGAACATCCAGAAATCGAAGCAATTGTGTTCGCGCACCCAGTCAACGCGACGGCCTTCAGTATCACCGATTCGTTTTTCGACTCACGAACAATACCGGAAAGCTATGTGTTTCTACGCGACGTCCAACGCGTGCCCTACGGAATCCAATACGGTGTCGATGGCCAAATTGCGAAGTACGTTTCGTCGCACTCCCCGGCGGCGATCCTCGAAAACGATGGCGTGCTGGTCGTTGGCAACAGCGTCCTGGAAACGTTTGATCGGCTCGAGGTGCTCGAAGCGACGGCCGAAGCAGTGATCAACGCTCGCACTCTCGGGGACGTCGCGTCGATGAGCGACGATGTGATCGAGCAATTGAGAATCGCGTTCGGGCTTGGGTGACCAAGCCAGGGCGATGAGGGGCGATCACGCGCTGCGGTTCTGCCGCCTTCGGTCGCTTTCCTTCAGCAAGATCTTTCGTAACCGAATCGATTGCGGTGTGACTTCGACCAGCTCGTCCTCTTCGATGTATTCCAACGCAGCTTCGAGGGAAAGGTCACGCGGCGGTTTCAAAATCACATTCTCGTCACTGCCGGCTGCGCGAATGTTGGTCAGCTTTTTCTCGCGGCATGGATTGACAGTCATATCGTTGTCCCGCGCATTTTCGCCGACGATCATGCCTTCGTAGACCTCGGTCCCCGGAGGTACCAGCAACTCACTGCGATCCTGCAGCGAGAACATTGCAAAAGGCATCGCCTTGCCGCTGACCATCGAAACCAGCACCCCATTGGCACGTTTGGGCACTTCGCCCTCGACCGGCCGGTAGCTGTCAAAACGATGATGAATGATTGCGGTGCCGCGAGTCGCATTGAGCAGCCTGGTACGCAGCCCGATCAGCCCACGCGACGGAATCAGGAATTTCAGAAGGCTGTAATCGCTCCGCTGTGACATCTCCTCGAGCTGTCCCCGGCGGAGTCCAACCAGCTCCATCACCGGACCCATTGTGTCGGTGGGAACTTCGACCCTCAAGATCTCAAAGGGCTCGTGCCGTTTTCCGTTGATTGTCTTGTAGATGACACGCGGCTTGCCGACGCTCAGCTCGAACCCTTCTCGCCGCATCGTTTCAATCAGGATCGCCAGATGCAGCACGCCTCGGCCCTTGACCGCGTAAGCCTCGGTCCCTTCGACCATCTCGACTCGCAGCGCGACATTGCGTTCAAGTTCCTTTTCCAACCGAGCCTTGAGTTGCCGCGTTGTGACGTACTTGCCTTCTCGGCCAACCATCGGCGACGAATTCACGCTGAAGACCATCTCGAGCGTCGGTTCGTCGACGGTCAATCGAGGCAACGTGTTCCTGGCGTCCACGGCTCCGATGGTGTCGCCGATCTCGACACCACTCAGCCCTTCGATCGCAACGATGTCACCAGCCGTGGCCGTTTGAGCAGCAACGCGGCCTAGCTTGTCGAAGACGAAAAGCCCCGCAACTTTTTGTTTCTTGATCCCATCACGCTGGTGCAAATCGATCGTCTGTCCGGCCGAGACCGTGCCCGATTGAATTCGACCGACCGCGATTCGTCCAACGTACTCGCTCCAATCGAGCGTCGTCACCATCATCTGTAACGGGGCATCCGAATCGACCTCGGGTCCCGGCAGGGCATCGACGAGCAAGTCCAACAGCGGACGCATGTCGGTTGTCGCAAGGGCCGGATCGTTCGTCGCATATCCCTCTTTGGCACTGGTGAAAACGTAGGCTGCCGAATCAAGTTGCTCGTGGCCGCCGAGTTCAGCCAGCAACTCGAGTCCTTCGTCGAGGGCTTCGGCGGGGCGCCCGTCGGGACGGTCCACTTTGTTGACCACAACGATTGGCCGCACACCTGCCTGCAAAGCCTTTTCCAGGACAAATCGAGTCTGCGGCATCGGTCCTTCCGCCGCGTCGACCAACAACAAACATCCGTCTGCCATTTGGACGACCCGTTCCACCTCGCCCCCGAAATCGGCGTGACCGGGTGTGTCAATCAAATTGATTTTGACTCCGCGATAGGGAATCGCGATGTTCTTGGAGAGGATCGTGATTCCCCTCTCACGCTCGAGATCGTTCGAGTCAAGGATCCGTTCCCCCTTCAACTCGGCAGCTCGGAATTGCCCGCTCTGGCGCAGCAAGCAATCGACGAGGGTCGTCTTACCATGGTCAACATGAGCGATGATGACCACGTTTCGGATGTCGTCGCGACGCACGGAGGGTGTACTTTGCAGAAAATTGGGCCGGAAACGCTGAGTCGCCTCGGCGCTCGCGGCCCCCTGAGAATTTGTTGCGCTGGGGCGCCTGAGAACATAGGGCAGGTGGTGAACACGTGGCAAGCCACGTTCCTATCGCACGACTGCCCGAATCAACCACTCCAAAGCTAGTGGGCGTGATGCTCGACCTGGGCCGAGGCTTCACCCTCTTCGGTGGTGATGACCAATTTGGTATCGACCGCCTTTCCCATCTTGACGGCCGTCAACAACTCAGGACTGACGATCTGAAACACCGTCTTGCCTTCGATTTCTTTCTTCTCGAAATCGTAGACGGTTTCATCGCCTTCGATGTTCGTCTTCATCGCCACGGCGGTCACCGAATCGGGGTTCTCCGCGAAAACGGTGATCAAGTCATTCTCGTCGTCGTGAGCCCACTCGGCATGGGCGCCTCCGCTGAGGTTGATCATGTGCCCACCATTGGGTCCATGCGCCGGATGGTCATGGTCGGCATGGTCATGGTCGGCGTGGTCATGGTCGGCGTGCTCGTCATGGTCGGCGTGTTCGTCGTGGTCGTGGCCATCGTGATCGTCATGCTCATGATCGTCCTGGCTGGTTGGCGGCGACGGTGGCGATGTATCGACTTGGCCGCTGTTGGAACAGCCAACGAACGTGAGCGAGTAAGCACAGAGCACAACAACCGAAGCGAGGGAGGCGAGCGATTTTTTCATGACTTGGAATTCTTCGTATGGAAAAATGGGGAAACGAGGGAAAGAGCTTGGATCACGGTATGACGCGAGGTTGATCTTGGCGGCACGCGCCAATTTGTACGAACGATCCCTCGATGTGGATCGGATCTCCATTTGATGCGGAGATCGCTCTCCGCGTCACCCCAAATCATCATCCCGTAACCGCGATTTGCGGATCCAACGATCGCCTTATTCGCTGCCTGGATGAAATCTTGGTGCGAGGTCGTCAGTACCGTTGCCATCTCATGATGGCTGTGGCATATTCTGCGCTCCCGAAAGCCCGACTCGGATGTTGCGATTTACCAACGATTTCGGGTTCTCATTGGTTCGACGTTTGGCCCACGACTACCCCTGTCGCGGGCTTCAAGCACAGCCTACTTTGTGAAATTTATCACAAAGTAGGCATGACGCCAGCATGATGACAGCGATGACGACGATTCGACAAGGACTTGACCTTCCCATTCTTGGCAGCCCTGAGCAACACGTGGAGGTTGCCAAACAGATTGGGCGCGTTGCCTTGTTGGGTGACGATTACATCGGCATGAAGCCGACGATGTTGGTTGGCGAGGGGGACCGCGTCCAGCTCGGCCAACGTTTGTTCGAGGACAAGAAAAACCCGGGCGTGTTCTATACGTCGCCGGCAACCGGGACGGTCGCGGAAGTCAATCGCGGCGCGAAACGGAAGTTCGAGTCGATCGTGATCGACGTCGAAGACGACGAGCCGGTTGAGTTCACCGACGCCCAGGGCGCCGACCCGCAGGCTCTTGGACGCGATGGCGTGACGCGGCAATTGATCGACAGCGGTCTTTGGACCGCGCTGCGGACACGTCCTTACGGAAAAGTCCCGGCGCCTGGGAACGTACCACATTCGATCTTCGTCCAGGCGATCGATACCAATCCATTGGCGGCCGACCCGGCGATCGCGATGGGCCCGCGTAAGGAACAATTCACTCTCGGTCTGCGCGTACTGACGCAACTAACCGACGGATCAGTTTACGTTTGCAAGGCAGAGGGCGCAGAGATTCCCGGCGACGGGCTTGACGGAGTCCAGGTCGAATCATTTGACGGCCCGCATCCGGCGGGTCTGGTCGGCACGGCCATTCACCTTCTCGATCCAGTGGGACCGACCAAAACGGTTTGGTACATCGGCTACCAGGACGTTTGTGCCATCGGCTCACTCCTGCAGACTGGAACGCTCGACGTGCGCCGCGTGATTTCGCTGGCCGGGCCAGTCGTCAATCAGCCGCGTTTGCTTGAAACACGAATGGGAGTTTGCATCAGCGATTTGATCGCCGACCAGTACGACACCGACATCAAGATACGGCCGATCTCCGGCTCTGTTCTCTGCGGCCGGACCGCGTTGCCGCCCCACCATTATCTTGGTCGATACCACACCCAGGTTTCGATTCTCGAGGAGGGTGACGAACGTGAGTTTCTCGGTTGGCAGAAACCGGGTGTCGACAAGTATTCGTTAACGCGCGTTTTTGCATCCTCGGCGACACCGAACAAGAAATTTGCGTTCACGACGAGCACTCACGGCAGCGAGCGTGCGATGGTGCCGCTGGGTACCTACGAGAAAGTAATGCCGCTGGATATTCTGCCGACCCAGTTATTGCGGTCGCTGATTTACCGTGACACCGACGAAGCCCAGCAACTGGGTGTTTTGGAACTCGAGGAGGAGGACGTCGCGCTGTGTACGTTCGTCTGTCCGGGTAAGTACGAATATGGTTCGTTGCTGCGTGAGAGCCTGGCAACGATCGAACGAGAGGGCTGATCAACGATCCCGCGGCCGAGTGCGTCGCGGCTCGAATGACAGGAAATGAAAAGATGAAACCACTTCGCGACTTCCTGGATAAAGTCCATCCCTGGTTCGCCAAAGGCGGGCCGCTGGAGATGGCGTATCCGATGTACGAAGCGCTCGACACGTTCCTTTACACGCCGGGCGAGGTCGCCAGGGGCAGCACGCACCTGCGCGACGGAATCGATCTGAAACGGATGATGATCACCGTCGTGATGGCGCTCGTTCCATGCGCGCTGTTCGGTATGTGGAACGTCGGCTACCAGGCCAACCAGGCGATCGAGAAGATGGAAGCGGTCAACATCGATCACGAGGGGGATTGGCACTACACCATCCACCAATCGATGGGTTTCACCAACGATTCGAGCAGTCACGCGGACAACTTTGTCCTGGGCGCAATCCATTTTCTGCCGATCTATATCGTTTGCATGTTTGTCGGCGGACACATCGAACTGGTCTTCAGCGTCCTGCGCGGGCATGAAATCAATGAGGGTTTTCTGGTAACCGGATTGTTGTTCCCGTTGACGTTGCCGCCCACGATTCCGCTGTGGCAGGTGGCACTCGGGATATCGTTCGGGGTGATCGTCGCCAAGGAAGTGTTCGGCGGGACCGGTCGTAACTTCCTGAACGTGGCGCTGACCAGCCGTGCCTTTCTTTACTTTGCCTACGCGGGTCAAATCAGCGGCGACAAGGTTTGGACGGCCGTGGACGGTTACAGCGGTGCGACGGCGCTTGGACAAATGGCCAACGCTCAACCCAACCCCGAGATCGCCAACCCGGCGATCGCGTCCCTCTCGGCTGTCGAATACGTCTGGCTCGAAGCCGAACCGATCCGGTGGTGGGATGCGTTCTTTGGCACGATCCAGGGTTCGATCGGCGAGACGAGCACGCTGATGTGTTTGATCGGGGCCGCAATCCTGATTGCCACCGGCATCGGCTCATGGAAAATCATGGCGGGCGTCGGCGGCGGTGTACTCGCCACATCGCTTCTGCTGCAAGGCGTCAATCCGGGAACCAACCCGATGTTCGGCGTTCCGTTCTACTGGCACATGGTGATTGGCGGTCTCGCTTTCGGGTTGGTGTTCATGGCGACCGACCCGGTCAGTGCGTCGATGACCGACAAGGGCAAATGGATTTACGGAGGGCTGATCGGTTTCATGACGGTCTTGATTCGAGTCATCAACCCGGCGTTCCCCGAGGGCATCATGTTGGCGATCCTGTTTGGAAATGTATTTGCCCCGTTGATCGATTATTTCGTGGTTCAAGCCAACGTCCGCAGGAGGATGGCTCGCTATGCAACAACGTGATTCACTCGGCTTCACCCTGCTGGTGGCCGCGATCCTTTGCGTCGTCTGCTCGTTGGCGGTCAGCACCGCCGCGGTAGCGCTGCGTCCGCGCCAGGAAGCCAACGAGAAGCTGGACCAGCAGAAAAACATTCTTGATGCGACTGGTCTGGCAATTGGCGAATACGGCAAGCAGGCGGGCGATCTCGATTCCGCCCAAATCCAGGAACTCAACCAGTGGATCAGCGCCAAGCTGGTCAATCTGGAAACGGGCCAGTACACCGACGTCATCGACATCGATAATTATGACTTGATCGAGGTGACCAGCAGCACGGCCAACAGCGTCGAGATCACCGATCCGGAATATGATCCCGGCGAGCCCCGCCGGCCCAACATCATGAAAGTCTTCTTCGTCAAACGCCCCGGATCGACCAAAATCCAACAGGTCGTCCTGCCGGTTTTCGGAAAAGGATTGTGGGGCACGCTCTACGGCTATCTGGCCGTGAAAAGCGACCTGGAAACGATCCAGGGCATTACCTTTTACCAGCACAAGGAAACACCCGGCCTGGGCGGCGAAGTCGACAACCCACGATGGAAGGCGCAGTGGGAAGGCCGGAAACTTTACGACGCGGACGGCGATCCCGCTTCCCTCGTCTACAAAGGCCCTGCTCCGTCGGACAACCCATTTGCGGTCGACGGATTATCGGGCGCCACAATTACCTCGCGAGGCGTTACGAATCTGATTCGTTACTGGGCCAGCGATGATGGTTACGGAACCTATCTCGATAAGCTCGCGGACGAAGTCGGCGCGGAACCGCGCACGCGATCATCAGGAGAATAACGATGTCGAACAAGCCTACCGATGTCCTGATGGACCCGCTGATCAACAACAACCCGATCGCGCTACAGATTCTCGGAATCTGCTCGGCGCTGGCGGTGACGACCAAGATGGAAACGTCTCTGGTGATGAGCATCGCCGTAATTGCGGTCACTGCGTTCAGCAATCTCGCGGTCAGCGCGATTCGCCAATTCATCCCCAGCAGCATCCGAATCATCGTCCAAATGACGGTGATCGCGTCGTTGGTGATCGTGGTCGACCAGATCCTCAAGGCCTACCTTTACGACATCAGCAAGCAGTTATCGGTGTTCGTCGGTCTGATCATCACGAACTGTATCGTGATGGGACGAGCCGAAGGTTTTGCGATGAAGAACGGCACCTGGCTCAGCTTCCTCGACGGAATCGGAAATGGGATGGGCTACGGTCTCGTGCTGATGTTCGTGGCGTTCTTCCGCGAATTGTTCGGCAACGGATCGCTGTTCGGAATCGTGATCTTTGAACTTGATCGTAACGGTGGCTGGTACAACCCCAACAACCTGATGTTGTTGCCGCCGAGTGCTTTTTTCTTGATCGGATTGATGATCTGGGCAATCCGTGCTTACAAGCCCGAACAAATCGAAGAGGCTTGAGAGAATCATGGAACATTACCTGAGCATTTTCATTACCGCGGTGTTCATCGAGAATCTGGCGCTCGCCTTTTTCCTCGGCATGTGCACGTTTCTGGCAATCAGCAAGAACGTCAAGACGGCGCTCGGTCTGGGGTTGGCGGTGATCGTGATTGAGGCAATCACGATTCCTGCGAACCAGCTGATCTATTACGGGCTGTTAAAGAAAGGCGCGATGTCGTGGGCCAATAACTTCATTTCGACCGAGACGATTGACTTCGCCACCGTCGACCTGGCGTTCCTGAGTTTCATCAGCTACATCGGCGTGATTGCGGCGATGGTCCAGATCCTGGAGATGTTTCTCGACAAGTTCTTCCCACCACTCTACAACGCGTTGGGAATCTTTCTGCCGCTGATCACGGTGAACTGCGCCATCCTGGGCGGTTCGCTGTTCATGCAGGAACGCAGCTACAACTTCCCCGAATCGGTCGTTTACGGGATCGGGTGCGGCGTCGGGTGGGCATTGGCGATCGCGGCGCTGGCGGGGATCCGCGAAAAGATGAAGTACAGTGATGTACCGCCGCCGCTTCGCGGTTTAGGTATTACGTTCATCACTGTTGGTCTGATGGCACTTGCTTTCATGTCGTTTGGCGGCATCCAGCTTTGAGAGCGTTTGTCCACCGATCCATTTTCGAGCTAACTTTCTGACGAGCTTGCAAAGATGACTATTTTTCTCGGCGTCGCGATGTTCACGATCGTCGTGATCGCGTTGGTCCTGATCATCCTGGCCGCCAAGAGTCAATTGGTGGCCTCGGGGCCGGTCAAGATCATGATCAACGAACAGAAAGAGATCGAGGTCCCAGCCGGAGGCAAGTTGCTCGGGGCGCTCGCCGACGCGGGTGTTTTCGTCAGCAGTGCGTGCGGCGGTGGTGGAACGTGTGCCCAGTGCAAGGTCAAGATCCACGAAGGCGGCGGTGAAATCCTGGCCACCGAAAAGGATCATATCAACAAGAAAGACGCCGCCGAGGGCGAACGACTCAGTTGCCAGGTCGCGGTGAAGAACGACATGGTCGTCGAAGTCCCGGCCGAGGCATTCGACACCAAGAAATGGGTCTGCAAGGTCAAGAGCAACGGCAACGTCGCAACATTCATCAAAGAATTTGTGCTCGAGTTGCCCGAGGGCGAAGAGGTCGATTTCAAGGCCGGCGGATACATCCAGATCGAGTGTCCGCCGCACACGGTCGCTTACAAAGACTTTGTCATCGAAGATGAATACCGCGAGGACTGGGACAAGTTCGACGTTTGGCGTTACGTTTCCAAAGTCGACGAACCGGTCGTGCGCGCCTATTCGATGGCGAACTACCCCGGCGAACAGGGAATCATCATGCTCAATGTGCGGGTCGCCAGCCCGCCGCCACGCATGCCCGATGTCCCCCCGGGAAAGATGAGCAGTTGGATCTTCAGCCTGAAGCCGGGCGATGAAGCCACGATCAGCGGGCCGTACGGCGAATTCTTCATCAAGGATACCGAGGCCGAAATGGTCTACATCGGTGGTGGCGCCGGAATGGCGCCGCTGCGCAGCCATATCTTCGAACTCTTCAAGCGGCAAAAGACCAGCCGAAAGGTTTCGTACTGGTACGGCGGACGGAGCCTGCGCGAGCTGTTTTACATCGATCACTTTCGCGGCATCGAACAAGAGTTCCCGAACTTCCAATTCAACATCGCGTTGTCGGAACCTCAACCCGAGGACAATTGGGACGGCTATGTGGGATTCATCCACCAGGTCGTTCTGGACAACTACCTCAAAAAACATCCCGCGCCGGAAGACATCGAGTATTACATTTGCGGTCCGCCGATGATGAATCAGGCTGTGTTCAAGATGCTCGATGACCTCGGCGTTGAACCGGAAAACATCGCATATGACGACTTTGGCGGGTAAGCTAAAGGTTGACAGCATGCTGGATTCCCGTCCTGAGCCAGCACCGACCCGCTGATGCCATATCAACGGGATCGATTGATTTCTTTCCGGACCCTGGGTTGATTCGATGGCACATTCTTGCGCCCTGAGAAGCCGAGTCGCGACCCTGTGCGTGATCGCATGCGTTTGGATCTCTTCCGCATCGGTCACCGCCGACGATCGGACCGTGGAATTCTCCGGGGAAACGATGGGCACGGTTTATGTGGTCAAGATCCACGACCCGCCCGAATTCGACGTCGACGTTCGCTTCGAAGTCGATGCGGCGCTCCGCCGCGTGAACGACCAGATGTCGACCTACCTCAAAACGTCCGAAATCGGTCGCTTCAATGACTCTGATTCGACCCAGTGGTTTGAGGTCAGTCGTGAAACCGCCGAAGTCGTCGAATTCGCCCAGGAAGTCGCCTCAAAAACCGATGGTGCTTTTGATATCACCGTCGCACCCCTGGTCAATGCATGGAGCTTCGGTGTTGCCGAGCGAACCAAGCAGGTGCCCGATCCAAAACGACTTGAAGAAATCAAAGCCTATGTCGGATACGAAAAGTTGTCGGTTCGAGTCGACCCTCCGGCGCTGCGAAAATCGCATCCAGAATTGCAGGTCGATCTCTCAGGCATCGCAAAGGGATACGGCGCCGATCGTGTGGTCGATGTGCTCAGCGAGCACGGAGCAGCGAACGTCTTCGTCGAAATTGGCGGCGAGGTCAGAACCAGTGGTTCAAAATCGGGACAGTGGTGGAAGGTCGGAATCCAGCTTCCCGATGCCGCGCGAAATACGGTCATGATCGCTCATTCACTCAGCACAGGCGGCGGAGATGATCAAGCGATGGCGACCTCAGGCGACTACCGTAATTTTTTTGAGGCAGATGGTACGCGGTACTCGCACACAATCGATCCGAGGACCGGATTGCCCGTGACGCACGATCTTGCTTCTGTCTCGGTCGTCAGCGATAGCTGTATGAAAGCTGACGCGTGGGCGACAGCGATCAATGTGCTTGGGCCCAATGCGGGGCTTGAGGCGGCGCGCCGCGAAGGCCTCCATGCATTGCTGATCCAGCGAAAGAATGACGGCGAATTCGAATTGCTCGGTACCGGCACATTGGTGCAATACGCAACACAGGAGCGTGCGGTGCAGCCGGACCGCGCCGACGCTGCAGCCGGCGCTCCATTTGCCGTGATGGCAATCACTTTTGTCGCCTTCGCTGTTGTCCTTTTCGCGATGGCGGTGGGAGTGATGTTCGGTCGACGCTCGATCAGCGGTTCCTGCGGCGGCCTGGCAAATAGTCGAAACGAGGACGGGAGCGTCAGCTGCTCCCTATGCAGCAATCCTGCGGACGCCTGTAAGGAACTTCGACATCGTATGGAAGCGGGTACGCGAACCTAGGAACAAGCTTGTGGATTCTCAGCCGGATGACGAGGGCAAGGCACCGCCAGCTTCGGAGCCCGAAGAATCTCCGTCGTATCAAAGCGACAGGCGACCCAAATACCTTCTTTATGCAACCGTCACTGCCGCCTTCGGCGTGATAGCCGTAGGATTGATTCAATCTGCCGCACCGGCAACCGATCACCAGATGGCGAATATCTTCAGTGTCCTCGCGGGCATGATCGCGTTCATTCTGGTCGCAATCACACTGCAACTCTGGGCGTGGCGGAGCGGCCAACCCCTGCTTGTGCCGGGTGTTCTCTTCGCCATCGCAGTGATGTTGGTGGGTGCATTTCAGTTCGACGGATTCAGCGGCGAGATGTGGCCGCAGTTCAAATTTCGTTTCGCAAGAAACGCTCCCGAATTGCGATCTGTATCCGAAGCGTCTCGTGATTCCATCGACTCCTCCGACCCGTCGGCCGTCGCTATCGCGGATTCACTCGGTTTTCTAGGGAACGAACGAACGGGCGTGATCCACGAGCGATTGTTCTCGATTCCCAATAGTGCGGAAGAGGTTCAAGTCCTCTGGGACCAGGGAATCGGCCAGGGATGGTCGTCATTCGCGGTCGCATCAGATCGGGCGGTGACGCTCGAACAGCGTGACGACCAGGAATGCGTAACGTGCTACCGGCTCGCTGACGGCGAGCTCATCTGGATCGAACGCCATGAAGCGGAGCATTTCAATTCACTAGGCGGCACTGGACCCAGGAGCACGCCGACGATTCACGGCGGTCGCGTTTTCGCGCAAGGTGCAACCGGAAAACTTTGGTGCCTCGATTTGGAAACCGGCGATACCCACTGGAGCGTTGACCTGCTTGAACTCGCTGGATGGGACCAGCTCAAATCGGAAACGGCGATAGCATGGGGTCGCGCCGGCTCGCCGCTGATCGTCGATGGCTTGTGCGTCGTTCCCTACGGTGGCCCGGATTCCATCAAGAACCAGGGGCGCAGCCTGATTGCGTTGGACGCGGAAACGGGCGAGATACGTTGGACATCGGGCGAAGACCAGATCAGCTATGCTTCCCCAGCGTTGATGACGCTCGCCGGCGTTCGGCAAATCGTCTCGGTCAATGAAAAAACAATTACCGGTCATGCGATCAACGACGGTACCGCTGTGTGGAGTTTCGATTGGCCGGGGCAAAGCAACGGCGGCGCGAATTGCGCGATGGTCATCCCCGCCGGCGAGAATCAATTCCTGATCGGAAAGGGATACGGAGGCGGCAGTGCGTTGGTGAAGATCCACGAAGACGACAGCAACGAATTGCACGCCGAAGCGGTTTGGGATTCCACGTCGGTGTTAAAGACCAAATTCACGCACGCCTGTGTCGATGGTGACGTCGCCTATGCGATTAGCAACGGCTCGCTCGAAGCAGTGACCGTTGACAGCGGCGATCGACGATGGATCCAGCCGCGCAGCTCACGATTCGGGCAGGGCCAGATTCTGTTGGTCGCCGATACGATTGTGGCGCAGTCAGAATCGGGCGACGTAGCGATGGTCGACGCCGACCCCACCAAATACAGCGAACGCGTTCGATTGCCCGCGCTGAGTTCCAAGACGTGGAATATACCGACCGTCGCGGGAAGGCACTTGCTCGTCCGTAACGATCGACAAGCCATCTGTTTCTTGCTGCCGCCCGTCTCCAACGCGGCAAACTAGGCAATGTCCCGTAAATGAAGAAAAGCCGATGGTGAGCCGACGGCGCTAGCCGCGGGCCTCATAACTGAACCGTTCTCAACGCGACGCCCGACGCTAGCGCGTTCGGCTCACATTTACGGGACAGTGCCTAGCAATTCGCCGGCGCCCTGAGCCCGGCGGGTTCCTGGAAGACGCACAACGGGGCAACTCCGTTGGTTCGTGTATACTCGTGTGCAACGGGCCCCTTTTCTCTCCAATCGATTCGAGGCCTTGATGTGTCCGTGAATTCCGATGCCACGTCGATGAGTCTTCTGGGCCGCGCGGTCGAGGAGGACGAGCAAGCCTGGAACCAGCTTGTCCACCTTTACGGGCCGCTGGTCCAGCGGTGGTGCCGCCAGGCAGGTTTATCCGACGACGACACAGCCGATGTGTTTCAGGAAACGTTTCAAGCGGTTGCGAGAAAGCTAGGAACGTTCAAGCCGCGACGCGATGTGGCCTCGTTTCGATGTTGGTTGAAAACGATCGTGCGGACCAAAACGATTGATCATCATCGCAAGGCAAATCGCCAGGCCACCGGTGCGGGCGGAACGGACGCGCAGCTGCGGATTTCTGAGATCGCCGATCCTTTTTCCGAGGAGAGCGAAGAGCAAGCCGCAAGTGAGGATGCTTTCATTGTGCAGAGGGCGATGGACCTGATCGAAAAGGAATTTGATCCCAGGAATTGGTCGGCGTTCGAGCAGGTTGCCATGAAGGGACGCAGCGCCACCGATGTCGCGAAAGAACTCGGCGTTGAACCACAGACGATCCGCCAGGCCAATTACCGTATCCGCCGGCGTCTGAGACTGGTTTTGGAGGATTTGGTCGAATGAGGCGTTACACAGGAGCGTTCGACTCTCAGGCGGATCGCCCGGTGCCCAGCGACGTCCGCAATTTCGAAGTTCTCTGATGAAACCGGCCGAACACTCTTCCCAATCATGACCACCGCCACGCCGACGCTCTGCCCCACGCCCGACCGATTGGCCCAGCTGGTTTCCGGCAGCCTGATCGAAGCCGAGGCAGATCGGCTGTTTGGGCACATCGATCGATGCACTTCCTGTCAGTTACAAGTCGATGAACTGGCCCGCCAGAAGGACCCCGTGTTCAAGGCCGCCGTATTCACGGCCGATGGGCGATCCAGGTCCAAGGCGACCCAGGACGAGCGGTTGTCGAGCTTGATTCAAACGGCGCAGAAATGTGTCTCCGCGGACGACACGCAAAGGCAACCGCAGTCGAAAACAAGATCAATCTCGGCGGTCGATTTCGTCAAAGGGCTGCGGCGCAGCGGATTGATCGGCGGCGACGAATTGAGCCAGGTCCTCAACGATTTGAGCTGGGACGACAATGATCCCTCCGGTGACAGCGGCCGGCTGGCGCGGGCGCTGATACAGAACCAGAAATTAACTCCCTTCCAGGCGAAGTTGTTGTTGCGTGGACGTTGGAAGGGATTGGTGCTGGGCAACTATGCGATTCTTGACAAGTTGGGGCAGGGCGGAATGGGCAGCGTGTTCGTTGCTCGACATACGAAGATGGGTCGAACGGTTTGTTTGAAAGTCGTCAACGCCGCAGGCCGCCAATCGCCCGAAGTCATCGACCGATTCCGAAACGAGGCACGCGCACTGGCCGCCCTCAGCCATCCAAACATTGTCGTGGCGCACGACGCGGATGAGGCAAAGGGGATTCCCTATCTCGTGATGGAATACGTGGACGGGGAAGATCTGGCCAAGCAAGTTCGAAAACAGGGAAAACTGCGTTCGGCAATCGCACTGGAAATTGGGATCCAAACCGCGCGCGCTCTCCGATACGCCCACGCGAAGGGAGTGATCCACCGCGACATCAAGCCTCATAACATTGTCTCAAAGGTCGATCCCGCCACAGGCAAGGTCTCGGTGAAGGTTCTCGACCTCGGACTGGCTCGATTTGACACTCTGATTACCGACAATCCCGATGCGTCCGTTTTGGCAGCGATGACCAACACCGGTGTCGTGATTGGGACCGTTGATTACATGGCGCCGGAACAGGCGCTCGACAGCCGCAATGCCGATGCACGTTCGGACGTATACGGCCTCGGTTGTACGCTCTTCTTTCTGCTCGCCGCCCGCCCGCCGTTTTCGGGCGAAACCGTCATGCAACGATTGATCGCACATCGCGAACAAGTGGCACCTGATCTAAGCGTGCTCGTCGAGGACGTCTCGCCCGACTTGGATGCCGTCATCCACAAAATGCTGGCAAAGCATCCGTCCGATCGTTACCAAACGATGGACCAGGTGCTCGCGGATTTAGAAGCCGTATTGCGGGGACACGCCCCGAGCGTCCAGCCCACCGCGGCGAGCGAAAGTGGTCGATGGTTGGATTCGACCTCAGGCAACGCTGCAATGGTCGGTACGGAGGCATCAAGCCAAAGCCTGAGTCGAGAGTTGTCTCGCTTGAAGCCCGCCGATGACAAACGATTGCCGTTTCGACTCGGCTTGAGGCACCGCTTTGTTGCGGGCGTCGCGGCCACTGCATTGGTCATTTTCGCGGCGATCTACTTTGCACTTCCTCCGGGCGAGCGACTTGGATCCGATTCGAAAGAAACCGCCGCCCCCTTGACCCCGCCCCCGCGCGTCGGTGCCGCACAGGCCATTCGCAACGGCGGCGCGGGCCGCGCGCTGGTGTTGGTCTCATCAAAGCAATTCCGCGAGCAGGAATTCGTGGCTTTGGCACAAGTCCTGGCTGATCATGATGTGAATCTCGTCGTCGCATCGTCCAAGTATGGAACGGGACAGGCGGAAGCCAGCATGGAATTGCGAGACACGTACCCGAATCTAAATCTCAGCGATGTCGATGCGACCGCATTTGACTCGATTTTTATTCTCGGTGGCGATAATCACGAACTGAGCCACAAGAATCCGAAGGCACAGCGACAGGTCATCCGGATCGTCGAGCAGGCTTTGCAAAACGATGTCATCGTTTCGGGATGCACCGAAGGATTTCATACAGTGCTCCGCGACACCGGATTGATCTCGAAAAGAGAATACAACGACCAATCGTACAAGTTCGATCTGTGCAGCGCGCAGGAATTGGAAACCGAGGCAAGCCGAATATTTACCGACTTGAAAGGGCAGCCCCGACCTGCTGCAAAACCTCGCCCACTTTCTCCAAGTGAAACTTCATCTCGGCGGTGAAGAATCAAAGTTTGACGCGTTTGCCTTTTTCGGCGCTTTCATAGATCGCCCGGATCACTTCGACGCTGCGTCGCCCCTCGGGCCCATCGACGGTGGGTGATCGATTTTCGTTGATCGCCGCGACGAAATCTTGAAACACCATCGCGTGTCCGTGATGGTCAATCGCGGACGGGTCCGCTGCCCCGCCGCCCGATTCGGTTCTCCCTGCCATTCGCTTTCGGATGTCGTCGTCTTCCGAAGTTTCTTCGGCGAATTGCCAATCCTTGAGATCCTCTTCCTCGAGCACGGCGCTGCCGTGGCTTCCGCTGATCTCAATTCGCTTCAGTGCCCCGGGATAGGAAGTCGTCGTCGCCTCGATAACTCCCAGTGCGCCGGAGGCAAACTTCAGGTTCGCCACGGCAACGTCTTCCACTTCGATTCGCTCGTGCGTCATGGTTGCTGTCATTGCACTGATCTCAGCGACCGGCCCCATCAACCAAACGAGCAGGTCGACCGAGTGAATCGCCTGGTTCATCAGCGCACCGCCGCCGTCGAGGGCCCAAGTTCCTCGCCACGCACCGCTGTCATAGTACTCCTGGCTTCGATACCACTTCACGTAGGCGTCGCCCATCGTGACGGTCCCGAAGCGACCTTGCTCGATCGCCTGTTTCATCAACCGGCTCGATTCGTGGAACCTGCTTTGAAAAGTGACCGCCAACCTAACGCCCGCCTTCTCGCAAGCCTCGATGATTTGGTCGCACCGTTGGGTTGTGATTTCCAGAGGTTTCTCGACCACGATATGCTTGCCCGCCGCCGCGGCGGCAAGGGCCGGCTCGAGATGGGCACCACTTGGCGAACAGACGGTGACGGCGTCGATTTCGGGATCGGCCAACATCGCTTCGAGCGAGTCGAAAGCGCGGCAATCGTTTTTCTCGGCAAACTTCGCCGCGAATTCCGGCATCCGATCGGCACAGCCAACCAAACGCGCCCCGTCGACGTCGCCGATCGCGCGGGCGTGGAAATTGGCGATCATGCCACAACCGATGATTCCGATACCAATGCTCATGGGAGACTCTTTTCGCTTTGCAAGATTCGTGTTGCCTGAGTTTATTGACCCGCGATAATTCCAACAACCAGCCACTTCATTGCGACGACGAGGCGCGTCGGACCGGAACACCGGAAATCCACATTGCGGTTCCCCTGCGGTGCTCCAGCGGATACGTTTTGCATTGACCGATTGGACTGCGGAACCACTTCCTTTTGGCAACCACAGCCGCAACGACCGTGAGCAAACTCGTTGACGTGCCTCGTCTGCTGGACGAGACCGCGGGGGTCAGCGCGCGCGTTGCCAAACATAAGCCAAGCGAGCGGCTAGCGTTTTCAGGTGTTTGGGGCGGCGTTCGCGCCGTGCTGGCCGCCGCGGTGGCGCGAAAATCTCCGCATATCTTGATGCTGCTGCCACAGGCGGCCGATGCCGATACGGTCGCTGGCGATGCCATCGCATTCGGGCTGACCGATGCAGTCGCCCTGCCACTCTCGGCGGGGGAATTCTCGGCTTCGTCGATTCGTGACGAAGACTACGCGGAACGGCTTCAGGTGCTGCAGCAACTGATGCAGCGGGATTTCGAATCGCCCAAGCCGCTGTTGGTGACCGCGTTCATCGGCGGCGCAATGCAATTGGTACCCACACCTGAGAAACTCGAGTCGTCGACCCGCAAAATGTCGGTGGGCGACGAAGTTGATCCGGAAGAAATTCGACGTTGGCTTGCCGAAGCCGGCTTTTCAGCGACCACGGCTGTGGAATTGCCGGGCGAGTTCGCCGCGCGCGGTGGGTTGCTCGACATCTACTCGGCTGACCAGCCAAGACCGGTTCGAATTGAATGGTTCGGCGACGAGATCGAATCGATACGGCGGTTCGACCCCGGCTCGCAGCGGAGCATCGAGTCACTCGAGCACGTCGAAATCGCCGCGGTTGGCGTCACCGACGATCGGCTTGACGATCCCTACGCTCCGGCACAACCCGATTCCGGTCGGGCACCGCGCGAAAGTTCGCTGGGACCCATCACGGATTATCTGCCCGATGACACCGTTGTGGTGCTGGTCGACCCGCAGGAATCGAAGCTTGCAGCAGAGAATCTGATCAAGCGAACGTCAGACGACGCGCATTTGATCAGCTTCGACGACTTGATGAAGTCTCTTTCGGACTACCCGATGGTGACAGCAGCGACTCTGGCGCAAGGCGATCGCGATGAAGTTATCGATTTGCACACCAGCACGGCGGATGCGTTCGCATTGTCGCTTGACGAAACAAAGTCAAGGATTGACTCCGTCGCAGCCGGACATGAAGTCATTCTCGTCGGCGATACCCCAGCCGACGGGCAGCGGCTGACGGAGCTGTTGGCTGACACCGCTGCGGCGCGTGAGGGAAGATTGCATCTGGTGGTGGCTGAAGTCAGCGGCGGGTTCCGCCTGATCGACGCCGAGGTCCTGGTGCTCACGGGCGCGGAATTGTTCCATCGCAGCCCGGTTCGCCGCGGGCGGTCGCGGGCTCGCGGTAAACCGATCAGCAGCTTGATGCAGCTCGCGCCGGGTGACCTTGTCGTCCATCTTTCTCACGGGATCGGGTTGTATCGCGGCCTGAAGCATATTGAAAAGAACGGCCAGCACATCGAGCATCTGACGCTCGAGTTTGATGGTGGCACCAAGATCTATGTGCCCGCCTCTCGGATCGGACTGATTCAACGGTACGTTGGCGGGACAAAGACAAGGCCGAGACTTGCGAAAATCGGTGGCCAGAGCTGGGCCCGCCAGAAGAAGGCGGCTGAGTCGGCGGTGACCGATATGGCCGTCGAGCTGCTCGAAATGCAGGCGTCCCGGACCGCCCGTCGCGGGATCGTGTTTGATGCCGACAACCCGTGGCAGCGACAATTCGACGCCAGCTTCCCCTACGTCGAAACTCCCGATCAGGACAAAGCGATCGTGGCGGTCAAGGATGACATGGTTTCCCCCAAACCGATGGACCGACTGATCTGCGGCGACGTCGGCTTTGGCAAGACCGAAGTGGCGATGCGAGCCGCATTCAAGGCGGTCGTCAGCGGATACCAGGTCGCCGTGCTTGTCCCCACCACCGTGTTGGCGGAACAACACTATCACAACTTCCGGACACGGATGGCCGAGTTCCCGGTGGAAATTGCAAAGCTGAGTCGTTTCTGCAAACCGGCCGAGCAGCGTGAAACCGTCAAAGACCTGCGCCGTGGAAAGGTTGATATCGTCGTCGGAACGCATCGGCTGGCCAGCAAGGATGTTGATTTCGGCAACCTTGGGCTGGTAGTCGTCGACGAAGAACAACGCTTTGGCGTGGCGGTCAAGGAACGTCTTAAAACCTTGCACAGCAACGTCGACGTGATGACGCTTTCGGCGACACCCATTCCACGTACGCTGCACATGGCATTGGTCGGCGTTCGCGACATCAGCAATCTCGAAACGCCGCCAGCCGAAAGGCGCTCGGTGGAAACGAATGTGGTGCGTTGGGACGATAACCTGATTCGCCGCGCTGTGATTCGCGAGTTGAATCGCGGCGGCCAGATCTTTTTTGTGCACAATCGAATCGGCGATATGCACACGGTTGCCGACAAGTTGAAAAGAATCGTCCCGGAAGCTCGGGTCCAGATCGGTCACGGGCAAATGGACGAAGGCGACTTGGAGCGGGTGATGGTCGATTTCATCGAGCATCGATTCGATCTGCTATTGGCCACCACGATTGTCGAAAGCGGACTCGATATTCCGAACGCGAACACAATCTTCATCGATGACGCCGACCGTTACGGTTTGAGTGATCTGCACCAACTGCGTGGACGGGTCGGACGCTACAAACACCAGGCACACTGCTACTTGATTGTTGCCCAACACAAACATCTGTCTCCGGAAGCGACCAAACGGTTGCGGGCGATTGAAGAATTCAGCCAGATGGGCGCCGGTTTTGCGATCTCCATGCGTGACCTGGAAATTCGCGGCGCCGGAAATCTTCTCGGAAGTCAACAGAGCGGGCACATTGCCGCGGTCGGCTATGAAATGTATTGCCAGTTGCTCGAGGATGCAGTGCGACAGGTCCAGAATCTTCCTCCGAAACTTTCGGCCGATGTCGACATCGATCTGCCGGTGGAAGCTTATTTGCCGGAAGATTACGTGCCGGATCTCCGGCATAAGATCGATCTTTACCGACGGATGGCGAAGATCAATTCACCCTCTGACATCGACGACGTCCGCGATGAATTGAACGACCGGTTTGGACCATTGCCCACGCCCGCGAAGAGAATGCTTGAACTGGCCGAGTTACGGCTTGACGCCGCGGCATGGCAGATTGCGGCAATTACATCCGACGCGAGGTTCATTGTGTTGCATTACACCAACCGCCGTCAAATCGAACAGCTCGTCCACAAAAGCACGATTCCAATTCGCGTTGTGGACGCGCAACGTGCATACATTCCGACAAAGGATTACGACATGAACGTGGATTCGGTCGGTACCAGCTGGCTGCAACTGGCTCGCGCTGCGTTGCACATCGGTTAACCTGCGAGAAATCGCATCATTTCAATCCGCCTACGATTCGAGTTCCGCAATAATCGCGTCGGCAATCGCAAGCGAAGCCGTCGCCGCCGGCGACGGGGCGTTGAGCACGTGGACCGCGCGGTCGGTTTTCTCGATAAGAAAGTCGTCTACGAGGTTGCCGTCCGGCGCAACGGCTTGGGCACGAACTCCCGCCCGGCCGGGAACCAGATCCGATTCGCGAATCCGGGGAATCAGTTTTTGAAGTGCTTTGACGAACGCCGACTTGCTCAACGAACGATGGATCTCGCCAAGACCCATCCTCCAGTGTTTTGCAGCCAGCGACCGAAATCCTTTGAAGCCAATTGTGTCGAACAGATCTCCCGGGCTGATCTCGCTCCATCGGTAACCCGTTCGCGACAGCGCCAACACGGCGTTCGGTCCACATTCCACACCACCGTCGATCATCCGTGTGAAATGGACACCCAGAAAGGGGAATGAGGGATCGGGCACCGGGTAAATCAGATTCCGGCAAAGTGACGCGCTATCGGATCTCAGCTCGTAATACTCGCCACGAAATGGAACGATCCGGATTTCGGGTTCGCCACCGGCCATTCGGCATACGCGATCGCTGTGCAGTCCTGCACAATTGATCAAGCGATCTGCCTCGATTGTCGTTCCATTTTGACTTGTCACATTGATCGAACCGGCTTGCGATTGAATCCGCGTGACCTGGAATTCCAATTGAATCGAGCCGCCTTGCGCGCAAATCACGTCGGCCATCTTCTCGCAAACGTTGCGAAAATTCACGATCCCGGTTTCCGGCACGTGCAATGCCGCCAAACCTGCAGCCGCCGGTTCCAGCTCTCGAAGCTGGTCACTGTGAATCCGCTCGAAGTCGACTCCGTTTTCGGTTGCCCTCTCCGCGATTCGGTCAAGCCGCGGCAACTCTTCGTCGGTTGTCGCAACGACGACCTTCCCGCATCGATCCCACGCGACGGAGTGTTCGTCACAGAATCGCTCCATGGCGGCCTTGCCGGTCCGGCAAGTGACTGCCTTGCGTGAGCCAGGTCGGTAATAGATTCCCGAATGCAGAACTCCGGAGTTGTGCCCGCTTTGATGCTCGCTGACGCGCGGCTCCGCCTCGACGAGGGTGACGGACCGATCGGAGTACTTCTGGCCCAGCTTCATTGCGGTAGCCAGTCCAATGATTCCGCCTCCGATGATCACAAAATCCGATTTCTCCATAGTTGACCCAACACGAAACGAATTAGGACACCGGCAAACCGGTGGATCTAACTCCGAGAATACTCAATATCGACACAACCGTAACCGGGGGCGAACCGCGGAGGCACCTAACAGCATGATCGGGGCGAATATTGCGCCCAAGTTTGTTTGGCAGTGCTCATTTTTCGCCCTAGGCTTGAGCCTAGGACTGTGTTTCTTACTCAGCGTCCTCGCGAAAGTAACCATGGGGCAGGCAACCGTATCCATATCGATTGACGAGCTGCGCGTCGGCGTGACGTGCAGTCATCCGATTGAAGATGACAACGGTGTTCTTCTGCTCGGGTCCAACACATCGATCACGCACCAGTTGATCAATGGTCTGCGCGACCGCGAAATTGACGTCGTCGAGATCGATCCTCGTGACCTCGCGGCTTTGCGAAATGCAAAGAAAAAACTACTCAGCAAGAAGGACCGCAAGAAGGACGACCAGTGGGAGGAATCCAGGCCGGTCAAGGAGATGCTTGTTGACAGGCACGACGAGGGGCTCAATGAGGAGCGAGCCGAAGAGCTCAAGAACAGCATCTCAGCCGCCAAAAACCACTTCGACGAACTGAAAACGCTCATCACCGAAGAGAAGATTCGCTCCATTGGAATGTTGAGCAATCTGTCAAATAGCTACGCCCGGTCGATGGTCGATGACCACGACTTGACAGTCGGCGTCATTACGAACCTGTCAAGGTCTTCCGAACCGAGTGAACGCTCCGTAAAAATGGCGGTGCTGGGCATGGCGGTCGCCATCGAATTGGGTCTCGACGGTCAACAGACTCTCGAAGTCGGTATGACCGCACTGCTCCATGACATCGGCCTTTACGCGATGGACGAAAGGTTTCTACAGCCGGTCGAATTGATGACCGAGGCCGAACGCTGGGAATATCGCAAACATCCATTCGTTTCCTTGCAGGTCGTTGCTGATGCGATGGAAGTTTCGTACAGCGTCCAATTGGCGATCCAACAGGTGCACGAGCAATTTGATGGATCGGGTTATCCTCGCGGGGTGAAGGGCCCGCGAATTCACGTCTACGCGAGAATCCTGAATGTCGTCGATACCTATCTGAGACTCACCTCGGCTACCAGCCATCGCCAGGCGATCGTCCCGCATGATGCACTTGGATTGATGCTTCACCAGGCGGCACGGGGAATCTTTGATCCAAAGGTTGTGCGCGCATTCCTGAACATCGAAACTCTGTATCCGCTGGGGAGCATGGTGGAACTCGATTCCGGGGAAGTGGCCCGAGTGATTCGTCGTCCGCGAAGCGGGTTCGCCGCACCAGTGCTGATTGATTCGAGCGGAAACCGAATCGAGCTCGAGTCGACGAATCAACGAGTCGTGAGGCCGGTTTGTGATCCAAGCGTCCCGCAGATGCGGATCACGCCCGACCTGATGCAAACCAGCAGCTGGCATCCTGCGCTGGGAACTCCGCTGACCGTCTGAATTCGGTCCTCTTCGAGGTCGCTCCGCGGCCGTCGCGAATCGATTATGATCGTGCAAGCTGACACGCTTCACACGAGATCGACATGCGACGATTCCTAACTTTTCTGTTGTACTGCCCCAGATGTTTGCTGTTCGCGGCAGCAGTTATGGTTGGCTCTGAACTTTGCGCGGCCGATAACGACCGCCCCAACATTATCTACATCATGACCGATGATCTCGGTTACGGTGACCTGGGATGCTACGGCCAGGAGGTCATAAAAACACCGAACCTGGACAAACTGGCGTCCGAAGGGCTGAGGTTCACTGATCACTATGCCGGGCACACCGTCTGCCGCCCGTCACGATTGGTGCTTTGGACAGGGCAACACGTCGGCCACACTGGGCTGACGGGCAACCGCTCGCGAAGCTTGTCCGGCAGCGAAACGACGGTCGCTCGCTTGCTGAAAGATGCGGGGTACGCAACCGGCGGCGTGGGCAAGTGGGCACTTGGTCACGTCCAGGACGCCAGCGAAGTCAACAATCCGGGGCACCCGAATAACAACGGCTTCGATTACTGGATGGGTTATTTGAATCAAAGCAATGCCCACAACTTTTATCCGACTTTTCTTTGGGAGAATCAGTCGCAAGTCAGATTGCCGGGCAACGTTATCGGGGATTTTCCCGACGGACGCGGCCGAGTCGCATCGAAGAAGGTGACTTATTCCCACGACGTGATGACCGACGCCGCTCTGCAATTCGTGCGCGACCACAAACACCAACCGTTTCTCCTGCATATTCATTGGACGATCCCGCACGCGAATAACGAAGGCGGTCGCGTCAGCGGCGACGGAATGGAGGTTCCTGACTACGGACAATATTCCGAACAGGATTGGCCCAATCCGGAAAAAGGTTTCGCAGCCATGATTTCGCGCATGGACCGGGATGTTGGACGGCTCGTCGCCTTGCTGAAAGATCTATCACTTGACCAGCAGACCGTGATTTTTTTTACCTCGGACAATGGACCGCACAACGAAGGTGGGCACGACCACGAGTTCTTCGACTCCAACGGGCCGTTGAACGGTTACAAACGCTCGATGCACGACGGCGGAATTCGCGTCCCGATGATCGCGCGATGGCCCGGCAAGATCGAACCGGGCACCGTAACCGATCATCCGTCCGCCTTCTGGGACTTTTTGCCAACCGCGTGCGAATTGGCGGGCGTAGCGCCACCGCATCCCTACGACGCGTCGCAGAGGATGGGAATCGACGGGATCTCCTATCTGCCGACACTCTTGGGCAAGCCGGATCAACAATCCAGGCACGAGTACCTTTACTGGGCAAGCCAGGAAGGTACCACTTCAATCGGTGTTCGGATGGGAACATGGAAGTTGGTCCAGTATCGTCAGAATAAACCTCGCGCGAAAGAGCCGCCGGACGACGAGTGGCGCCTGTACGACTTGAGCACCGACGTCGGCGAACAACGCGACGTCGCTGCGAGTCACCCTGAGGTCGTCAATAAGATGCTCGGGCTGCTACAGCGCGACGGACTGTTGGAATCCCGCTGAAATGCTCCGCGCGGAAGGCACAGCGACTTTACCGGAGGTCGAATCCCGACAGGAGCCTGGCCTTTCCTGCCTGCGGGGCACATCGCGTAAGAGCGGAACGAATGGCTGAATCGAACCTGCCCAGGACTGCGGATTGGTTCCAAAGTGGATTCCATCGCTTTCTGCGTCCCTATCTGAAGCGCCACTTCGACGCGATCGCGGTCGAACGGCGATCGCTTGTCCAGTGCGTACCCGATCCAGAGGCTCCACTGATTGTTTACGGGAACCATCCCTCTTGGTGGGATCCACTGATCGCGCACTTTTTCAATCGAACGGTCTTTCCGAATCGACAGTTTTACGCGCCGATCGATGCCGAAGCCTTGAAGCAATACCGCGTCTTTGAAAAACTCGGGTTCTTTGGCGTACAACTGGATTCCGCAAGTGGCGCGTCATCGTTTCTAAGCCGCTGCAACGAAATCGTTGACAAAGGCGGCGCAGCCTCAATCTGGATGACGCCCGAGGGTCGTTTCTCCGATGCCCGCGACCATTCGGCCACCCTGATGCCCGGCCTGGCGCACCTTTGCGCGCGAATTGAATTCGGAAACGTTATGCCGGTCGCATTGGAATATGTCTTCTGGGACGAACGGCTTCCCGTCTGCTTGATCCAACTTGGAAACCCGATTGAGATTCACCGGCAGAGTGAACTGAACAAGACTCAATGGAACGATCTGCTCACGACCCGTCTGCGGCAGTGCCAGAGAGACCTCGCGGTCCTTGCGATCGCACGTTCGTCTGGGCCATTTCACAACCTGATGAAGGGAAGCCCGGGTGCGGGTCTCGTTTACGATACGATGCGGCGAATCAAGTCGGCTGTAAGTGGGAAATCGTTTCGCGCCCAGCACGGAGACCAGTTCGAATGATTCTGGCCCTGTCCATCGCCGGAGTATTATTCGCGTTGCTGCCGGCTGCAGTTTTCATGGCGAATCTACCGCTATTTAAATTCGATCAGGCGATACCCGACTGCGAGGGCGCCGGGACACCCGTTTCCGTGCTGATCCCAGCTCGCGACGAAGAACTTTCGATCGGCAGGAGTATCGAAGCGGCGCTCTCAAGCAACGGCGTCAGCGTCGAAGTGGTCGTTCTTGACGACGATTCGCAAGATGCGACCGCTGATGTCGTCCGGCGGTATGCCGATTCCGACATCCGTGTCCGATACGTCGCCGGGAAACCCCTGCCGGCCGAATGGAACGGCAAACAGCACGCATGCAAACAACTCGCCGGAGCAGCGTCACACGAACGATTGCTTTTTGTCGACGCCGATGTCCGCCTGGAACCCATGGCTCTGGTCCGGCTGGTCGCTTACCAGGACGAACACGATCTTGCGCTGTTGAGTGCGTTTCCGCGGCAGGAAACAGGCACGTGGTTGGAAAAGTGGATCATTCCGCTGATGCATTTCATTCTGCTCGGTTTCTTGCCGATGGCTCGAATGCGTTCGAGCACACATCCCGCCTACGCCGCCGGCTGCGGGCAATTATTCATGACTCGTCGGGACGATTATGAACGAGCAGGTACCCACGCGCGAATCCATGATTCGAGGCATGACGGTGTAAAACTTCCACGCATCTACCGTCACGCCGGATTGATGACGGATGTTGTCGACGGAACAGAGCTGGCTCGATGCCGCATGTACCACAATGCATCGGAAGTCATTCGGGGCGTTCTGAAGAACGCCGTCGAGGGAATCGCGAATCCTCGCTTGATCACTTTTTTCTCGGTGGTATTGATCGGCGGCAGCGTGATGCCTGTTGTCACATTCGCGTTGGCAATCAGTACAGGGCACCACGTGGCTGCAATTGTTTCTTTGGTCGGCGTCATACTGGGACATCTACCACGTGCGCTCGCCGCTGTGCATTTTCGACAATCCGTCAGCGGGGTTCTTTTCCACAGCCCCGCGACGCTGGTTTTCGTTTCTCTGCAATGGATGGCGCTCGCGATTCGTATCGCCGGGCGAAAAATTGCCTGGCGCGGCCGAACCGACACCTGACGGTTCGGGTATCATCGAGTGCTCCTTTTCCATCGGCGGAGTCACGACGCTATGTTTCGGACGGGTTACTGTGCCGCGCTTCTTTTAACTTTTACGATTCTCGCTGTCGCGCAGACCCCCGACGCGCAGACCCCCGATGCCCCTCCGAATATTGTCATCGTGCTTGCCGATGACCTGGGTTACGGGGACCTTCGGTGCTATGGCCACGCGACAATCCAGAGTCCCAACATTGACCGTTTCGCTGCTGATGGGATTCGGCTGACAAGTTGCTATTCCGCACACCCGAATTGTTCGCCCGCGCGTGCCGGACTGATGACCGGGCGAACCCCGTTTCGAATCGGGATCTACAACTGGATCCCGATGTTTTCTCCGATGCACGTTCGCCAAGAGGAAACGACGATTGCAACATTGTTGCGCAACGCTGGATACGACACCTGCCATGTCGGAAAATGGCACCTCAATGGTGATTTCAACAAGCCAAACCAACCGCAACCATCCGATCACGGATTCAATCACTGGTTCTCGACGCAAAACAATGCGCTGCCGAACCATCGGAACCCAGAAAACTTCGTGCGAAACGGAAACGAAGTAGGGCCTCTCGAGGGGTATTCCGCCCAGCTCGTAGCGTCCGAAGCGGCCAAGTGGTTGACCGACGGACGCGATACGGAAAAACCCTTTTTCCTCTTTGCCTGTTTTCATGAACCGCATGAGCCGATCGCCTCGGCACCGGAATTCACGCAGCGGTACTCATCCGACGATCCAAGCTTTGCCGCGCATCACGGAAATGTCACACAGTTGGATGATGGCTTTGGAAGGATTCTCGCTGCGCTGGACAGCCTCGATGTGCGAATGAATACGCTGGTGTTCTTTACCAGTGATAACGGTCCCGCAATCACACCGATGCACCCGCATGGCTCAGCCGGCCCGCTGCGCGACAAGAAGGGTGCAATTTACGAAGGTGGCATTCGCGTCCCGGGAATTATTCAATGGCCCGGGCACATCCAGCCCGGTACGACCAATGACACCCCGATCAGCGGCGTCGATCTTTTGCCAACGCTCTGCGAGATTGCCGGCATCGATTTGCCCAAGGAGACCGTGCTTGATGGAACGAGCATTGTTCCCGTTTTCCAGCAGAAGCCGATTCAGCGGTCTAAACCTTTGTATTGGCAATTCAATCGCGCCAAAAGCAGCGTGAAGGTCGCTGTTCGTGAGGGAAAATGGAAATTGGTTGCCGGGCTGACCCAAGCGGGCCCCGACCGTGGTGCTGATCTGACCGAGCAGGAGATGGCCCAGATCAAGTCCGCCGAGCTGATCGGTTTTGAACTTTACAACCTGCAGGATGACATCGGCGAATCGACGAACCTGGTGAATGTAGAGAAAGCGGTATTCGAGGCACTGAAGAAGGAAATGTCATCAATCTTCGACGAGATCCGGTTCGATCCCGTCGAATGGCCGTCATGGGAATGGCCGCGGTATGAGTCGTCGCGAATTGAGTGGCCTGAGTACTGGTTGAATCGCAAGCAGCTCAAGCAAAAGTGAATCGGCGTCCGCCGCTTGCTAGCATTGGATCAGGCTGGTTTGGCTTTCGGCATTTCGCTACAAGACGTGCCCGGGATGGCATGTCGATTTGACGGCGATTCGGTAGTCCCGGCGAGAGAAGCCCCCAGACTCGTCAAGGATGACGAAAACTGATGACGGATTTCGGTCGCGTATTGAGATTGGCTGCCCGCAAGCGTTGGTCGCTGGCCGGAATCCTTTTGAGTTCGCTGATCGTTGCCGTTCTTTGGGGCGCGAACATTGGCACGCTCTATCCGTTGGTGGAAGTCGTTTTCAAGGGCGACAGTCTGCCCGACTATGCGGCTCGCAAGATTGACGAAGCCGACCTGCGGCTGATCGAACTGGATGACAAGATCTGTGAGCTCAGCAGCCAGTTGGCCGAATCCACGGGCCAAACTGCGGACGATATCCGATTGAAGATCGAGTCGGCCGAAGTCGAGCGCAAGGTCGTTGCTGATTCGGTCTACTACGTCACTCGAATGCAACCTTCGATTACCAAATATGCACCTGAAGGTGCCTACGCGACACTGCTGGTGATCGTCGGCGCGTTGATAGCCGGAACCGCGATCAAGCTGGTCGCTCTGATGGCCAACTTGATGCTGGTCCAGTACGTCGCAGAGAAAACTTCGGTGGAACTGAGGTCTATTTTTTTCCGCAAGGCACTCCACCTGGACTTGGACTCGTTCGGCGAAAATGGATCCGCGGAATTGACGGCGCGTTTGACCAATGACATCACGCACGTCTCGACAGGAATCACTGTACTGTTCGGACGTCTGCTACGTGAACCGTTGAAAATGCTTGTCTGCCTGGGCGGGGCGATGTTTGTGTGTTGGCGACTCCTGTTGCTCGTCATGATCGTGACGCCGTTGGTCGCGTTGGTGATGCATCACCTGAGCCGTGCGATCCGTCGTGCCAGCCGCCGGGCCATGGAAGAGATGAGCCAGCTATACGGGATGTTGAACGATGCCTTCGCCGGCATTCGCGTCGTCAAGGCGTTTAACACCCAGGCGTTTGAGCGGGCCAAGTTCAATCAGGGAACAACCGCGTTTTATCGCAAGTCGATGAAGATGGCGTTTTATAACACGCTGGCCCGCAGCAGCAGCGAGATGTTGGGAATGACAACCGTTGGCCTGGCGATCCTGGCGGGCGGGTACCTGGTCGTCAACCAGAAAACTCACTTGCTCGGCATCCAAATGAGTCCGCAACCGTTGAATGTCGGCCAGGTTCTGATGTTCTTTGGATTTCTGATTGGCGCGTCCGATCCGGCGAGAAAGCTGACGGATGTTTGGAGCGGACTGCAGCGAGGGATTGCGGCAACGACGCGCGTTTACCAGGTCATCGACCAGCCGGTGCGCGTGCGCGACATTGAGAACCCACGTTCGACGCCGCGCCCGCACAAAAAGATCACATTCAAAAACGTTGCTTACCAATATCCCTCGGGACCGATCGTTCTGCGCGGTATCGACTTGACAATCCAGCACGGCGAAACGATCGCGGTCGTAGGACCCAACGGCAGTGGCAAAAGCACGCTGGTTAGCTTGTTGTGCCGATTTGACGACCCGCAATCGGGTAGTGTCTGCCTTGATGACGTGCCAGTGCCCGAATTACGGATGCGAGACTTGCGTCGGCGGATCGCCTTGGTAACCCAGCGGACTGTGTTGTTCGACGACACGATCGAGAACAACATTCGTTACGGATCGCCCGGCGCCGATGCCCACGCGGTCGTTCGTGCAGCCAAGCTCGCGTTTGCGGACGAATTCATTCGTCGAAAAACACCCGATGGCTACCAAACGATTCTCGGAGCTGGCGGAATGCGGCTGTCCGGCGGGCAAATGCAGCGGATTGCACTCGCCCGCGCCTTCTTGCGACAGCCCGACATACTGATCCTTGACGAAGCGACGAGCCAGATCGACTTGGAGAGCGAACGGTTGATTCATCAGGCGCTCGAGAAATTCCTCGTGAATCGGACCGGCGTCATGATTACCCACCGCGGCACCAGCTTGGCGATGGCCGATCGCGTCGTCGTGATCGAAGGAGGACGAATTGCGGACGACGGGCGGCATGCGGACCTGGTTCAGCGAAACCGGTTCTATCAGAGTCTGTGCGGCGAAATGCGAAAGAGCGCCTGAGTGGGCAGCATTCATTTTTTTGCGTTCGCCCTCGCCGCGGTCGGAGTTCTGGTATTTCCTCGAATCGACGCTTTTGGCTATACGATTCGTGGTCACTTGCCCAGAGAGAACGCAGGATGAACAACACTCCCACCACGCCTACCTTTTCGGAAATCATCCGCTCCTACCCGTTTCGGGTCGGGATCTACGCTGTGATCACCTTTGCCCTGTTTGAATGGGTCTATTGGGCGGTTGGAACTCGAGGTGCCGACGCGATTGGCAAAGAAAACGGGCCCGTCGAGATGGCACAGGTCGTGTTGGCGGTGATCGGCGCAGTGGGTCTTTTCTGTGCCGCGCGATGGACAATGATTGGCCGCGCCGGACTGATTGTCTGCGCGTCAGTGGTAACCTATGCCGCCGCGCGTGAATCGGATGCGGTTTTCGAGGCCTTGCTGTTCGACGACGCGTACAAGTGGGTCGTAGGTCTGCCGCTGGGAGTGCTTTGTTTCTCGGTGATTTATGCCGAGCGACGTCAATTCATGGCCGACACGATGTGGCTGATGCGACACCCCGCTGCAACGTTGTTCGCAATCGCCGGTGTGTATTTGTGTTTCGTGTGCCAAATCCTCGATCGGCCGAACATGTGGACGACCGTCGGCGATGCCGAGGCTGTTGGGACTGCAAAGGCCTTGGTGGAAGAATTCGCGGAACTGTTCGCCTACCTGCTGCTGGCGTTTTCCGGATTTGAAGCCGCGGTGCTGGCTCGACGTGGCCAAATGATTGCGAGTAAGGCTAAACGCACCATGGCACCAGTCGAAATCTACAAGATGGCGGCATGACGCCACTTCGCTCAAGCTGCGGTTTCGCCACCGTTTTCGGATCGCGGCATCGGTAACCGCCGACCGACGAGCCAGCATCCCAACAGCACCATGCTGAGTGTGACCAGGATTCCCGTATCCAACTCAATTACCGGGGCCGTCCATTGGCTCGGACCGATTTGCTCGCGTTGAAACGATTCGATGTAGGCCGCCTTGAAAGAATACGCCATCAGCGCAGTCGCAGCGTGCCAAGCGAATAAAAGCGTAAAGAGACCCATTCCGAGACTTGCCCGCTTCCAGGCATAGAGGCCGGTGATCAGGACCCCAGCAGCGCAAAGCACCAGCACGACAACCGTCCACGATAGTAGAGTGAATCCCATTTGATGAACCAGTTCTCAGGACAGGTTGTTGCTTCCCCGGGCCGTCATTCGCCACAAAAAGGACAGTCTTGTTGTTTGCCACACATATCCATCGAATGTTATCTATTGAGCGAACACAAGTCGGACCAATCCCATCGTGAGTGCAAAAACGAACCCGTAAGAAAACCGATCGAGCATCATCCTCTGCTTACCCTTCGCCTCACGATATTTTCCGGTCCACTCAAATGCCAACCCCAGCAGGATGGGAGTGATCGCGAGATTCGCGTACTGAACGATCGGGTTATCGATCAGGTGCCTGGGCATGAGCAGCAGGCTGAGTGCCCCGCCGACCAGTCCGAGCATGAAATAGGCGAAGAGAACGAGACCCTTGTGGAACTTCTGCTCTTTGCGAAACGGTTCCAGAAGCGAGCGAAAGCCAAACTCGAACAAGGCTTGAACGAGCACTTCGCCAACCAACTGCAGCAGCAATTCGAAAATCAATTCCACGCAAGCTTCCTGTCACGCCGGCGCGGGGCGCACCACCACGCCGGACTGTGGAATTCACCAAGATTGTCTAGAGGCCGAGGTCGCCGAAGAGTGGCGTGCTGAGATATCGTTCGCCAAGGCTGCACATGATCGTAACGATCCGTTTGCCCTTCATGTCTGGCCGAGCGGCGACCTGGGCGGCAGCCCAAAGGTTCGCACCGCTGCTGATACCGGCTACGATCCCTTCTTCTTTGGCAAGCTTCCGGCCCCATTCGAACGCGTCCTCGTCGTCGACCTGGACAACGTCGTCGACGATCGATGTGTCGAGGTTTTTGGGGACAAATCCAGCTCCGATTCCCTGGATGCGGTGCTTGCCGGGATCACCGCCGCTGATGACCGGCGAATGTTTCGGTTCCACGGCAATCGCCTTGAAATCCGGATTGTGTTTCTTGATGAACCGGGCGACACCGGTAATCGTCCCGCCTGTACCCACCCCGGCGACGATGGCGTCGATATTCTGTCCGCTGTCTGCCCAAATCTCAGGCCCTGTCGTCGCTTCGTGAATGGCCGGATTGGCGGGGTTCTCGAACTGCTGAGGCATGAACGAATTGTCGGTGGTTTCAACCAACTCGGCCGCGCGATTGATGGCACCTTTCATGCCTTCACCGGCAGGCGTCAAGACAAGGTTTGCCCCCATCGCGCGCAACAGCGCCCGGCGTTCGACAGACATCGACTCGGGCATCGTCAATGTCAATTTGTAACCCTTGGCAGCACAAACAAATGCCAGCGCGATGCCCGTATTGCCGCTGGTCGGTTCGATGATATGCGTATCCTTGTTGATGTTTCCGTCTCGCTCGCCGGCTTCGATCATCGCGACGCCGATACGGTCCTTGACGCTGTTGAGCGGTTGAAAGAATTCGCACTTGGCAAAGATCGTCGCTCCACCTTCGGGGCCAAGGCGATTGATTTGAATCATCGGCGTGTCACCGATCGCTTGCGAAGCGTCGGCGTAGGTTTTGTCGCGGGGCATGAGGACCTCAGGGGACAGTTGACAGTTTGGTGTGACGGAAAATCGCTCAGGACTCAGGCGTGTTAAAGAGTGTGAATCGATTTCACAGGCGTGATGATCTCTTCAACGATGGCTGACATCGCGTCATTGTTGATGAGTTTCAGCCGGGCTGCAATGCAGGTTCAAGTCCGCGACCCGACGACACAACCGATCGCAAGAGCGGACTCAGAAACATTGCCGTAGGCGTAGAGATCGCACGGCCTGGAAAAGATCGTGGCCAACGTCAATTGACGTCCCACGTGTCTCCGGAGTGGAACAGGACGTCGAGGTCGCCGTCGCCTCTGGTCTTTTTTGCGTGTTCGACCTGGGCGTTGATCTGTTCGTCATAGATCGAAACGCCCTCAACAGCTCGGAGTACGCCAATCGGCTCGGGCATCGAAGGATACGTCATCCGCGACAACATCATATGAATCGACGGATTCGGGTCCTTTTCATCATGAATCAGCAGATCGTCGGCCGGCACATCGTCCGTGCTGACGACCTCCAAGTGCGTGCCGACCAAGCGAATTCCTTTTTTACCACCGGCAAATACGAGCGGTTTGCCGTGCTCAAGCTCAACGACATTTTCGTCGCGTTGTTTCTTTTCCTGAGCGTAGGCCATCGCACCATCATTGAACACGTTGCAATTCTGGTAGACCTCGACGAGCGATGCCCCCTTGTGCGCCGCGGCACGCTTGAGCGTCTCGCCGAGATGTTTGACGTGGGCGTCGATACTTCGGGCTACGAACGTCGCTTCCGCGGCCAAAGCGATCGACAGCGGGCTGACCGGATGGTCAATCGAACCCATCGGTGTACTTTTGGTAACCTGGCCCTCAGTGCTCGTTGGGCTGTATTGGCCCTTGGTCAATCCGTAGATGCGGTTGTTGAACAGGATGATGTTGATATCGAGATTTCGTCGCAGCGCATGGATGAAGTGGTTTCCTCCGATCGACAACGCATCTCCATCGCCGGTGATCACCCACACCATCAGATCAGGACGCGTCGATTTGAGTCCGGTTGCGAACGCCGGGGCCCGACCGTGAATGCTGTGCATCCCATAGGTGTTCATGTAGTAGGGAAATCGGCTGCTGCAGCCGATCCCGCTGACAAACACAATCTTTTCGCGCGGGACGCCAAGATCCGGCAGCACCTTTTTCATTTGGGCCAGGATCGAGTAATCGCCGCAACCCGGGCACCATCGAACATCCTGGTCCGAGGCGAAATCAGCAGGTTTCAGAACGGGTAACGTAGACATGGTCAGGTTGTCGTTTCAGATTGGCAGTGATCAATTTCCAGTGCGGCCGTTTCCAGTGCGGCCGTTTCCAGCGCGGCCGTGCCGCCGGTGCCCTTATGGCTTCTATCCAGCTCTACTCTTCGCCCGGACCGGTTTCGACTCTCGGCGGGCGGGAGCATGTGCCTCGATTGCTTCGACCAACTCGGTCACCGTGAACGGTTTCCCCTGGACCTTGTTGACCCCGATACAGTCAACCAGGTACGCCGCGCGAAGCAACATCCGCAATTGACCGGTATTCAATTCGGGAACCAGAACGGTCCGGTAAGAACGCAACAGGTCACCCAGATTCGCCGGCAGCGGATTCATGTACCGCACATGCGCATGGCTGACGCTGAATCCGGAGCTTCGACAGCGCTGGACAGCCGTGTGACAGGCGCCGTAGGTGCCTCCCCACGAAACCACCAACACGTCGCCGGATTCTTCGCCGAAAACGTCCTGGGGCGGAATCCGCTCGGCGATTCGACTGACTTTCGCTTCCCGCGTGTCGGTCATGTGTTGGTGATTGGCGGGATCGTAGCTGACGTTGCCGGTCACGTCTTCTTTCTCCAGGCCTCCGACACGGTGCATCAGACCGGGCGTTCCGGGGATCGCCCAAGGTCGCGCCAGGTACTCGTCGCGCGCGTAGGGCATGAAAGGCTCGTCGGTATCGACGCCGTCGGGATGCTCAATTCGAATCGGGGCGAGACTCGCCATATCAGGAATTCGCCACGGCTCACTACCATTGGCGATGTACCCGTCGGACAGAATCATGACCGGCACCATGCACTGGGTCGCGATCCGCCAGGCTTCGATTGCTACGTCAAAGCAATCAGCCGGGGAGCGGGGCGCCAAGATGGGCAATGGCGATTCGCCGTTGCGGCCGAACATCCCCTGAAGCAAATCACTTTGTTCCGTTTTTGTCGGAAGACCGGTACTCGGTCCGCCGCGTTGTACGTTGATGACGATCAGCGGCAACTCGAGAATCATCCCGAGGCCCATCCCTTCGGCCTTGAGCGCGATCCCGGGACCGCTGCTGGCCGTGACGCCCATCGTGCCACCGAACGCGGCGCCGATCGTCGCACACACGGCTGCGATCTCATCCTCGGCCTGGAACGTTCTCACACCAAAATGCTTGTACTTGGTCAGCTCATGCAAGATGTCGCTTGCCGGGGTAATCGGGTAGGTCCCGTAAAACAGATCTTTTCCACTTAATTTCGAAGCCGCGATCAATCCCCATGCCAGCGCCTGGTTCCCCATGATGTTGCGGTACGTACCCGGATCCAACTCCGCAGCCTCGACCTGGTAACTTTCGCCGAAGGCTTCGGTCGTTTCACCATAGGCCCATCCGGCGCGAAGTGCCGCCTCGTTCGCCTGGGCAACTTCGGGTTTCTTGCCGAACTTGTCGTTGATGAACCGCAGCGTTGGTTCGAGCGAACGACCGAACAGCCAATACACCAGCCCCATTGCAAAGAAGTTCTTGCAGCGGTCGGCGATCTTGGTGCTCAATCCATATTCGGCAACTGCTTCTCGCGTCAATTTCGTCATCTCGACGCGGACAACACGGTACGTCTCTTCGATCACGTCCGCATCCAACGGGTTCGATTCGACCTTGGCGAGTTTGAATTCCTTGTCGTTGAACCCATCGTCGTTGGCGATCAGGATTCCGCCTTTTCGCAAGTCATCGAGGTTGGTGACCATCGCCGCCGGATTCATCACAACCAGCGCGTCAAGCGTGTCGCCCGGCGTGAAAATTTCCTCGCTGGCAAATTGCACCTGAAACCCGGACACGCCTGCCCGAGTTCCGCGCGGTGCCCGAATCTCGGCCGGAAAGTCCGGAAAGGTGGCAACGTCGTTGCCGGCCAGGGCACTGGTGTTGGTCAACTGCGTGCCCAGCAGCTGCATCCCGTCACCCGAGTCGCCGGCAAGTCGAACGGTGATACCGGAGACAGACTGAATGTCTTTTGAAGTGTTTTGGGAGGCCATTTATCGGAGGCGTCGGCCGACGCCTCAATGCGCGTGATTGGGTGGGAGTTTAGGGATTGTATCGATCCTTACGAATCCGAAACTTACCGAAATTCTATAAATGAAACAGAGAAACGTAACTGCCACTAAGGAACTAAACGCGGTTTTTAAGCAGAAACCCCGATTCAGGCACCCCTTCAGGCCTGGTCCAGTACAGCCTCACCCCAAAGGCTCGGGTCGTCCATCACCGGGTATTCGGGTCCAAGGGCCAAAGTTTGCCATCCGAGTTCGCGGTCGACCACGCAATAAAACATCCCAATTCGAGGTTGTTCGCCAGGGTCAAAACCGGTCAAAGCGGCGGCCGGGATCCATCCCGAAAGCTCATAACCATCATGCCGCGGAAACGCCGCGATTCTCAATTTACCCGCCGGGACACTCCGGGGATGGCTCCTCGCGCGATTGATCGGCACCAACGCCACGACGGGAGCGTCACGTTTCGGCCCGCCACCAGCGGGCATCCAAAGAAAACGGTGGCAATACTGGGTGGCCCGGTGAATCCCCGGACTGCATCGGGTGTCGATCCACAGGTGAAATCCGTCACTTTCGTCGAGCCGCGAATCGCGACACCACGGCAATTGGCGTTTTCCGTTAACCAACACGTGCACACCGATTCCTTCGGTGCTCCAAGCCATCCGGACATCGGCAAAAACCTCGCGGTCGGCCAGTGCTCCGAAGGAAGGCAGACGGCAGCGGGTCGGTAATTTCAACCCCTTGTCGGTCCAGGTGCAGGCGTGCTTGCGAATCGCGACCTCAAATCGGAACAGGAACGTGCAATCGATCAATTGCGAGGATGCCATGGCATGCTGAATCAAGAGGAACGTTGCGGCCTCAGCCGCGGAAAACCAATCATCCGTCGATTTGCCCGTGCTCGTTACGGGCGGCCCGAATGAGCGTCAAACAGACCCTCGACATCCTCGGCCCAGCGGCTGATCGATTCGAGATCCAGCTTGCGATCCTCGACCTTCGGCTGCAGGGCGTGATACAGAAGGTCCCGCAATTCGTCGCTGGCGTTCACCGCAGGCCAATCGTCCGACGGTTGACACTGACGTTTGAGCTCAAACATTTCCATCCAGTTGCTTCCTGCGAAAAGTATGGATCCCGTCAACATTTCATAAACGAGGCAGCCAAGAGCATACCAGTCCGACTCGATTCCAACACTCTCGGTGCGGAATTGTTCGGGCGGCATATACGAAGGAGTCCCCACCGCTTTGCCGTCGGGCACTTCGGCTTCGATCAACTTGCTCAATCCGAAGTCGGTCAATTTGACCGTACCGCAGCGGTCCACCAGCACATTACCCGGTTTCAAATCACGGTGAATCACACCCGAGTTGTGGGCGTACAGTAGGCCTTGGGCAATTTGACCCAGGATAGCGCGAACTGTCGACTCGTCCATCGGGCCTCGAATTCTCAGCAAACGGTAAAGGTCCGCGCCATCGCACAGCTCAAGAACCAGAAATCGCGTACGGTAGGCCAGGAAATGATCGTGGAATGCGACGATGTTGGGATGCAACAAGCCCTCGAGCAGCTGTGCCTCCTGGTCAAATCGGCTTTGCATCTGGTCGTCGTAAATGAATCGATGCCGAAGCATTTTCAGTGCTACCCTCTCGCCGCTGCCGATTTTCTGCGCCTCGTAAACGACACCCATTCCCCCCCGGCTGATGCAACGAACCATTTGGTAGTCGCCAATCGTTTTGCCGCAAAGTGCATCGTGCTGGCGACCGCCGAGACGATCGCTGACCAATTGGCTCAGCGCAATCTCTACTTCAGGATGTTCCGCCTTGAGTTCACGGTAACCCTCGATCGACAATACCAAGGCGTCAACGTCCTTTGTCGCGATGACCTCGGCCGAGCAGGGTTGGCCTGTCAACAGGGACATCTCGCCCAGCACCGAGCCGGCACCATCGCAATCGATACGTTCGCCCGTGGTCGTATCCATGATGTCGACCGAACCACTGAGGATCAGGTAGAGTCCTCGCGCCGGTTCTCCCTGGCACAGAAGCTTCGTACCGGTGGAGAACGACTTGGGTTCAAGTTCCTGCTGCAGCGACCTGACCGCGGCTTTGGATAATCCATGAAAGGTACTGCATCCCTCGACCGCCCTGTCGTGAAACAAATCATCGGTCGAAAACAAACTCTCGTCCGTGGTACCACATCCGATCACCGCATCGGAAGCGAAGACGCGCGTTTCCACCGATTCCGGCGGGGTATCGCATCGACATTTTTCCAGCGCGGCGCGAAGCTCATCCTGAACCGATTCCGGTACCTGCTGGACCCAAACGTCCAAACTGTCGAGCGTTTCCCCGGCGCACAGTGCTGCCTCGAATCGATGGACAATCATCGCGATTTGAGTTGCCCACTCAATCGTTGTGTCTGCGTTTGGCCTCATCCACACCGCCCGGCACGGTTTGGGGTAAGTTGCCGCGCACATGCTGCGGCGGTTCCAATGCACGGATTATACGCGGTTTCCGCGTCCAACCGGCTCCGATCGCCGAGGCATCGGCATTGGTCGCAGGTCTTCAGCGTTTTAAGTCAAAGACGCCGCGGTCTTTTCGACTTGAAAAGGTCGCGTAAAACCGATTTCCCGTGATGGACGCCGTCATCTGGTAGGTGCCCATCAGCGGCAATCTCTGGCTCGATCGATAGCAGTTGCAGGTCCCTGGCACGCGTGTCAGCGAGGCCGGGTAAATGAATGGGACGACGCCGGCGAATCTGCCCACGAAAACGGCCCGGTAATTCCCATTGCCGGTCTCGCGAACTCGGGCTTTGAGTGGACCCCGATGCCCGGTCGTCTCGCTCGACCAACTGCCACGCCACGAACCACTCGGCGAAGCGGCATTGGTGTCTCGGGCACCAGAAAAACTGAGCGACAAGAGAGCGCAGGCAATCAGGAGAGCGCGCGTGTTCATATCTGGGTGAGCTTAAAAAAAGGGGGGGCGGGGAGAATTGCGCCGGACGGGTCGCTTCACTCTTCCCCAGCCTAATCACTTCTCGGCGCAAAACAAAAAAACGCACCCCGACTGGAAAATAAGTCGGTAGAGTCATCGACCGATCACGTCCTTTTGCGCTGCCCTCAGGACTTCACGATGTCCTTCATTTTGGGCTCCAGGTAAGCCACCGTGGAACTCATGCTGGCGAGATTTCCATATTCCTCTTCAGGGATTTGAACGCGATGACGCTTGCGCAACTCCATCACGATGTCGAGGAAGTCCATGCTGTCCAATTCCAATTGATCTCGAAACGCAATTTCATCGTCCAGATTATCGAGATCCTCGTCCGGCGAGATGTCCTCGAGGATGTCCAGAATTTCTTCACGTATTTCAGCAGGCGACATGGATATTGCAGCTCCGGATGATTTCTGATGTGTGTTTCGGTTTGGCTCACAAACTAAACGCGACCGATGATCACGACCGAGTTGATACCTAGCATTCCAAATGAATTGTTCAAAACATAGTCGACGCGTTTTGATTCCTGAACTTCGTTCAGGACCAATCCGGGCAAATCGCACTCGGGATCGAGTTGGTCGACGTTGATCGTGGGATGGACGACGTGGTCGCGAAACGACGAAAGGTTTCCAGCCAGTTCCAGCGCACCGGCCGCGCCCATTGCGTGCCCGATGTAACTTTTGGTGTTGTTGATTCGTGTGCTTTGGCAGTTACCGAAAACGGTTCTCAAGGCGGCGCACTCCTGGGTGTCACCACTGCTCGTTCCGGTCGCGTGCGTGCTGACAATGTCGATCTGGTCGGGCTCGAGTCCGGCCCGTCGCAACGCCATCTGAATGCATTCGGCTTGGCGCTGCGGATTGGGCAGCACGAAATCGGTGGCATCGGTATTCATCGCGTATCCAACCAATTCGCCGTAAATTTCCGCACCCCGGGCCTTGGCATCACTCAACCGTTCCAACACGTACAGGCAACCTCCCTCGGCAACCACGATCCCATTGCGATCGACATCAAATGGACGTGATGCCTGTGCCGGATCGTCGTGCGTCGCCAGCGCGTTCTGGCTGTTGAAACTGGCGAAGATACCAAAGGTGTGGATACTTTCGCTGGTGCCGCCCGCGATCGCAACGTCGCACTCATCCAAACGCAACATTTGGGCACCTTGGATGATTCCCGCGTTGCCCGCCGCGCAGGCCGCCCCAATCGTGTAGTGGGGCCCCGTGATCCCCATATTCAACGCGATTTCGCCGGCCGGGTTGTTCGCGACAGTGCGAGGATTGTGGTGATGTGACCAACAACTCGTGTCGTAGTCGAAACCCTTGATCACGTAAATCTCGTTCTCCGTTTCGACATTCCCGTGTTCAGTCACGCCAATGTAGATGCCGACGCGTGACTTGTCCGTATTATCCCAGTCAATTCCGGAATGCTTGACTGCCTCGTTCGCGGCATACACGCCGACGCTGCCGGCACGCGTGCCACGTCGAACCTCTTTTTTCTTCTGGTAGCGCGTTGTCTCGAAGTCGCACACTCCGGCCAACGTCTCGCCGAAATAGCGAATCTCGTATGGCTTCACGCCACTTCGCTTTTCCAACAACGATTGTCGAAAACTTTCCCAGTCGTTTCCGTTGGGAGCCGTCAACCCGATCCCGGTGATCACGATGCGTTGGTCGTCGGGCAATTGCGAGGCACGATTGGGAGCAATCACGGTTCTAACAGTCGTACTGGCATACGGAGACCCACACCAATCGGTCGGGGCAGAGAAACGGGGTTGGGAAGGAGTGTCGTGACACGGCCCAACCCACGCAAAAGACTAACAATTCGACGCAATCGGGACAACGACCGGCGATTCAAGGTCGCGGCATCGGCTCGCTGGAATCACGTGATTTCCATGCATTTCGGAGCCGATCGAGCCCTTCGAGCATCGAGACGCGGATGCGGTATCCCAAACTGTCCTTCGCCCCAGAGATGTCAAAATAGTGGTCTCGGGCAAGCTGTGCGGCGACAAACCGGGTCATCGGTGGCTCGCTCCGTCGACCGGTGACACGGTAGGCCAGCTCGAGCCCGGCCCCGAGCGCGTAGGCGGCACGAAAAGAGATTCGCTTTTCCGGAGGCTCGACGCCGCCGATTTCGCAGATCTCGCGGATCCAGTCCCAACAATTCACCGGTTCGTCCTGGGTGATGAAGTATGCCCGACCGGCTGCGGCGGATGGATCGCGACTCAGCGCATCCAACGCGTCCACGTGGGCGGCCGCTGCGTTGATGACATGGACGGTGTCGACCCGGTTGGTGCCGTCACCAACGATCCGCAATTGCCCGCTGCGAGCGCGCTCCAGCATCCGCGGAAGGATATGGGGATCATTCTCGCCCCAGATCAAATGGGGCCGAAGTGCCACGGTGTTCAACTCTCCCGTGACGTTGGCCGCCAAGACTGCCTTTTCCGCGAGCGCCTTGGTGTGCGGATAATGACACAACCAACGAGTCGCGTAAGGCTCCCTCTCGTCGACACCGCGCTGGTGTTGGCCGTTGAAGGTCACGCTGGGACTGCTGGAAAAGACGAGATGCCCAACCGAGTTGGCGCGGCACGCCGTTATCACGTGATCGGTGGCGATCTTGTTGATCGAATGGAAATGATCCCACGGACCCCACACGCCGGCGACTGCCGCGGTGTGGATGACGGCGTCGACGTCCGCCACCGACGTTCGCGTGAACGACTCCTCACGCAGGTCACCCCTGCGATGCAACATCCCGTAATCAACAAGTTCGGGATAGGCGCGCCGCGATACACCAACGACTTCTTCGCCGCGATCGAGCAGCTGACGCACAATCTCGCTGCCAAGAAAACCTCCGCATCCAGTCACCAATACGCGCACTCGATCTCCCACCCGCAAGTATTCAGCCCCCACCACCATCGCTGGTGTATCATAATGCCGCGCGCGGATTCTAGCGCGGCCAGCCCGCGACGAGTATGTTAGGGGCCGTCCACATTCACTTCTCAGATTCACGGCTTGGGGGACGCAACATGAACTTTGGACGCGAGCACGTCATCGAACCGGGCAGCAATGTTCGATTGAGCAAGATCAAGTCGCAACAGACCGGACCGTTCGAGGGGAAGGACGCGGCCCGCGAATTCACTGCCGAGACGAACGACCAAATTCGCGACCTCCAGTACCGATTGTTCGTCGAGCAGAAGCAATCACTGTTGGTGGTCCTGCAGGCACCCGACGCCGCCGGCAAGGACGGGCTGATCCGAAAGGTACTCGGCCGGATGAACCCACAGGGTTGTCGGACTTACCCATTCAAGGTTCCCACCAAGGAAGAACTCGCCCACGATTTTCTGTGGCGTATCCACAAATGCACGCCCGGCAAAGGCCACGTGTCGGTGTTCAACCGATCCCACTACGAGGACGTTTTGATCGTCCGCGTGGAGGACCTCGTGCCCAAGAAGGTCTGGGACCGTCGCTTCGAGATTATCAATCATTTCGAGGAAAACCTGGCCTGTGCCGGCACCCGCATTCTCAAGTTCTATCTGCACATCAGCCTTGAAGAGCAGCTTGAACGCTTCAAAAAACGATTGGACAATCCCGAAAAACATTGGAAACTGAATACAGGCGATTATGCCGCCCGGGACAAATGGAATGCCTATCGCGAGGCGTACGAGGACGCGATCACAAAATGCAACTCCAAAGACGCACCCTGGTTCGTAATTCCCGCCGATCACAAGTGGTACCGTGACGCCGCCGTCGCCGGAATCGTCCGTGATACGTTGGAGGAAATGGATCCAAAAATGCCGCCGGTGGAGGAAGACCTTGATGAGATTCGCGCTCTGTACGAGCGGGAACTCGCGGAGTTAGAAGGTAAGAAATAACCGCAATGCATGCCGATTCGCCGAGAAGGTTTTACCGATGTCGATCCGACGCGTAACGTGCCCCGCCTGTGGTGCAGCCGCTAACGCGCCCGCCGCCATGGCCAATGTGAAATGCCCGGGCTGTGGAACCGTTTGGAATGTCAACAACCCGGTCGTTCCGAAGAAACAGGCGGCCCAGGCGGAAGCGGGTGAAAAAACCGAGCCCGAAGGCAAGAGCGAAGTCACCGTCGCCATGTTTGCTGGCCTGGTCGGTGGCGTGATGTTGTTGATGATGATGATCGGATTGTTCGTTTTTCTTCTCGGCGGCAAGCCCGACCCTAAATCTTCAACGGCGGAGGCGCAAGTCGAAGATACAATCAAGCCAGCGATCCCCGAAGAGTATCGCGTTGTTAATTTGCCCGAAGAGGCTCGTAAGCGGCTGTACGACGACTACCGCAAGGTTGCACGTACCACCGTCGAAAAGCCGCTGATCCTGCCCCAAGGGACAAGGCCGCGTCAAAGTCTCGAGGACATGCTTCAAAAAACGTTCGATCGTGAACTGATGCGATTCGCCGCTCTTCATGACATCTCGGTTGACGACGTTAAGGAGGTGATCAAGGAAGGTGACGCGAAACAGTGGGATGACCGGCCGCGCAGCCACGCCGTCCGTGACGGAAGACGCGTCTATCCCGAAGAGATGAGTGAGGGCTGGGAGAAAAACCCAAACCGAAAATAGGTATTGAATTGATTGAATCATGGACACGCGAACAATCAGTCCAGCGGCTGAGCTTCATTTCGGACCTGCACCTCTTCAGTAACCGCTGCAACGTCTCCGAACATCAGGATTTGATCGAGCATTCGATCGAGAACTGTGACCTATGTGTGTGGGGTGGCGATCTGTTCGACTTCCGATGGAGCCGGGTTGGAAGCGAATCCAAATCGGTCGGCCGCGCGCTCGAGTGGCTCGAAGAATGGTACGAAGCGTTTCCTGATACCGAATTCGTGTATCTCGATGGCAACCATGACGCCCACGCGGCTTTCGCACGAGAACTGGTGAAATGGTCCGACGAACGGTCAAGGTTCCAATGTGGGCTCGATTGTGTTCGCGTCCACGACACACTGCTGTTGCATGGCGACGTGATCGAAGGCAAAGGATGCGCCGATAAATTCGCGGAATATCGCGGCCGTTGGCAGGACAAGCCGGTTGCTTCGCAAATTGCCAGCAACTTTTACGATGTCGCGATCGCGGCGCGGGTGCATAAGGCGGCTGCGCTCGCAGCCCATCGCCGCCGCGCCACCTGCATTCGGTTGCTGCATTGGATGAACTCCCAGCCCGAGAAGGCGACCGAAGGGGTCAGTCGTATTGTGTTCGGTCACACGCACCGCCGGATCGAAGGATATCGGCTTCGCGGTATCGAGTTCTACAACGGCGGTGCCGCGATTCGGCATGTGCCTTTCATGCCCGTAATCCTCGAATTCGACTGAACGGGCGTCGGCATGCTCAGTGGCGTGCTACGTGGATGCCAGGATCTTTCTCAACCATGCCATGCCCGCCTTGGCGATTCGCGGATGCAGGATCTCGGGGTGCCCACCCATCGAAACCTTTGTCGAATAGATTCGCGGTTCGCGACCTGCAACAACCAGTCGAAACTCCGACGCCCCCTGCGGAGCGGTAGCCGTTTTCTCGAGTGCCGGATAACCGTCGACCATCAGAATCCAGTCGGCGTCGAATCGATCCAAAGCCGCGGCGAATGCATCGTCTTCTGCGGTTGCCGCAAACATCTTTTGGAAATCTTCCACATCCGAAAACGAGAGACCGCCACGATAAGCGGGTGAATCGCCAAGTGAAGCAAACCAGTCGCCCAGCGGCGCGGCCCGACCGAGTTCGACCACGACCATCGATTCGTCACGCTCGCGAAGCAACGCATCGATTGCGTGGTACTGCTCAAAATCCTCTCCATCCCCAAAGTAAAGTTCCGGCACAAGCTCGAGAATCTCAGCTCGTGTCCGTTGAATCATCGCGTCACAGGCTTCATCCGTTTCGCCGGTCGCGGTGATCCTCAGCGAAATCGTTGCGGCGCTGACCGTGATCCCGACACGAGGCTGTCGCTGGCGCGAGATCATCTCACCGAGACGCTGCTCCATGTCACTTTCACCCGTACCAAAGAACTTCATCACCAGGTGACGAATGCGAGTCGCTCCGCCCGATTGTGCGAGAATTCGCGGCGCGACGGTGTCGTCAAACATTCGCTTCATTTCGGCTGGAACGCCGGGCAGCGCGTAAATTCGGCTCGGTGGCCGCTCGGCACGACCGACCGACATGTCAATCCCAGGCGCCGTCCCCTGCGGGTTGAAGATCTCATCGCTGCCGGAGGGAAACATCGCCTGGACGCGATTACGCTGCGGCATTTCACGTTTGCGGCGTGCGAAAAGCGATTCAATGTGCTTCATCGCTGACTCGCGGAACTCCAACTCGCATCCGACGAGCGCGGCCAGCGCTTCACGAGTCAAATCGTCTCGTGTCGGTCCGAGCCCACCGGTGCTGACCACCACGTCGGCGCGGGCGGCGGCGGCGCGATAGACGTCAATGTTGTGCGCGAGGGTGTCACCGACCGTGCTGTGGAACTCGACGGTGATACCGAGTTCTCCCAAGCGCCGGCTCAACCACTGTGCGTTGGTATCAAGTCTGGCGCCACTTGTCATTTCATCGCCGATCGAGATGACTTCGGCGATCAGGCGGCGGGGCGGAGGGTGCGTCATCTTGAGCTTGATCCAGTCGGGCTTTCGGCCGGCCGATTGTAAGGGTCAACGAGCGGCGTGGCACTTGGCCAAGGATCAGAATTCGATTCGTAAACCCTTCCTCGCGTTCAAACATCATCCGCTGCTCGATCCAAACCGGCATCTTTTGATTCTCCGGCTCGATTTCGAAGTACCACCAGACGTGCGAGCCCTCCTCGTCGCGGCCGACCCAGCGGTACCGGCTACGCTCGCGGCGTGTTGGCGAATCAATTGCATCGACGCGAAAGTTGCGGCGCAAATAGCCGACCGCCCACGACGAGATATCGTCTTCACGTCCGTGCTGTTTGCGCAGCCATTGTTCGTCCAAGGCGTCCAGCCGCACGGCGACTTCGAGCACCTTGGTCTGCTCATTCCACTCGATCTCCGAGAGCGTCTCGTGCACGGGGTGCAATAGAGCGGCAGCGGTCATCAAGAATGCGAACATCAGCAGATCCTGTGCATGTTTTGGAGGCTGAACCTACGATTTCTTATCCGGAGCATCTTCGTCCTCGTCATCGTCCTTGTCTTCCGGTTTCTCTTTTTCCTCTCCGTTGGCCTTCTGCATCGGATTCTTTGGTTTCTTATCCTTGAACAGCTTGAACCGGCTCGGCACCAACTTGGGCGGCCAATGATTGTTGGACTCCTCGGTATCTGCCGTTTCGCGGCGTGGGTCGAGTTGCAGACGAACAATCTCCTTGTCCGAGAGGAACAGCTTATCGACGTGTTGGCTGTTTCCGCGCCAGATCTCGGCTGGAATGTGGACCAGTTCGCTGGAATCGTCGCCGTAGTGGATACGTACGATAACCGGCATCACCAAACCGCCGACGTTACTGAAGCGAACGACGTAGAAGTTCGTCGTTCGGCTGAGCATCGCCCGCTCGTCGTCCTCCAGGCTTTCCAGAAATTTCTGGAAGGATTTGCGAGCCGATTCCTCAACAGTGAGTTCGTCGTACGCCGGGCTGTTGTAAAAGTCTTTCAGGCCCGGTTGCCAATCGATTCGCTTCGGCAATTCCGCGTTGCGTTGTTTGCTGAGCGTTGGTTCTCGGGCATCGCGTTCCTTGCGTTTCCGCTCGGCGTCATCGTCGGGATCGCCGCTGTCGATTTGAAACAGCTTGACATTCTCGATCGCGATGTCGACGTGATCGGTGCTGTAGAACCACCCTCTCCAAAACCAATCGAGGTCGACGCCCGAGGCATCTTCCATGGTGCGAAAGAAATCCGACGGGGTGGGTCGTTTGAATTTCCAACGCCGCGCGTACTCGGCAAAGGCAAAGTCAAATACTTCGCGACCGAGAATGGTCTCGCGGAGAATATTCAGCGCCGTTGCCGGTTTCGCATAGGCGTTGGAACCAAACTGCAGGATCTCGCCGCTGCCGGTCATGATCGGACGCTGGTTACCGCCACGCATGTAAGGAACGATCTTTTCGGGATCCCCGCGACGCGACGGATAATCCTCTTCCCATTCCTGTTCGGCCAGGTATTGCAGGAACGTGTTGAGGCCTTCGTCCATCCATGTCCACTGACGTTCGTCGCTATTGACGATCATCGGAAAAAAATTGTGTCCGACCTCGTGAATCACGACCGAAATCAATCCGTATTTCGTTGACTTGCTGTAGGTTCCATCCTTCTCGGGGCGCGGCCCATTGAAACAAATCATCGGGTATTCCATCCCGTAAACCGGGCCGTTCACGCTGATCGCGACCGGGTAGGGATAGTCGAACGAAAAGCGGCCATAGACTTCCAACGTGTGGGCGATCGCTTCGGTCGAGTACTGGCTCCACAGCGGCTCGGCCTCGTTGGGATAGAACGACATCGCCATGACTTTTTTTCCGCCGACGTCGACGCCGACGGCGTCCCAAATGAATTTTCGGCTCGCCGCAAATGCGAAGTCCCGAACATTCTTGGCGGTGAACACCCAAGTTTTGGTTTGTTCACTGCGACGCACCTCGTTTTCCTTTGCCTCGTCGGGCGTGATCACGAAGATTGGCTTTTCGCTTTTTCTCGCTTCGACGAGCCGCTCGATCCAAGTCGGCTCGAGAACCTTGTCCGAGTTCTTCAGCTCCCCGGTCGCCGTCACAACCATGTCTTCCGGAACTGTGATCCGAACGGTGTAGTCTCCCAACTCGAGCGTGAACTCGCCGCGGCCAAGAAACTGTTTGTGTTGCCATCCGGTGTAATCGGTGTACGAGACTACCCGGGGAAACCACTGGGCGATCTCGTAGATGTAATTCTCGTCTTCCTCGAAGAACTCGTAGCCTCCGCGGGCGCGCATCATCTTGGCATCAACGATGTTATACGAATAACGAATGTTGATCTGCGTCGACTTTCCCGGCTCAAGCGGCTTGTCCAAATCGACCCGCATCATCGTTTTGACGATCGCGTGGCGGATCGCCGCGTTGCCGGCGTCGGTGACTGATTCGATTTTGTAGCCGCCGTCGAAAACGAGGCCCGCCAGAATCGAGTTCATCGACTGGAATGAAGTTCGCGGTGCCAATGACGGTGCAGACCTGATCAAGGCGGAATCTGAATCGGTTTCGAAACGGTTTTGATCGAGTTGGATCCAGAGGTAATTCAAGGTGTGCGGTGAGCGATTGTGATAATCGATTCGCGCGATCCCGCTGATCCGTTGGTTGCGGTCGTCAAGCGTGACATCGATTTCATAATCGGCACGTTGTTGCCAGTACGCCGGACCGGGAGCTCCGGAAGCGGTTCGCTGCGCGTTGGGTGTCGGCAACCATGTGTCGATCTGAAAGAACCGATCGAGCGGATCGGAATGCTTGTTGTTGGGAAGCGGCTGCGCCGGCGCTGCTGCTGCGAACAGGATCGCACTGGTGAAAAGTGGCAGGTATCGAAACATGAGGTGTAAGGGTTCTCTGGGAGCCTCGCGACCAAAGCGGATTGGGAAACGTTCGAAGTTCGGAAAACTCGAGCGATTTACACTTGCCGGGGGATAGGCCGATCTTAGTCGGGTCGCCCGGCGATCGACCGTCGGCATAAGATGTTGATCAGGGAAACGCTGCCCCAAAACCCCCCTCCGGACGATCTGTGACGAATTTGACACTCTCCCGCCACACGATCGGCTATTGCACGAACGTTCACGCAGGCGTCGATGTGGTGTCGATCCGCCGCAACCTCGAGCAATACGCGGTTCCCGCGCGCGTCAGCGTCGGCTCCGGCGAACTCGGCGTCGGGCTATGGATTCCGGCCCAGGCCGCCTCAGAACTTGCCGCCGACGCCGAGGGGTTCAAGGCCTTTCTGTCCCAACACCGTTTGCACCCCTTCACGATCAACGGGTTTCCTTACGACAACTTTCACCAGAAAGTCGTCAAGCACGATGTGTACCGGCCGACGTGGTGGCAATCCGAGCGGCTCGACTACACCAAACAGCTAGCCGATGTTCTTGCGATCTTGTTGCCCGATTCGGAATCGGTCGGTTCGATCAGCACTTTGCCGATCGGTTGGCCCAGCGAAAACGTATCCCCGAGCCAACTTGCCAAGGCCGGAGCGAATCTGCGGGAGATGGCCGAGTACCTCGCCGATCTCCATCGCCGCAGCGGACGTCGGATCGTGCTGGCTATCGAACCCGAACCGGGGTGCCTTCTCGATACGACCCAGGACGTCATCGACTGGTTTGAAACCCATTTGCCGGAACAAACACATCGACGTTACCTGACGGTTTGCCACGACATCTGTCACTCGGCGGTGATGATGGAACCACAAACCGACGTGCTGCGGCGATTCGGCAAAGCCGGAATCACGATTGGTAAGGTCCAGGTCAGTAATGCCGTTGTTGCCGATTGGCAGGCGATGTCCATCGGTCGCCGCCGCGAAGCGGTCGACCAGCTGCGAGAATTCGCCGAAGACCGATACTTGCACCAAACCGGCCGACGTACCGATTCGGGTCAATTCGAGTTGGCTGAAGACCTTCCGCTACTGTTGAATCAGCTGCCGGACAAAGGTGACCCAGTCGGCGGCGATGAGAAGTGGGTTGTCCATTTTCACGTCCCGATCTTTCTCGACCGCTTCGGACACCTGACGACGAGCCAGTCGGATGTGATGGAGTGTTTGCAAACACTTTGCTCACGCAGTAGCGGAATTGATTTCACCGGTCACCTCGAAGTCGAGACCTATGCGTGGACGGTGTTGCCGGAATCAATGCGGAAAGCCGGGCTCGCCCAGGATATCGCGCACGAGATCAAGTGGCTGCAAGATGCGCTCATTCAAAGCATGTGACATTCACCGGGCGACAACGGCGGGACACCAGGTCGTTCCATGTCTGCCCGCTCGCGCGCTCTTTCCAGATCAATTTGCCGCTGGCGCTCAGCGAATCGTCCTTTCTGTTCCTCGGTGATTTCGTTGACGCAACGAGGACAATGAACTCCCGGGCGATAGTCCGGGTGTTGCTGTTGAGATTGCGTGACCGGCCATCCGCAGGCAAAGCACATCACGTGCTCGCCGACGCGGAGGGCGTGGCCGACCGAAACACGCTGATCAAAAACAAAGCAGTCTCCCTCCCACTGCGATTCGTCCTCTGGAACGACTTCCAGGTACTTCAGGATGCCACCGCGCAAGTGGTAGACTTCCTTGAAACCCAGTTTCTTCAAAAGTGCGGTCGATTTTTCACATCGGATCCCGCCCGTGCAGTACATCGCAACTTTCTTGTGATGTTGCGGATCCAATTCGGTCGCCGCGTAATCAGGGAACTCGCGAAAGGAATGAGTGTTCGGATTCCGAGCGCCGCGGAAGCTCCCGATCGCGATCTCATAGTCGTTCCTGGTGTCGATGACCGTTACATCGGGATCGTTGATTAGTTCGTTCCAATCCTCGGGCTCGACGTAAGTTCCCGCGGCATCGAGCGGATCAATTCCATCCACTCCGAGGGTGACAATCTCTTTCTTCAATCGAACTCGCGAGCGTTTGAAGGGGATCTCATCACAGTAAGATTCTTTCACATCGAGCGCCGCCAATCGCGGGTCGCAGCGTAATTGGTCGATCAACGTGTCGACACCTTCGCGATCGCCCGCGATCGTCCCGTTGATGCCCTCGCGAGCGAGCAGCAGCGTGCCGCGAACCTGGCAATCCATCATTCGCTGTTGCAGCGGTAGCCGCAATTCAACGTAGTCATCCAGCGGCACAAACCGGTAGAGCGCGGCAACAACGATCGTGTTCATAAGAATCCGTTTAGACGAGCATACGCAGCGCGGCCATCGCAGCCGAGTAGTCCGGTTCCTCGGTCACTTCCGCAACAATCTCTTTGTACGCGACCTTGCCGTCGGCATCGAGCACGACGACGGCACGGGTCAACAACTTGAGTTCTTCGATCGTCAAACCGTAGTCAGTTCCGAATTGATGCGTCTGGTAGTCGCTGGCGGTGCGCATCTTGATATCCTCGGCACCACAGAACCGGGCCTGAGCGAATGGCAAATCGCGGCTGATGGTGACGGCGTTGACCTTGTCGCCCAACGCAGCGAGTTCCTCGTTGAATCTCTTGGTCTGGATGGCACATACCGGTGTATCGAGACTCGGCACGACGCTGATGAACGACGGTTTGCCCTTGAGGTCATCCAGCGTCAATGCCTGGATCCCGGCACCGGCGAAGTGCACGGTGAACGGTGGTGCCGCCGATCCGACCGACAAATCGTCCCCTTCCAATGTCATTGGGTTGCCCTTGAAGGTGATGATTCCCGAACGTCCCATGATCGTCTCCGAAAGTTTTTTGGTTGGGTGGGTGAAATTGGCGCCCGGAGGTACCAGCGTGACCAGATTTTCGTCAAAGTATGGTATTGAATTCCCATTGCGTGAATGGGGCGCGGTGTCGTTTCCCGGTTCAACATGGTTTTTTCGATTTATTCCACCGAGAGTTTGCCGTGATCCGACCCCACCGTTGCTGGATCGTCACCCTTGTCACGATTCTCCTTTCCAATGCGACCTACGCGGCCGACGCGCGGTATCACAGCGACAGCGATGCGCGGTTTCTGCATCACATCGACCTGTATGACATCGACAACCGCAAGATCACGGCGGAATCGACCAAACCTTACTCGCCGCTGAATACCTGCGGCCGGTGTCATGACTACGAAACGATTTCTCACGGGTGGCATTTCAACGCGTTCTTGCCGGATTCAATCGATGGACGCGACGGCGAACCTTGGATCTGGACCGACCCAAAAACCGGAACCCAACTGCCGCTTGCCTATCGGAAGTGGTCCCACACCTACAACCCGAAAGCGATCGGGATCACGTCGTGGGAAATGACACGACACTTCGGTGGTCGGATGCCCGGCGGTAACATGGGCCAGGACAGCGAAGGCGATGCTGGTGACGACGACGGAGGAGGAGGCGACGCGGATGCCGCCCAGGATGGCGAAGACGCCGCTGGATCTGCAGAGGACGACGTTGTCGAGAACGGCGAAGCGCCGCCTGCACGCTGGGAATTGAGCGGTCCATTGCAGATCGATTGCATGGTCTGCCATGCGGTCAGCGGCGCGTACGATTTCAATGCGCGGCGCGATCAGATTGCGGGAGAAAACTTTGCCTGGGCGCCAACCGCAGCCCTGCGTCTGGGCGAGATCGATGGCACGGTGTCGCGAATCAAGGAAGGGTCGGATCCGGCCGATGAAGAAACTCAGGAAAAAATTCCCACGGTCACCTACGATCCCTCGCGATTCGGTCTCGACGGAACAATTTTCATGGACCTGGTCCGCGAACCAACAAGCAACGCTTGTTACCAGTGTCACAGCAACCGGCCGGTGGGCAAATCAGGGATCGAGCCTCGTTGGATCCACGACGAGGACGTGCATTTGCGAGCCGGAATGGTTTGCGCGGACTGTCACCGAAACGGAATCGATCACCACATCGTCCGAGGATACAAGGATGAACAACATCCCAGCGGACACGACGTTGCAACGCTATCGTGCAGCGGATGTCATCTGGGGACCGGGCACGATGGCGATGGCGTCAGTCGAGATCCCATGACGCGGGCCGGCCGGCTCGGTTCTCCGAAGCCGTTGCATGCCGGTTTGCCGCCCGTCCATTTCGAGAAACTCTCGTGCACCGCGTGCCACGGCGGACCATTGCCGCGCGACGAAGCAATCCGAATCATGACATCGCTTGCGCACGGACTCGGCGAAAAAGAGCATCGCACTGGCTCGGAACTGCCGGCAATCGTCGCCCCGGTTTACACCGCGGGAGATGACGGACGGGTCTATCCCAACAAGGCAATGTGGCCGGCATTTTGGGGAACGATTGAAGATGGCAAGATCCAGCCGATTCCGCCGTCGAAGGTTTACGACCTCACGCGCCCTGCTTTGCGGGTCCGCAATGATTTCGTCGAAGAACTGTTAAAGCCAAAGATGAGCAGCAGCGACTTGAAGGAGATCCTCGGCGAGGAACGCGCAGCGGTCGAATCGGACGAGTGGACTGAGGAAGAGCGCTTAAAGGTGGAAACCGCCCAAGCGGAAGAAGGACGTACGGTATTCGAGGAAAAGGTCTACGCGGCGCTTGGTGCCATCGAAGAGGATTTGGGAGTCACGCCAGCGGTGTATGTTTCAAGCGGAGTCCTCTACGTGCAAGGGGACGAGGAAGACAAGTTGAAAGAGGCGAATGTTTCCGACGACAGGGCCACGCAAATGATCACCTGGCCGATGGCTCACAACGTTCGTCCCGCCGGATGGTCGCTTGGTGTGGCTGGCTGCACAGAATGCCACAGCGATGAGGGCCGGCTATTCACATCGACTGTTGCGGCGCTCGGTCCCGGTCCTGATCGGGGCGAGGCAGTTACGATGGCGTCGCTGCAGGGCGTCGATCCCGATCAACGCTTGCAATGGAACGAGTTGTTTCGCAACCGCGATCTGTTCAAGTACATCATCGCCGGATCGATCGCCGCGATGTTGATCACGTTGTTCATTGGCATCGGCGCGCTGGCTTCGCGGCTGGCCCATCGTACGGCATGAGAGGTACCGCATCATGAAGGCTTGGCTCGACCGTTTCGCGATAGCGGTCCTCACGGTGATCGTCACGATTCTGGCCGTGACGGCATGGCCGACCCTTTTTGGTGGGCACCTGGAAGGCAATGCGTTGTTGCTGCACATGATGGCGAGCGGTGCGTTGGTCGGTCTGTTTCCGCTTTTCTCGCTCTACTACGTGGGTCGCAGTATCAGCCGCTACAAGTCGGGGAGCATCGAGCGATTCGGTTTCTGGACACTGCTCGTCGCCGGCCTGGTGACGATCGCAAGTGTTTTCCTGTGCATGTTGCCGATTGCATCGACCGATCAAATGCACGAGTTGATCAAGATCCACGGCTACGCGGGGTTCGCAATGGTTCCGGCGCTCGTGTTACTGATCATCGGAGCTTCGCGGTGGCGACGCATCCAATCGACTCGTTCCGCCACGCCGGGGTGAAGCCATGTCGCTTTGCGGGTGGCCGGTTGATCAAACGTGACCCGCATCAAAGCGGTCGACAAAGCATCGGCGGCATGCTCGTAGGTTGCCGGGACGCCATCGATTTCGCCTGCGATCTCTTCCGCCATTCGGCACGCGTGAATGTCTGCGTCAAACTCAGTTCGATATGCGACGATGCGAAGGATCAACATCGTCATCAGGATCCCGACGACGCTGCCCGCCGCCAAAGCCCACGACGCTTCGCCCGCGATACGTGTCACAATCGCACCGACGCCCCAGGCCGGCAGGATTGCCAACATTCGCATCGGAACGTGACGGCGACGCAGGTGTGCCGCTTCGTGGAGAACCACCATCGCGATTTGTTCGCGCGGAAGCTCGTCCAATAGCCGATCGGAAATCAACAGGGTTCGCAGCGGTGGCACGAATCCCGCCACCATCGCATTGAACGCGCGTCCGTCGGTGTCCCAGCGAACGGCAGGCGTCCGGCTAAGTCCGACCGAGGAAAGCAACTGGTCGATCCATTTCGCCTGCTGCTGCGGCAGAGCACTCGTCTTGAACAAGTATCGAATCATCCACGGCAATCCGAGCGGGATGAAGACTACGATGACCGCGCCGGTCAACCACGCCGCCGCTTGCTCGCCAAGAGGTAATCTAGAAACCAAGTCAGTCATCGCGAGCAAAATCATCACCGGCGCTACCAACCACGCCATGCCGCTTCGGAACGATTGCCATAACGAATGCAAATGATTCCAGATACCCGATTCTGTGTAACCAAGGTGCACGCCGTAACGGTTTTCAGCCGACCAGGTACCAATCGTGATCGCCAAACCGGGTGCCAGCAGGATCATCGCCTGCAGGAGAATTGAGTTTTCGAGAATCGGCGCCTGATCGAGGAATCGAGCCAATCCGAATCCTCCCAGGCATAAGACGACCACGCCAAGCCCCAACCATCGGAAGGCGGCAAGCTGTTTTTCAAGTATCTGAGCACCGACCATCGGGTCGAGCATCTCCGCCTGCACCTGTTTCGCGCAAACTCTCGCTCCGACATGACACAGCAGTACCCAACCGAGCACCATTGCACACGTAGCGCCGATCGCGCGCATGATTTCGACATCGGCCGACGGCAACGAACCGCAACTCAACGAAACAATCACAACCAGGAACAGATAGAGATGCACGGCGGCTTCCGGTGAGAGAAGGGGAGCGAAGGCGTGCAGTGTAATGCGGCGCCGCAGCGGGCGCGCCGGTGCGGTTGTCAAAGCAGTGCAGCGCACACGATTGGCCGGAGGGTTATTCCGATCTTACGGAAAATCGGCGAAAAAGAGCGGACGTTGGGGATAGCAACGACAAACAACTACGCCGCATTACCAGCGCAATCCGAACCTCTCGCCGCCCGTATCGCGGTCGTTGCCCCCTTTGAGAGGACCACTGTGATTGGCCCGCACCGCTGGCTCCCTGGCCTCCGGAGTTTCGTCTTCGGCTTCGGAATTCGCAGTATTTTCGACAGGCGACTGCTGTGCCGCCTTGATCGACAATCCGATTTTCTGCGCGTCGCGATCAAAGCTCAGAACCTTTACCTCGACCTCGTCGCCTTCGCTGACAAAGGCGTCGACTTTCGACACCCGATGATGCGCCAGTTCGCTGATGTGAACCAATCCTTCCACGCCGGGTGCCAGTTTGACGAAGCAGCCAAAGGCGGCGATCCGCGTCACTGTTCCGGTATTCACGCTGCCAACGGCAAATTCCTGCTCCGCAGTATCCCACGGGTTCTCAAGCAGATCGCGATACGACAACGAGATCTTCCCCGACTCTTTGTCGACGCGTTCAAGCTTGACTTGAACTTTCTGGCCTATCTCCAGAACTTCGCTTGGATGCTTGACGCGGTCCCAACTCAGCTTGCTGATGTGGATCAATCCGTCGAGCCCGCCGAGATCGACAAACGCCCCGAAGTCCTTGATGCTGCGTACGGTGCCCTCGAGCAGATCACCCACCTCGATTTTTTCCAATTGCTCTTTGCGTTTTTCTTCACGTTCGCGTTCGAGCACAGCGCGGCGGCTCAAAACCAGGTTACCGCGATTTGCGTTCGCCTCAGTGACCACGCACAGCATTTTTTGATCGACAAACTCGCTGGTGTCTTCGACGCGGTACTCGCTGATCTGGCTGATCGGAATGAAACCCTTGACTCCGCCGACTTTGCATTCCAGTCCCCCGGAATTGCTTCCCGTCACGGTTGCTTCAACGACCGAACCTTCATCGAGGTCTTCCCAATCGGAAACCTCAATCGCGCCGCCCGGAAGGCTTAACGTGTAAAGTCCATCTTCGCGACTGACGCCGCGGACGACGACTTCCACGGCCGATCCGATTGCCGGTTCCTCTTTGAACTGCTCGAAAGGAACGACTCCTTCATCCGGTCCGCCCAGTGCAACAAAAACGTTGTCTTCATGGATCTTCAGAACTTGTCCCTGGATACGCGCTCCGTCCTCGATCGGCTCCTTCCGATCGGACATGCCGGCCGGTCCGCTCAACAGAGCCTCGACATCAGCAGCGGCAAGCTCGGCTTCCAATTCGGCTTGCACATCATCTGGCAATGATTGCCGAGTATTGGGGACTGCAACCTTCTTGGGCGTTTCCGATGGACGCGGCGCCGTCGGCTTGGCGTCGGGTTTATCACCGGCCACGCGAGGTCGTGGCGGTTTCTTCTTTGCCTTCGGTTTACTCTTATGCGATTGTTCGGATGCGGCCGCCAGCTTTTCGCGATCCACACTTGGCGAGGCCGGCTTGGTCACGCCAAGTCCGCGGGCCGCGAGCGGACCCGTTCCACGAGCCAATTTCGTCAGCGGCGCGGCGGGCGTTTCAGCCCCGCTTGGCTGATCCGTTGCCGGATCGCTGGCCGCCGGATCGCCCGACGTCAACTCACCCTTGGAATCGGTCGATCCCGAGTCGGAAACTGTGGAATCGGATTGTGGAATCGCGTCACCACTCGAGCTCGGCTCGCTCGGAGTTTTTTCTTCAGCCGGCGAAGCCGCCGCGTCATCACCATTGCTCATCGAAATCGTCAGCAAATAACAGAAGGATCATTCGGGTGTGAGTGAACGTGTAGTCTAGCAATCGATCCCGGCCATCGGTAGCCTTCGAGTGTCAACGTCGTCCAGCTCAGGAGTTGCGAATATGCCCCAGCTTGAATCTTTTGCCGCGGAGAAGCTCGCATCCCTGCCGCCCGACCTGCTTGCCGCAGTCGATCAAGCTCCGATGCCGGGACTTGGTGACGGCCCATTGGATGCATCGCTCGCAGAGATGCTCGAAGGGAATCAAGGATCTCGATGGGAATCGCTATCGAAACCTCAAGTTTCTCTCTGCTGCAGCGGGCTCTGGCTGCTGGCGGGCGACCTGGATCGTAGCCACACAATCAGTCAGAACATTTCGTCCGCCGAGGGTAGTTTCTGGCACGCGATCATGCACCGGCGTGAAGGCGACTTCGGCAACTCGAAGTATTGGTTTCGCAAAGTTGGCGATCATCCCGTCCTCGAACAAATGCCAGAATTGTCGGGCGGCCAATACGACGATCCTTTCGAGTTCGTCGACGCCTGCAGCCGTGCGGTACGCAGCGGCGGTGAGTCCGCGCAATGTTGCCGGATTGCCCAATGGATCGAATGGCAAGCTTTGATGGCACATTGCGTCGGAGCGTGAGTGGGCTGAGGATTCCGCGGCGGCTCAGCCAAAGATCTTCAGTTTCGGCGATTCGCCGGGATCTTGCCGATCCTGGGAGTTCCGCGCCGTCTCGACCCAGGCACCCAATCTCTCGATATCGCTTCGCTGCGAAACTGCATTGTCGTGACGTTCGCCAGCGATGACCAGGATCGTATCGTCAGGCCTTGCCTCGCTGACGGCCCACTCGATAGCGCGTCGCCGATCGGCCACCATGCGAAACGCCGCGCACTTGTTGACCCCGTCCAGAACGTTGTGGGTCGCGCCCAGAAACGATGACTTCTTACCAGCCTGGGAGGTGACGATGGTGTGGTCGGCAAACCGTTCGGTGAGTGTGCCGTAGCGTGCCAGCGTCTCGGGGTCGTCGCCGCCGTTGATCGCCAGGACGCACCACAATCGACCCGCGCCTTTCATCGAGCGACAAGTTCGTAGCGTCGTAGCGGCTCGCTCGGGCGTGCCGCCGGCGTCAAGCACGACCGCCGCGTGAGAGTATTGCTCGAGTCGCTGCGTGCGGCCTGGGATGGAGCGCAGTTGACTCAGTTTCTCGACAATTCGCTCGAGCGGTTCGCCGATCAACAACCCGAAGGCGATGGCCGCGGCATGATTTGCCGCCATCGCGGCGCCGCACAAATGCGTTTCCATTGCCGCTGTAGCGTCACCGTGGCTCACCAGCAATGTTGTCACACCGCCACCCTCGTCGATGATCTTCACACTGACGTCGGCAGCCTTATGCACACTGTACGTAAGAAGTTTCGCGCCGCAGTCGCGAATGATTCGAGTCGCTTTGACATCGTCAACGGGAGCGATCACGACACCGCCATCGGCAAGGCGCTCGAGCACACATTGCAATCCCGAGGGACCGAAATCACCGCTGCATGTCGCCGACCCGGTCACGACGACCATGTCGAATTCAACCGAATCGTAATACCCGTGACGTGCCTGGTCGTCGGACAATTCCATGATCGCGGCTCGACACTCGCTGTCGTTCGCTTCACCGATCCACTCCACCAGACGTGACCCCGCAGGCACCCCTTCGCCCGATGCACCTTGAACGACGCCGTCGCTATCGCCCAGGTCGCTTTGGTACGCGGTGCGAATCCCCGACGACCGCAATAGCGACGAGATCAACAAGGTTGTTGTTGTTTTGCCGGCCGATCCAATCACACCCACGGTCAACAGCTTGCGATCGGGACGCCCGAGTTCTTCGGCCGTGATCCTCGCGATCGCTATCTCGATATCGCCAACGATGCACTGAGGAAGCGGGCAGGGAAGAATCTGTTCGGTGACAATTCCCGCTGCACCCCGCGCCATCGCATCAGCAACCAATTTGACCGGACAATCAAGTCCGATGCGGTAAACAACCAGACTGCCTTCGGTTGCGGTTTCGGCGGATTGGGCAACATTCACGTAGTGAACGTCGTCGCCGGCGAAAAAACGACAATCGGGAAGGACACGGCGCAGTGAAGTCGTACCTTCATCTGCCGGCGTCGACTCGACTTGTTGTTGCGGCTCCGCATTGCTCGCGAATACCGAGTGGTCCACCACACAATCGTGTTGACCGATCCCATGACGCATGATTGCCTCCGTGCAAATCGTCTGGATAGATGTTTCACAGCAGTTCCACTGCCGTCGGCGAAAACATTCATTGTCTCGCCGGTTCGAGGATTGTTCCCATCCACGCGAAACGGTCAATAGGAAAATAGAAAAAGCTTCGATGACCGAATCAAAATTCGCGTCCCCGCGCGTGTTGATGGGAGAGACACTTTGGAATCTTCTGCGTCACTCTTTGATGCCAGCATCTCGCAGCATCAGGCAAAGATCGTCCCAGGCCGCCTTCTTCGCCGCCGGATTGCGAAGCAAATAGGCTGGGTGATATGTCACCAATACTTTGCTTTCAAAATAGCTGTGCAATTTGCCGCGAAGCCGGCCAACGGACAATTTACTTTTCAATAATTCCTGTGCGCTCACAGCACCGAGACAGACAATGTACTCGGGCCGCAGAATCGACAGTTGCGACTCGTAGTATTCACGACAGTTGGCGATCTCGTCGGCTTCCGGATTGCGGTTCCCCGGGGGTCTGCATTTGACGGTGTTCAGAATGTAAACGTCTTCGCGGCGAAACGAACAGGCCTCGATCATCTTGGTCAGCAGTTGTCCAGCCCTGCCGACAAATGGGCGGCCACTGCGATCCTCATCGGCGCCCGGTCCCTCACCAAAGAAGACAACCCGCGGCGACGCATTCCCTTCGCCAAATACTGTGTTGGTCCGGCAACTCGCAAGGACCTCGCAGAGCGTGCAAACTGAAACCTTGGCATTGAGTTCATCAAGGAGTGTTTGTCGCTCCGGGTGCGGGAGGTCGGGTTGGGGGTACTTTCCGCCAAGATGGGTTGAGGGCGCGACGGGATCGAGTCGCGCCGTCGGCCGAATCGATCGGGGCGCAACGGATTGACTCGTTGCCAACTTTGGTCGCGCGGTGGCGGCGGCTTGTTCGACGGTCGGTGAAGGCTCCAGCTTTTCCTGCGAACGCAAAAACAATTCCTCCAGTCGCGCCACCGACTCGGGTTGCGGTTTGGGCAACCAATGAACGCCCGAGCGTCGCAAGTGCTCCGCCAGGGCGGATGCCTCGGCACGAACCTGATCGGGATCAACAGGGTCGATCGGTTTGTTGGCCTCCGTCATTACACATGCTCGCGATCTGGGAATGAATCAGTCGCGGTATTGTACCGATCCATTCTCGATTGCCAGCGGTCAGGCACACCCGCCAGAGCGAATGCGCAAGTGTGCGGCTGCGGGGACTGATTCTCCGGGCCTATTTCTTCGGGCACGATCCGCATAGGATCAAGTCTTTCGATGTCCTCACACATACAGTTTTGTGATTTACGATGCCGGTTCCCCATGTCGCGATCGTTGGCCGCCCCAACGTTGGCAAAAGCAGCCTGTTCAATTGGCTGGCTCGCCGACGGTTGGCCATTGTTGACGACCAGGCCGGTGTCACGCGCGACCG
>JAHELS010000067.1 GCA_024644085.1 Rhodopirellula sp.
GATCATTCTCACCTACATCGCAATGTTGTTCACCAATTTTTTGATCTACATGCCTTTCATCTTCACGTTTCAATTGATCGCTGATCGCCACTTGAAAGCGATTCCGGCAATCAAAATGAGCCTTCGGGGTGTAGGAAAGAATTTTTGGGGAATCGTCTGGTTCATGTTGGTGGTCTGGTTCGTTTCAATGGTTGGCGCGCTGATGTGTTACGTGCCCGCGTTTCTGATCATGCCGATCTCGTTTGGTGCCATGTTCTTGCTGTATCGCGAGATTTACGGAATGCCGCCGGGGTTAACGCAGCCCTCACCGCCCGCTACCGGTGCTTGAGCCATCTCGTTCCGTGGAGTGCGACTCCGAGTCCCGACTCAGACCGATATCGGCAACCACCGCGCGGTGGTCCGACAAATCGGTCGGTACCGTCTGGTAGCTTCTGTATCGCCAGTGTTTCGGAATCAGAATCCAGTCGATGACGCGAGTCGGGGCATGGGCCGGGAATGTCATTGAATCGATACTGGACTCGGAATTTGTAGAGCGCCGGAAGAGTCCCGATTCATCGTAGATGGCCATCGCATTTCGACCGTTTGCGTCACTGAGGCTGTGCGGAAAACCTGGCGGTGACGAATTCATATCTCCAGCAAGAATCGTCGCAAACGAACTCTGCTGTACCGAATCACAAATTGCGATGGCCGAACGAGCTCGAACATTCTCGCTGCGATGGCACAGGTGCGAGGCTACGACACAAACTCTTTCCTTACCGACGCGGAGATCACAACACAATCCGCGTTTTTTACCCGCGAACATCGTTTCCCAGCTCGAGTAGCCGGGAAAAGGAACAACGCGAGCATTCTCAATTGGCACCCGCGAAAGGATGGCATTCCCGAACTTCCACTTCCAAGCCAGCAGCCTTGCATCAATGTTTCTTTGCTCGGCGCGGTATCGGTAACCCGCCTTTTCGGCCAGAAACTCAGCCTGATTGACCGAGTGACTCCAGCTTGAATCGAAATCGACTTCGTTCAGAATCACGACGTCTGCATCCAAATCGATCAACGTTTCGGCGATTTTTCTCAAGCGATCGCGCCGCTGATCCGCGCTGCCGCCGTCCCAGTTCGAATCGGCGGTTCCACGTCCGTGGGCAATGTTGAAGCAGGCGATTCGGAGGACACCGTTTGTCGACGGTAAATCGTTAATTCCTGCTTCGGTCTGCACCGAGAGTCGCCGCCAAGGACTGGCCGCACGGTTGACAAGCGAAGGAGCGAGCAACAACAGCAGCACGAGAGAAACAATGACGCGCCGCGACAAGTACTTTGCAACTCGGCTCGCGTAGCGCGCGACCATGATTCTCACCGCAACCGCTGGAGCCACTTTGTCCACTCGGCGACACTCTCTTCGGAGAGCATCGGTTCGGGCAGCGAGGGCAACTTTGTGCTGCCCGGTCTCCCCGGCGTCTGTGCACGCACGGTCAGCAATCCGTTCGCGTTCACCTCGAATCCGATCATCCGTGTCCGATCACCAGACTCGCCGACCTGGAATTCGTATCGCCCGAGGGAATGCCAATCGTCGCCGTCAACACCGGACGATTCAACGAGCGAAAGGGTCATCGAATCACGATTCGATCCCACGGTAAGCCTTCGGTTGGTACGCGCCGGCAGCGAAGTACCTTTGGGGATGATTGGCAGGATTCGACGTCGACCCTTGGCATCTTCCACTACGATTCCGATGGCTTGGCTAGTGACACCTCGGGGCGCCATGGCAATTCCCCTTCGACCGGGCAATTCAGCAGCCAAGCAGGCAGCGGCCCCTCTCGCCGTGTCGGCACGATCCATCGCGCGGATTCGCACGTTTTCACCGATGCCTCTCAGGACCGCGTCACGGATCATCGCGATGCGAAGGAGCGGCCCGAGCGTCACACAGGTATCGATCTGATCGATGGAAACGGACGCCTGTTCACACGCCTTGCTGATTGTGTCACGAACAGCCGCAGCGAGTTCCTCGCAGGCTTGCAACCAATGTCGTCGTTCAATCTGGACGGATTTCTTTTGTTCATTGACATCAATGGTGACTGTTACGGTCGACATCAACAGCATCGAATTCATCGCCCTCTCGCATGCCATTTGCAAACTGGCGGCTGACCTTTGTGACTTTCGCGGATCGAGATTGTGTTCGCGAATGAACGCCTCGGCCGTCAAATCGACAAGTCGATGGAGCCACGGCAACGTCCCGAGGTGCCAGTGACCCGCCGTCGCCAACTGACTCAGACGCGATGAGTCGCGGCGGATAAGCGCGACCTCCGTTGCCTGGCCAGTGACGCCGACAAACAAAATGGTTTGATCATGATCGTTATCGACACGACTTGGCGACTGGCCGATCGATTCTTCTTCGTCGTCGACTAACAGGAATTGAACCGAGGCAATCGATCGGTCGACCAGGCGAACCGAAGAGAACCCCGCCATTTGTGCAGCCTGCAGCACGCTTTGCCGATGAAGCTGGTCAAAGCTAGCCGGAACCGTGATCGCGGTGGCATGGGGTGCCGACTTGCCCGTCCAGCCGTTCTCTTTGATCTTGCCAAACATCATCGCCAGCAGGACCTCGGGGGGACATTGACGCCCGGCGATCTCACGCTCGACGACGGTTTTCCCGATGTAGATCGGCAGGCAATGGACAAGATCGCGAGGGCGTACAGCTCGCTGTAACATCGCATCGCTTCCGAAAACCAATTGATTGTCTTCGCTGGCAACCGCCATACGAAACAGGGCGCGATTGCCTCCGCCCGCGGACAGCAGTTTGATTTCGCCCGATGGCGAACCTTCCGCGATTGCCGAATAAAACATGCCAAAATCGATTGCGAACACGCGGGCCGTCGCACCCGAGGTCGATCCGCCTGAAACAGTCGACTGGTCAGACCCCGTTTGCCGCTGTGCGAACTCGCTCAGCCACATCGGCGCATCCGTTTGTGTGGCGTAATTCCCGAGATCATCGATCACTTCGTCAAGCGATGCATAGCGCTGGTCCGGCGACTTGGCCATCATCCGTCGAAAGATGTTGGCGAACTGCATGTCGACGTCATCGCGCGCTTCCATCAAGTCAGGTATTTCGCCATGTCGGTGGCCGTATACCTGGTCCAGGTATTCGCCGGTAAAGGGTGGACGCGCGGTCAACAGAAAAAACATTGTCGCGCCGAGCGAATAGATGTCGCTGCGGGGGTCAACCGTATCGGGATCCTCGAGCTGCTCGGGCGACATGAACGGCAACGTGCCGACCAACCGGCCTTTTGATTTGCTCTTGTCGCAGTCGCTCTCACCATCATCTCCTTCTTCGGTGATCAGACTCGCAGTACTGATTCGTGCCAAACCAAGATCCAATACTTTGACTGTACCGTCGGCTGCGCGCATCAAATTCCCTGGTTTGACGTCGCGGTGGACAATGCCGGCGCGATGGGCATGCAGCAATCCCATGGCGGCCTGGCGAATCACCGCCGCCGCGTCACCGACGGAAAATGGTCCGTTTTGAGAAACGATGCTGGTCAACGTCTTACCGTCAACAAACTCCATTGCAAGGTAATGAACGCCTGCCGCTTCGCCGGCGTCGAAAGCGGTCACGATATTCGGGTGCAGCAGGCGCGATGCGGCGCGAACTTCGTCGTAGAATCTCGCCACCGCGGTTTCGTCGCCCATCCGATCGATGGGCAACATTTTGATGGCCACGATGCGTTCCATCGGTGCGTGTTCGGCCAAAAAGACCTGGCCCATGCCTCCCGACCCGATCAGCTCCCGTATCGCATAGGCACCGAGTTGCTTGGGAATTTTCGTATCGAAGACATCGGCATCGAAGGCATCGTCGGTCGCGTCGGCATCGTCACCGGCGTTGGAATAATCCCGCGTCGGTTCGTCGGTGGTCGGATAATTGTCGGGTGAAGAGTCGGACACGTAGCTTTGGGTTTGGGTCAGGACGGCCCGGTTCGACAATGGAAGAGAAAGCGTATTATAGGCTTGTCGACGGCAATCCTGCTTGAAGAAACGTTCATGATTGGATTGCCGACCCAAATTGTGCCCCGGTAGAACCGCGTCTTGCCCCTCCTGCGATGAAAACACTTCGAATCGCCACCCGCAAAAGTCCGCTGGCCCTTTGGCAAGCGGAGCATGTTGCCGCACTTCTGGCGTCCAGGGGTGTCGCATCCGATCTTGTGCCACTGTCGAGTGTGGGCGACCTCGATATGCGTCCCATCGACGGCACCCGCCAGGTAGGAGTTTTCACCAAGCGGATCCAACAGGCAGTGATTGACGAGGATGCCGACATCGCGGTGCATTCTCTGAAAGATCTTCCGACCGAAGGCGACGAGCGATTGGCACTTGCGGCTGTACCGCCGCGCGAGACAGTGCAAGACAGCCTCGTATCGGATCCGGGGTGGACGATGTCCGATTTGCCGCACGCCGCACGCGTCGGTACCGGCAGCCGCCGGAGAGGTGCCCAATTGCTCAGCCATCGAGCCGATCTGCGGATCTTGCCCATCCGTGGGAACGTGCAGACGCGACTCGAAAAGCTGCAAAGTGGCGAATTCGATGCGATCATGCTGGCCGAAGCCGGTATTGTTCGCCTGCGGTTGGACGGCTTGTCGCGGTCACGGCTCAGCATGGAGGAGATGCTCCCGGCACCCGGCCAGGGCGCTCTGGGAATCGAAGTTCGCGCGGATGACGACCGCGCACGCGAGGTGGTTGATTGCCTTAACGATGCTCCCACAAGAGCCGCTGTGACTGCCGAACGTCGGTTGCTCGCCGAACTTCACGGGGGTTGCCTGGCGCCGATCGCTGCGCTGGCCCAGGTCAAAGGCGGACAAATTCGCATGTGCTCCGTCGTGCTTTCGCATGACGGCAAAAAACGAATCGACAACGAGGTCGAAGAAGAATTTGACCCATCGCGTTGGCACGACATCGCCGTGAAACTCGCCAGCGATGCCTTTAGCGCACTGAAGAAGCGCGGCGCGATCGAACTGATTGAAGGGCAACGATAGTCATCCAGGCTGGCAAGCATGCAAAACTTTGCCGCTTTTGCCGATTGTAGTGGACGCCTGCCTGGTCCTCCGCCGATCAGAAAAAGTGCGCCGGCAGCAAGTAACCGGTGTCACTGGTCGATCGAAATCATGGATCCGAGATGGCTACGAAAGAACCACAAGAACTCAGGCGATACGTTGACATGTGGGCATTGCCCGGGATGCACCCGAGCAATGTCGAATTCCTGCAAAAAATGAAAACGGCTGACACGAATCATTTCACGACGCACATGGACGTCGTCGGTACGGTCTCGGAGCAGAACAACGAATCGGGAGCGTGGGAGAAAACTCATCTGATCGGATTGCGAACCGACGTATGGAAAGCGGACGAGGAAGAGCTGGATGACGCACTGGACGTGTTGCGACATCAACGAAGACAGGAGTTGAAAAAGAAGATCAAGAAGAATGGCCGTTTGAGCGAGAAGCAGAACAAGCGTCTTCAGGAGGAGCTTGAAGGGGACGATATCATGCAACTGGAGTCCGGCGATATCGAGCGCCGCCGGCTCGTTTTGAAGTTGTTCAAAACGACAAGCGAGCGAGTTCGATGGTGTGGAACAATCGAGCAGATCACGACCACCGAGATTCACAACTCGATCGGTTCCAACCGCAATCTGTTGACGATGGTTGTCATGTTGCCGCGCACCGAGATGGTCACCTATGTCCAGCAGAATCATCGAACGTTTCGAATTCCTTCGGTATTCACCTTCGGGTTCTACGACGAGCGAAGAATGTGGAACTTGACCTTGAAACGGCGATGGATTTCGATTGGCGCCGACTTCGACGTCGAGGCCGACGGGGAATCAATTGGTGATCTCGACGGAAGACTCTTTTCCTTTGGATCCGACAGCTACATCAATCTGGACGCGCACGACCTTGCCGAAAACACTCGATTTGTCGATCTGCTGACACTGTTTACCGCCAGCACGGGGTATCACAAGGCAATGCGAAAAAGTGTTGAACGCCGCGTCAAAGCTGCGCTGGCGGGCAACTCGCATTGTCACATGATCGAGGACGAAGAGCTGCGGCTGCACCATAACGGACGCGCCGCCGCGTGATCTGCTATCGCACGGGTCGAGGTCTGGCCGCCGGTGGTTTCCCCCGCGCGCGGCATATTTTCCCGATTAATCTCCGTCGCATCTTGGACTAAGATAAGGCAACTTCCACGGCGTACACTCCAATCTCCTCTCCGGGGACGCCCCGACGTGCAACTGTCAAATACCGACATTCTGATCCACGCCTTCACGCCCGATGACGGTTCGGAATCCGCCGCGGTCAAAGTCTCGCACAAGACGATGCGTGAAGAGGTGGTCAACAACGAAACGATCTCGCCTCGGCACAATCTCCGCCTCGCGCTGTTTCATTTGGTCAAAAAGTTGAACCCCAACCCGGCCGGTATTCCCGATCCGAGACTGGTGTTGTTCGATCGTGTCCAGGTCAATCTCCCCCAATCCGTCCACGAGGGTGAGGTGACGCGACTCTCCTGGGATTTTCCAAGACGGGAGTGGCGGTACTACGTGGAGTGCCCCAACCGCGCGGTTTCCACCTGGTACGTGCTTGCCGATCTCGATCAACTTGATGAAGATTGACGGTTCCCGCGGTCGACTCATCGATCGCGACGTATGGAATTCGAGTTGTCCGATATCGCAATCCAAATCACATGCCGATGAAAATCCGTTTCGCCGCGTTGATCGTTACCGTACTAACTGCTTCGTCCGCCGTTGCCGCGGACCCGCCACCCAACGTTGTTCTGATCATTTCCGATGACCAGGCCTGGACCGACTACGGATTCATGGGTCACGAGGTCATTAAAACACCGCATCTCGATGCACTGGCCAGACAGAGCGTGTTGTTTCGACGCGGCTATGTCCCAACGGCGCTCTGCCGACCTTCGCTGGTGACTCTGCTGACCGGTCACTACGCGTCAACACATGGAGTAACCGGCAACGATCCATCGCCGAAGCACGCACCGCGGGATTCGGATATCTACAACCGTCGGCGCGCTCAATTGATCTCCTACCTCGACAAGTTTGACACGGTTCCGGAATTGCTGGGCAAGCGGGGATATCTGAGTCACCAAAGTGGCAAGCTTTGGGAGGGAAGTTACAGCAATTGTGGGTTCACGCATGGGATGACGCGTGGTTTTCCCGAGCGGGGCGGACGCCATGGCGATGACGGATTGAAGATTGGTCGCGAAGGCATGGAACCGATCGCCGATTTCATTGATCTGGCCGTCGACCAGGAGAAACCATTCTTCATCTGGTACGCGCCGTTTCTGCCGCACACGCCGCACAACCCGCCCGAGCGATTGCTGAAAAAATATCGATCGCCCGATCGGCCCATCACGGTTGCAAAGTACTACGCGATGTGCGAATGGTTCGACGAAACCTGCGGCGAACTGCTGCACATGATTGACAGCAATGATTTGACAGACAATACGCTCGTCGTTTATGTCACCGACAATGGATGGATTCAGAATCCGGACAAAAATGGTTACGCCCCACGTTCAAAGCAGACGCCTTATGAGGGTGGCGTGCGGACGCCGATCATGTATCGATGGCCAAACAGGTTTTCCGCCGCGGAACGCGAAGAATTGACCAGCAGCATCGACATCGTTCCAACAATTTTGGCGGCCGCCGGCGCCGAGGTCCCCGACGATCTGCCGGGATTGAACCTGCTCAAGCCCCTTGCAACGGAGACACCCATCGACCGAGAGCGGATTTTTGGCGAGAGCTTCGCGCATGACATCGCCGATATCGAAAACCCGGAAGCTTCATTGCTGTTCCGGTGGTGCATCGAAGGGAAGTGGAAGCTGCTACTGACCTACGACGGCGAGGTCAATCGTTACGCCAGCACTCATCCCCGCACCGAGAAAAGGCCTCAACTGTTCAACCTGGAAGCCGATCCGCACGAAACGAAGAATGTTGCCGGTGAGCACCCCGAGATCGTGGCACGTCTGGCAATGGCGATCCAGGATTGGTATCCCGTGAAAGAACGGAAAACCGACCTGACGTTGGATTAGCCGGGGCGCTGCGCTCACCGCTGAACCAACCTGTCGTCCAGTGCATAGAATGGGTTTGCATCTCGCACAATTCAGGGGAGGACAGAAAATGGCGGCGCGACTCTATTTTGCACTCGCATTCACGTTATCGACTTCGGTGGCCGCGACGGCACAGAACGGCGTCGATTTTCAAGGCGTGGTCCAGGCCGTGGACCCGGCACTGGTGATCATCGAGGCCCGGGCCGACGTTTCCAGCGTCTCGGTTACTGAGGTCATCCCCGGCATTCTGCCGCAATCAGACCCGAACTTGCGCGGATTCACGCAGCTGGGCACCTTTGATTCCGGTTCGCGAGTCGGATTTGCGGTCGCAGAAAACCTTCTGATCACGGCCTTGATCCCCAATGACCAAACCGAAGTCAAGTTTGTCACACGCGACGGCGAACAACGAACGGGTCAAGTCGTTGCCCGTGACCACGTCGCCGGTTTGGCCGCGATACGCACCGAGAATACTTCGTTCCCGGCGCTGACGATCGCCGGTGAGGCACCAGCGGTCGGATCGCCGGTATTGGTTTGCAGTGCGAAACAGGAACAGCTCGTTTACCGCGCGTCGATGATCGCGAGCGACGCAAGTCCGTTTCACCCTCCTTTCGGTTTCACGCAACAACTCGATATCGCATTTGCTCCGGAACTGACTGGATCGGTAGTCGTCAGCGGTGATGGAACGATCGTAGGCGTCGTCGCATTTGCCAATGGAGCAGCTCTCCTCATTCCCGCGGAGCATGTTCAGCGGCTTGTCGAGGTGGCGTCGCAAGGGGAACCGAACGACCTGTTCCAAGGGGTACTCGGGGTCGCGCTTGCGGATCCGGCAACGGTTCAAAGTGTCATGCCCGATACGCCCGCCGAGAACGCGGGTCTGGTAAGCGGTGACGTTATTTCACGCGTGAATGGGATTCGTTGCGACACGTTCCAGGACATCATGGCTGCCGTTGCAATGTCGCGGGGCGGTGACGAAATGACAATCGAGATTGGGCGGGGGGACGAAACGGTCGAGCACAAACTCAAGCTCAAGCCGATCGATCCGCCAGCCCAGCGGCCTCGTTACTTACAGTCGATTCCTCAAGGTATCTCGCCTCGTTGGGTACCCTTTGGGGGTCCCGCCGAGCGGCAAGGGGGACCGATGATCGACCAGGAAAGCCTTCGGAAGATTATCGAGGAATTAAAAGACAGTCTGGGACAGCCTGAGAATTGACGGTCCCTGCGTCGCTACAATGGCGGATATTGATTTGCGACAAGGCCCCAAGTTCGTGCCGTCATCATGCGGAAAGCGGCGACAACCCCGGATTGCTGTAATGAGAGCCCGTATTCTGGGTGTCGGGACAAGCGTTCCAAAATTCCAGGTTGGATGTCAGGCCAGCGCCGAATTTGCGGCGCGCACAACGCTTGCGGATACGGATCAATCTCGCAAAGTTGGCGCGTTGTATCGGAGGACGGGGATCGAGAATCGCGGCAGCGTTTTGTTGGCGGAAGATCCAGGCGCCGAAGTGATCAATGACTTCTATCCGCCGGCCGCTTCGGGTGAAGATCGCGGGCCAACGACCAAGAACCGTAATGACCGTTACGCAGTCGAAGCTCCTGCGCTGGCGATCGAAGCATCGGCGATTGCGTTGGCCCAGAGCGGCATCGACCCGGGGCAGGTAAGCCATTTGGTCACGGTATCCTGCACCGGATTCTCCGCACCCGGATTCGACATTGCATTGATTGACCAACTTGGTTTACCGCCGACAACCGAGCGAATCCAGGTCGGATTCATGGGTTGCCACGGCGCGATCAACGGTCTTCGCGCGGCACGGGGCTGCGTCGCGACCGATCCGGGCGCGAACGTATTGGTTTGCAGCGTCGAGCTTTGCAGCCTGCATTTCCAATATGGTTTCGACGCGGATCGGATTGTCAGCAACGCGCTGTTCGCCGATGGCGGTGCTGCGATGGTTCTGCAGTCATGCCGTCGCGACGGTGCCGTCGAGCGCACCGGACTGCTCGCGGCGACCGGGTCATTTTTGGTGCCGGAGAGCCGCGATGCGATGACGTGGCGCGTCGGCGACCACGGCTATGAAATGACCCTCTCGGCGCGCGTGCCGCATTTGATTGAGCAACATCTCGAGTCTTTTCTGTCCAACTGGCTCCACGGATTGGGTGAATCGATCGGTTCGATTGGTGGCTGGGCAGTCCATCCCGGTGGCGTTCGGATTCTGTCGACTGTCGAAACTGCCCTCGGGTTGCCGGAGGATTCACTGGAAACGTCGCGTCAGGTGCTGATGGATCATGGAAACATGTCCTCGGCCACAATGCTATTCATTCTCCAGCGCTTCATTGAAGTCGACCAACCCAAACCGTGGCTGATGCTTGGATTCGGACCCGGGCTGGAGATCGAAGTGGCACTGATTCGATAGACTCCGCCGGATCCGTCGTCTTCCCTTGTCGAGTCGCGGCAATTAAGGTCATTTCGACAGCCCGGATGGCCAACCATCCACTCGCTTTTCCGTCCGATCTCCAAATTGGTTTCTCGCGTGAAGATACTCGTAACCGGTGGCTGCGGCTTCATCGGTACCAACCTTGTTCGGCATCTGCTTTCGGATACCGATCACGAAGTTATCAACTTGGACAAATTGACCTACGCGGGAAATCCGCGTTCTCTCGACGACGTCTCCGGCTCGAAGAGATACCGATTTCTCCGCGTCGATCTCGCGGATGCGAAGGCGGTGCGTGAAGCGGTGGCGGACGTGGATCCGGATGCCGTGATGCATTTGGCGGCGGAATCGCACGTCGATCGATCGATCGATGGGCCGAGTGAGTTTATCCAGACAAATGTCGTAGGCACCTTCAATCTTCTCGATTCGATTCTTGGTCACTTCAACGATTTGAGTGGGTCGCGACGTCACCAGTTCCGGTTTCTACACGTATCCACCGACGAGGTTTACGGATCGCTCGGTGACACCGGCTTGTTTTCCGAAGAATCACGTTATGACCCTCATTCACCCTATGCGGCCACCAAGGCGGCGTCGGATCACCTGGCCCGCGCATGGAAGACGACCTTTGAGTTGCCGGTCATCGTTACAAATTGTTCGAACAATTACGGCCCCTATCAATTCCCGGAAAAATTGATCCCTCTGATGATCATCAAAGGTTTGAGCGGAGAATCATTGCCCGTCTACGGCGAGGGATTGAATGTTCGCGATTGGTTGTATGTCGAGGACCACGTGAGGGCGTTGACGCTCGTGTTGGAGCGGGGTGTCCCGGGAGAAACGTATAACGTCGGCGGCAACAGCGAACGTGCGAACATTGACTTGGTCAACACCATTTGTCGAATGCTCGATGAAATTCGACCGCGCGATGAGGGAACGCCGCATAAAGAATTGATCACGTATGTAACCGACCGCCCGGGCCACGACTTTCGCTACGCCATCGACAGCAGCAAGATACGCCGCGAATTGGGATGGCAACCGCAGCACTCACTCGAAGATTGCCTGAGACGAACCGTCGAGTGGTACCTGGCAAATCGAAAATGGTGGCAGGAAATCCTCGACGGCACCTATCAATTGCAGCGTCTAGGGAATCAGGGGTCTTAGCATGTACGCGGGAACATTGCGATGAAGGGGATCATTCTGGCCGGAGGCAGCGGGACACGTTTGGCGCCGCTCACCACTGCGCTGAGCAAGCAACTGCTGCCGGTTTACGATAAACCGATGATCTACTATCCGTTGTCGACGTTGATGATGGCAGGAATTCGAGAAATCCTCGTCATCTCAACCCCCGACCACACTCCCCTGTTCGAGGCCTTGTTGCAGGACGGGAATCAGTGGGGCCTGCAGTTGAACTACAAGGTTCAACCGTCACCCGGCGGACTTGCCCAGGCGTTCACGCTGGGAGAGGACTTCATCGGCGGCGAACCAAGTTGTTTGATCCTCGGGGACAACCTTTTCTACGGACAAGGACTATTCAAACTGCTGCAACAATGCGCCAAGATCGAAACGGGTGCAAGGATTTTCGCGTACGAGGTCAGCGACCCGCGCGGCTACGGCGTTGTGACCTTTGATCAACAGCGGCGAGTGACTTCGCTTGAGGAAAAACCGAAGGATCCGAAATCGAACTTCGCCGTCCCTGGTCTCTACTTTTACGACCGTCGTGCCTGTGAATTTGCGAGGGCACTCAAGCCCTCACCACGCGGTGAAATCGAGATCACCGATTTGAACCGTGTCTACCTCGAGGAGGGGACGTTGAGTGTCGAACCGTTTGGGCGTGGAACGGCGTGGCTCGATACGGGAACCTACGACAGTCTTCTGGAGGCAGGCAGCTTTGTCGGGACCATTGAAAAGCGGACCGGGCTGAAGATCTCATGCCCCGAGGAAATCGCTTTCCGACAGAATTGGATTGATGCCGAGGGCTTGAAGAAGCTTGCGGCGGGATACGCCAGTAGTGAGTACGGGAAGTACCTCGAGAGGTTGGTCCACTTGCGGAGTTGACCGCCGCGCGAACGGTAGGCGAAGTCTCTTTCTTGTCGCGCTTTTTGATGTTGCGCGAATACGGTAGGCCGGACCGAGCTCTGTGAGTTCCGGCATCGTATTGAGTGATCGCCGGAACTCGCAGAGCTCGGTCCGGCCTACGACTCGCCAAAGGTGCTTGTGTCGTCGCGCAATATCAATAATTCCGCCGCGTGCTTGTAAATTGTCGCTCGGAGTATCCGCGGGCGACCATTGCGTCCTGGCGGCGCCAGGACGAAAACCGAAATTGGGAACGCTGAACCTAAAAACACCTCCGATCATTCTCGCTCCCGCTTGACTTCGATACATGTTGCATATATGCTGTGTGTATCTAAGGTGCCCGCGGGCGATTTCGAGGTTCTGGAGGTTGAGGTGGCCAAGAACGCAAAGCGCAGACAAAACGCTGAAGAACAGGCCTTTCTGGCGGCCTATGATGCTTCGCGATTCCCGCACCCGTCGTTATCCGTGGATGTGGCGCTGGTTACCGCGGACGAGATCGGGCTGCGTGCCGTCCTGATCAAACGCGGCGAACATCCTGATCGAGGCAAGTGGAGCTTGCCGGGTGGTTTCGTAGGAATCGAAGAATCACTCGATGATGCGGCGAGCCGTGTTCTGGCGACCAAGGTGGGCGTGCGGGGAATCTTTCTCGAACAACTCTACACGTTCGGGGATCCGGACCGAGATCCACGCACACGAGTCGTCACGGTTGCCTATTACGCACTGGTTGACTCCGGCAAGCTCGCGGCGGTGGGCGACCACGAATCGGTTACCCTCGCGACACTTGACGTGCCGTGGAAGGGAGAGACTGGCGGCCGAGTGTCGGTCACCGACGACTCGGGAAAGCGTTTGAAGCTTGCCTTCGACCACGCCGATGTAATGGGATTGGTCGTGCAGCGACTGCGTGGAAAGCTTGATTACGCGCCGATTGGATTTGAGCTGCTGCCAAGAAAATTCACGCTTCGCCAGCTGCAGGAGATTCATGAAACCATCTTGGGTCGCTCGTTGAACAAAGATTCATTTCGTCGGCGCATGCTTGCGACCGGGTTGATCACGGCGAGTGGTGAGATGGAAAAAAACGTCGGACATCGGCCGGCTGAACTGTACCGATTCAAACGTAGTGCAAGACGAAAGCATGGTGGAAAATGACGATGCGCATGTTTCCTCCTGGAGAAATTCTTGAACTGCTTCGTGGCGTGGATTCCTCGAGCATGATGATCACGATTGCCGTCTTCGCGCTGCTGGCACAGACGCTGTTGTGGCTTGGTTACTTCCGACTTCAATACGGCCCTCGGCGGTGGTGGTTGCGCCTATTGGATGTCGACAGCTACCCCGCCGGGTCGCTCTGGGAGGCAATGCAAGAGGTCATTGGGATGCCTCTCGGTCGCGATGCCATCGACCCGTCGGCCGTTGTTTCACCGACGCGAAAGTATCAATTGATCGAGCCGTTGGTTAGCGGCGACCTGTGCAATGTCTATCGAGCGACGAGTCCTGTCGGCACCGTGGCGATCAAGATTCCGCGTGTCGATGGATGCGGACAATTGATCGCAAAGGAGCAGATGATCTTGCGCAGGATACAGGCAGAAAGCTCAGGGACGCTGTACCGAAAATACTTCCCGACACCTGTTGAAACCTTCCAGTTCGACGGTCGACTCCATTCCGTCCTGCGATACCGCCGCGGGTATTTCAACGCAGCACAGATCCTCGAGCAACATCCACCCGGATTGGATGCTCGACACCTGGCGTGGATGTTCAATCGCACTCTCGAAGCATTGGGGGTTGTGCATCGTCTCGGCTGGATCCACGGCGCCGTGCTGCCGCCCCATCTGCTGTTTCACCCTGCTGCGCATGGGATGCAGCTGATTGGATGGACCCACGCGGTGCCAATCGGCACGCCGCTGCGAGTCGTTTCAAAAGAGTTCAAGTCGTGGTATCCGCCCGAGTGCGAGCGCCGCGAGTCGGCAAGTGTCGCTTTGGACATCCATCTGGCTGCGAAGAGCATGATTTACCTGGCCGGCGGAGATCCGCTTGGCGACGAACTACCTGATCACCTGCCGATCGAAATCGGGGTGTTCTTCCGCGAATGTCTCAGCATGACGCGCGGCGATCGAACCAACGCATGGAGGCTGCACGAACAGTTCCGCGAACTGTTGGAGAACCTTTTCGGTCCTCCAAGATTCTGTCATCTCACCATGTCTTGAAAGGGGAATCCCATGGGTACCACACGTTGGTCGGATCAACATTATCGAACACAGGCTGCGCATCGTCGAGCGACGCAGCGTTCCGCCTTTGGGTACGACGAGGACATTCGTGCCCAGAAAGTAGCAGCGAAAGTCCATCCGTTGATGGATCCCTCGGGTCTTCGTAACCGGTGCCGTGAATCACGTGACAGTGCGACGCATCCCGCGAGTAGTGCCGTTGCCGTTCTGTTCGACGTCACTGGGTCGATGCACCGGGTGCCGAGGATCTTGCAGGAGAACCTATGCAATTTGTTCGGGCTTCTTCTGAAACAGGGATACGTCAAAGACCCCGCAATCTTGATTGGTGGGGTCGGCGACGCAACTTGTGATCTGGCACCACTGCAAGTGGGACAGTTTGAATCCGGAAACGAAGTCGAGGACGACTTGGGTCGGCTGTTTCTCGAGGGCGGAGGCGGCGGCCAGAAGACCGAGTCGTACGAGCTGGCGCTCTATTTCCTGGCCCGCAAGACCGCGATTGACTGCCAGGAAAAACGCGGCCGCAAAGGCTATGCATTCTTGATCGGCGACGAACTGCCCTACAAACGGGTGAAGAGACGCGAGGTCAAGCATGTCTTTGGCGATAAATTGCCGGGGGACATACCGATCCGCGACATCATCGCCGAAGCCCAACAGAAGTACGAGATCTTCTTCGTCCTTCCGAACTTGACATCGTACTACGACGATCCGGAGATTCTGCGCGTGTGGCGGAGTTTGCTTGGTCAAAACGTGCTGCGGCTCGACGATCCGCGGGGAATCAGCGAGTTGATCGCGTCGACGATCGGATTGGCCGAGGACGCTGTTCGCTGGGACGACCTGGTGGGCGATTTGCATCAAGCCGGCACTCAACAGACTGTTGCCCAATCCGTGTCGACCGCTCTCGCCGAATTGCCTGCTGGTAATTTGCGCGGCACGGACTTGACCACGTTTTGAATAATGCGGTTGCGATGGACATGGATGTCCACGCGGCGGATGCGGAGATCTGTTGATGAAGAAAGCAGTCATTACAGTTGGTCTGGGTTTCGGCGACGAAGGCAAAGGAGCGACCGTCGATTTTTTGACGCGGCGTCTCGGTGCGGATTTGGTTGTCCGGTATTGCGGCGGGGCACAGGCGGGGCATAACGTTGAAGATCCCGACGGTCGACGGCATACGTTTTCTCAATTCGGTGCCGGCACGTTGGCCGGTGCGCGGACGTACCTTGGTCCGCGAATGATCATCAGCCCCACGACCATGATTCCTGAGGCGGGCCACTTGCGATCGATTGGGGTCGACGATCCATGGTCTTTGTTGTCGGCGCATCCCAATTGTCTCATTGCAACCGGTTATCACGCTGTGATGAACCGGGCTCGCGAAATGTCGCGAGGCAATTCCCGGCACGGTTCATGCGGAATGGGGATCGGCGAATCAAGGCATTACTGGTTGCGATACGGCCGGGACGCGGTACATGCGGGTGATCTGGTCGATCGTGAGGATCTCGTGGACAAACTGATGTTGATGCGAGATCGATTTCTTCTCGAAATGCAGGACTTGCCGCGCCTCGATCGTAAGTCTTCGTCGTTGATGCGGGAACTCTCGCCCGTCGAGGAGGCCGACGTCCTGCGTCGTGCCGTCGAAGGATTAGCGATCGAGTCGACCCTTCCACGTTGCGAAGCCGCCATCTTCGAAGGCGCACAGGGCATCTTGCTCGATGAATGGAAAGGATTTCATCCGTATACGACGTGGAGCACGGTCACACCGCAGCACGCATTGGAGTTGTTGGCCGACCATCCCGATGCAAGCATCTCAGTCATCGGCGTCACCCGCGCTTGTACGACGCGACACGGGGCCGGGCCATTTCCAAGTTGGTGTCCTGATTTATCAGGCCGCATGGTGGATCGGGGAAATCCGCACAACGAGTGGCAGGGAGCGATTCGGTTTGGTCCGCTCGATCTCGTCCTTTTGGAATACGCGGCAAGGGTCGGCAAAGTCGAGGGAATCTTTGTGAATTGTCTCGACCAGTTGCCGAAGAGAGCCCGCGTCGTTACGGAGTACGATCTCTGCGACCGTCTCGACGAACCGACCCGCCTTTCCGAGCAGCAAGGCCTGACGACGCTCCTCGAATCGGTGATGACGATCGAATCCGAAGTGGACGAAAGCGGAATCCTCGATCGCATTGCCGCCATTTCACCGATCGTTGGACTGTCGCACGGACCGACGTGGAAACATCGTGAGCTGATCGATGTCGGCCCAGGTGTGGAACCCCGCACGTCGGCATTTGCCGGACGTTGACGCGCATTTGAAATCTATTCTCAATAGCACGTATCACTTGTTGATTTCCTTGTCTGCGAGCGCGTCTCGTCGATGTCATCCCACATTGTGGGAAAGGGGGATGTTTGACAGAATGCGTGTAACAAACCGGAACCGGGATGAGTCTCGAAACAGCTCCCGTTTTTCCTTTCCTAAAATTCCAACTTCGACATTCAACGCACGGTGCCTGCTATGAGTAACCAACCAATCATCGATCACCTTAACGAAATCTTGAAACACGAATGGACCGGCGTGGCTCAGTACGCGCAGGCAGGATTCATCGTCGAGGGAGTCTGGCGAGAAGTCTATTCCGAGAAGTTTCTTGACGATGCCAAGGAATCGTTCGGTCACGCGCAACTGGTCGGCGACAAGATTGTCGCTCTCGGCGGTGTTCCAGTTGCGACACGCAACGAGATCAAGCAGTCACGCGATTTGCAGGAGGTGTTGGAATTCAGCCTTGCTTTCGAGGCAAAAGCAGTCGAAATGTACGGCCAGGCGATTGACATGGCCGGTGACGACAAGGCTTTGGTCATCTTCCTTGAAGACATCCTGAAAGAGGAACAGGAAGGTGTGGACGAGTACACCAAGCTGTTGCGCGATTCGGTCGGCGCGGCCGCAGGTTCGGGATCGTCCCGCAAGACGGGCTAGGCCAGCATCAGCCGGCGCTGGTTGCCGCCAGATCGTCGAATCTCAGGATGGCCGGTACTCGGGGCGTTCGCTGCGGTGCCGGCTGCAACCGTTTGATTGATTGCCCGGCAAGCGACATTTTCAACCCGGCGACCTGTTCGGGTTCAACGGCGATCCGGCTCTGGACGAACCAACCGACATCGTCCGAGAATGTCTCCTGACGCAGAACCAAGCGGCTCGGCGAGCCTTCCTGCTGCTCAACAGCGATCACCAGCCGCTGCAGCTCGTCGTTGCTGGGAAAAACATTCAGTATGGTTTCTTTACGCACTTGTCGAATTCCGTTGGCCATGACCGTGCTTGTTGATAGTCATTCTCAATAACACAAAGTCTACCCAGCCCGACCAAGGCGTCAACGCCATCATTCCTCCCCCGATCCGCATTTTTAGAAACTTTACCAACCGCTGGGGTGGGGGGGAGGTGAACGACGCCGCAGATGGCGACTCGGCCGCGGATTGGCGAAGATGCCCCTGAGTCGAGCGAGATTCCCCGGTAAATCCTGCATTTCTGAAGCTGGTTGATGAGCTACACCATTGTTGGCGTGATTGGTCACATCGACCACGGCAAGACGTCGCTGGTCGCAGCGCTGACAGGAACCGACACCGATACCCATCCCGAGGAAAAGCGACGCGGGATCACGATCGACCTTGGCTTCGCTTCCTACACGCAAGGGGACCATCGATTCGCATTGATCGACGCGCCGGGGCACCAAAAATACATCGGGAATCTGTTGGCCGGTGTCTCGGCCGTCGACGTCGGATTGCTCGTGGTCGCCTGTGACCAGGGCATCCAGGCACAGACTCTCGAGCATGCGGCAATTCTGCAATCTCTCGGTGTCGAGAAATTGATCGTGGCAATGTCACGCGTCGATTTGTCCGACGAAAAGACTCGCAACGAATTGTCCGAGGAGCTGGATCTGTTTCTGGCCGATTTCGGATTTCACGACATTCCCAAGGTGGCGATTTCCAGCCCGAGTGGTGAAGGGATCGAGCAGCTGAAGTCGTTGCTTGTCGATTTCGCGCGGGTTTCTCAACGGTCGGCTCCGTCGATTTTTCGAATGCCGATCGATCGCGTCTTTACCATCGAGGGTCGCGGTTGCGTTGTCGCGGGAACGCTTTGGAGCGGTACCGTTTCGGTCGGAGATCATGTCCAATTGTCACGGACGGGTCAGGTTGTTCGCGTTCGCGAGTTAGAAGTTCACGGGGAATCGGTAACCGAGTCACAGGTGGGATTTCGAACCGCAATGAATCTGGCGGGCACATCAGCGGTCGACATCGTACGTGGCGACGAATTGGTGGCCGAAGGTACGCATCGGCCGATGTCACGGATGGTTGCCGAGATGAGAATGTTTCGTGACGCCGGTGCGATGCGTCTTCCGTCAACGGTACAGGTTCACACGGCGACGACGTCGTGCGAGGCCCGGCTTGCCGGCAACAAGCAGATTGAGGCCGGGGAGCAGGCGGTCGTGGTCATCGACACCGACCAACCGATCATCGCAACTTATCGTCAGCAATGCTTGTTCCGGCGACCCTATCCAGTGGGCTCCTTCGCGGGCGGCCGCGTCTTGGGTTCGGTCCACGCCTCCGGTGGACAAACCAGACGGCTGCTCGAACTGGGCGAGAAACTTGTCGATGGCGATGCCGAGGCAAGACTTGCCGCCTGGGTCGAATTTCACGGGGAGATGCAAGTCGATGATGAATGGTTCCAGCTGCAATTGGGCGTCCCGCCGCAGTCGATCGATTCGTTGATCAAAAGCGGTCTTGATGCTGGGCTTTTTCAAAGGCCGCTTAACAATCGATGGTTGATATCCAGTGCGGCAATCGAACGAATTCGGCGGTTCGTGTTGAAGCTGTTGAGACATCAAGCCGAGGCGACCGACGATGCCTGGTTGGTCGAAGAATCGGTGATGATGCGCGCGTCATCGACCGGTTCGCCCGAGATCATCCGCTGGGTCATCGATGGCCTGGTCCAGAAGGGGACTTTGGTGCGGGTCAACGCCATGGTCGCGGTCGCATCGGACCAGACGACGTTATCAAAAAAACAGAAAGCGCGGATGGACCAGATCCTCGCGATGTATCGTGAATCACGAAAACCACCAACGCTGAAGGAAGCCGCCTCCGAATTGTCAACTACAATCGAAAACGTTGCTTCGTTGATACGATTTGCAACGGGGCAAAAGCTGTTGATTGATTTAGGAGACGGTTTTTTCATTGCGGATCGAATGTTCCGCGTGCTGTGCAGGGAATTGAGCGACTTGTTTGATGCATCTTCCGCCTGCTCGGTCGCGGACATTCGCGATCGTTGGCAAATCACGCGCAAGCACGCCATCCCATTGTTGGAGTATTGCGACCGCGTCGGCGTTACCATCCGCGACGGAGATCATCGCAAGGCTGGTCCCGTGATGAACGAGTGGTTGCTATGCGAAGTGCCCGAGAATCGACTAGCGGAGAAAAACGATTGAGTAAGACCGACCAACTTCGCAAGCTGCCATCGGTGGATGAAGTACTCCGTTTGGACCTGTTCGCCGTTTCGCAGCGCCACTCACGGCAGCAGCTGACCGACTGGGTGCGCCAGGGGGTGCAAGTTTGTCGGAGCCGAATTATCAATGGCGAGTCGCTTGACGAGGCGAACGTGATCGCCCAAATCATCGAGTTTGTGCGACAGCAACAGGCGGCCGATGCGGGACAGGCGATCCAGCATGTGATCAATGCGACCGGCGTCATTCTGCATACCAACCTTGGTCGTGCGCCGTTGGCCCCGCTCGCGATCGATCGGATGATCCAGGCGGCACGCTACGCCAACGTCGAGCTTGACCTGGCCTCGGGTCGCCGGAGCAGGCGTGGTCAACGCGTGATGAAGTTGTTGGCTCAGCTGACGGGGGCCGAAGACGCAGTTGTTGTGAATAACTGTGCGGCGGCAACGATGTTGGTGCTCCAGTCGATTGCGTCAGCACGCGAGGTGATTGTTTCGCGGGGCCAATTGGTCGAAATAGGCGGCGGGTTTCGCTTGCCAGACGTGTTCCGCGCCGCCGGGGTGATTCTTCGCGAAGTCGGCACAACAAATCGAACCTATTTGTCGGATTACGAGGCCGCTGTGGGCGACGATACCGGCGCGATCATCCGAGTCCACCACAGCAATTTTCGACAGACCGGGTTTGTGACCGAACCTACGATCGATGAGCTGGTCGCGGCGCAGCGTCCCAGCGAAATACCAATTATCGACGACCTCGGCAGCGGATGCATGGAAGATTTGTCCGTCTACGGATTGAGCGAACCGACCGTTACCCACAGCGTCCGCGCGGGTGCCGATTTGATCCTGTTCAGCGGCGACAAGTTGTTTGGCGGTCCACAATGCGGGATCGTCATCGGTCATGCACGTTGGATCGACCGCATTCGACAAAGCCCCATGATGCGTGCGATGCGTGTCGACAAGATGACGCTTGCGGCACTCGAGGCAACCACCGAGATCCACCTTCGCGGAGATGCAATCTCGGAGCTTCCGGTATTGCGAATGCTGTCGGCTGACGCGGAAACCATCCGGCGCCGCTGCGAACAACTGATCGAGCGAATTGGCGGACCGAGCGGCGCCGAAATTGTGGCCTGTGATTCGCAAGTTGGCGGTGGATCGGTACCAGGCCGATTGATCAAGAGCTTCGGTTTAAAATTCGCCAATTCAGACGCCGAGACGCTCGCCGTATCTTTGCGAAGCGGGTTGCCCGCAGTGCAAGGCCGGGTGACCGCCGACAGTCTGCTGCTCGATTTACGCACAGTTCATGATCACGAACTCGAGCCGCTTGCGACTCGGCTGCGCGATGCTCTCGCGGGCGGCCAGGACGCTTCAGCATGATGGACGCCCTGAGCTCGAAACATGTGGTGATGATCGGAATCGGTCATACGAACGCCCACGTGGTTCGGATGTGGCGAATGCAAGCGCCCGCCGACACCGATTTGACCTGCATCTCGGATTTTTCGGTGGCAACCTATTCCGGGATGCTGCCGGCGTTGCTGGCCGGCCAAATCTCTCGAAGCCGCATGGAGATCGACCTGGTCCGACTTTGCAGTTCGGTGGGAGCCCGGTTGATTACCGATCCGGTTGCCGGACTGAATCATGACGCGCGGGAAGTCCTCTTTAAAAGTCGGCCGCCGATTCCCTACGACGTGTTGTCCATCGGTATTGGCTCCAAAGCCACAGTCGAAGGTGTCACGATCGAAGGCACGAACGTCGTTCCGATCAAGCCGATGCAAACGTTTCTCGATCGATTACGCGAGACCGTCAGCGCAACACTCCTGCGACGCAGCGGCGAGATTCGCGTAGCGATCGTTGGCGGCGGCGTTGCGGGAGCCGAAATCACTTTTTGCCTCCCAGGATTTCTGAAGTCGTTGACAGATCGTCCTTACTCGTTACACCTTGTGACAAGCAACGACGAAATGACGCCGGAACTTGCCGAGCGAACACGCAAATTGATCGCGCAGGAAATGCATCAGCGCGGTGTGCATGTAATCACCGGTCAGGCGGTCAGTCGTGTGACGGACGAATTCATTGCGCTCGAGGGTGGAGTATCACTCGAGGCGGATGTTGTCATTTGGGCCACGGGGGCTGCGCCGCCGAAGCTTCTTCGCCACCTCGATCTCAAATTGGACGCCCGCGGATTCGTTGCAACGGATCATTCGCTACAGTCGCTTTCGGCGGCGGGTGTGTTCGCCGTTGGCGACACGGGCACAATTGTCGATGAGAAACTTCCCAAGGCGGGCGTCTACGCGGTTCGCCAGGGTCCGGTCCTCTGGGAGAACATTCACCGACATCTCGATGGCCGCGCACTTCAACGTTATCAACCGCAGCGGTCGTTCTTGAAACTTCTGAATCTCGGCGATGGCCGTGCGATCGGACAATGGAAATCTCTTGCCTTCTCAGGCCGTTGGGTCAAAGCGCTGAAGGATCGGATCGATGGGCGCTTCATGGACCTGTACCAGGTCAAGCCGATGGACGGTGATGAGGAGTCGGAGATGCAGTGCCGCGGGTGCGGGTGCAAACTCGCATCCGATACACTCGATTCAGCGCTCCAGTCGAGCGAGGCGATCGAACTCCAGGACGCGGCGTTTGTCGGCGATGATCCCGACGCGCCACTGGTCGCTTCGACCGATTTTTTTTCCTCACCGGTCGATGACTCGTTTCTGGCCGGAAGGATCGCGGCGCTGCATTCGGCGAGCGACATCATCGCGACCGGGGCTCGCGTCACGCAGGCCCTTGCCAATGTCGTTGTGCCCCAGGGGGACCGTGCGTCGCAGCGTCGGCTTTTGCACGATTTTCTTTCCGGTGCTCAACTCGAATTTGATTTGATGGGCGCGGCGGTGGTCGGCGGGCACACGATTGTCGGCCCGCGAATGGAGATCGGTTTCACCGTGATCGGATGCCCGCTCGGCCAAGATCGAATCGAGAAAAAGAATCTTCGGCCTGGCGATCAACTCTACTTGACCAAGCCGCTTGGGATCGGCGTGCTGCTGGCTGCACACATGCGGGCGCAATGCCCGGCGCGATCTTACACGGCTTTACTCGAGGCGATGCTGGTTCGGCAACACGCGTTGGCGGAGATCGCGGTCGGAGCTGGGATCGTCGCGGGCACCGATGTAACCGGATTTGGGCTGGCGGGCCACCTGCTCGAAATGGCGTGCGAAAGTCGAGTAGCTGCGCACTTGGAATTGGATGCCATCCCGATGTTGCCTGGTGCGATTGAATTGGTTTCCGACGGTGTGGAAAGCAGTCTGCTGCCGGATAATCTGGTTCGTGAACGCGATGTCGCCGGTGGAGATTGTCGAAATCGTCCCGAATACCGATTGCTGTTCGATCCGCAAACGTGCGGCGGGATTCTGTATGGGGTCGCGGAGGATCACCAGGAACGATTCGTCGACGCGGTCGTCGCACGCGACTTGGCGGAACCATCTCGTATCGGATACGTCACCGAGCTAACCGACAAGAAACCATTGACGATCGTCTGATTGGTCTCGAGTCCAGTTTATCCGTTCGTGATCCATTCGCTGGTATCCGGGGCATGTCCCGAGGCATTCACTTCGCGAACAGCTTGCACCAACTGGATCGGCAACTGAATCACTCCGACGATGATCAGTGACAATAGCGTCACCCAGGCAACCTGCGATACCGATTCCGGCTGAATCAACGCGACAGCCGACAACGACGTTCCGAGCATTGCGAGCAGCGTTTTGAATTCGGTGGGTCCGAATCGCGAGAGCGAAAACTCTCCGACCAACTTTGCCTTGATGTTCGTCAACACGGCGATAGCGAACAGACAGATGACCGCGATCAATGCGAGTTCGAGGCTTGCTGCCGCGATTCCAATCCCGACCAACCAATAGGCGAATGACAGCGGGTCGGTGAAGTGGTCGAGAAGTTCGCCGCCGTTTCGGCATTGCCCAGTCGATCGGGCATGGGTTCCGTCGAGACAATCGGCGGTGTGGTTCCCAATCACACCTGCGGCAGCGATTAGGCCCGCCCACCAGTACTGGGTCGACAAGGCAAACCCGACCGCGCCGGCGATCGCGAAAGCGTGTCCGACAAAGATAATTCCTTCTGGCGGAAACCATCGTGGAATGCGAAGTACCGGGTAAAGCGATTTGAGCCTCGGACCGATCACGGGATCCAAAATGCTATGTGAAACACGTTTTGACATTCTCAACTCCTGGAACTGAATCTCTCCCTTTCCAAGAGCCTGAAGATGGACCGGCGCTTCGCTCGGTCGTTGCGTGTCAGCCGAAATCCCGGATTTTAAGTCAAAATCTCTTTTACCACGTGACCGCTGACGTCGGTCAAACGAAAATCACGGCCCTGGAAACGGTAGGTCAGCCGGGTGTGGTCGATTCCAAACAGATGGAGCATTGTCGCGTGGAGATCATGGACGTGCACCTTGTTCTCGACCGCTTCATAGCCCAATTCATCGGTGGCGCCCCAACTGTACCCGGGCTTGATGCCGCCGCCCGCCATCCAGCATGAGAATCCCATGATGTGATGATCGCGTCCGCTGCCCTGGGCCATTGGCGTGCGCCCGAATTCGCCACCCCAAATGATCAGGGTGTCGTCAAACATTCCCCGCTGCTTCAAGTCCTTGACCAGGGCAGCCGTCCCCCGGTCCACCAGTTCCGCGGTTACTTTTGCGCCGTTCTTGATACCGCCATGATGGTCCCAGCCCCGGTGGTACAGTTGGATGAATCGCACACCACGTTCGGCGAGTCGTCTTGCCAACAAACAGTTCGATGCGAACGATCCATCGCCTCCTTTGGTGCCATACAGGTCAAGAATGTGCTGGGGTTCCTGAGACAGGTCCATCAATTCGGGTGTCGATGTCTGCATCTTGAACGCGAGTTCGTATTGCGCGATGCGCGTTGCAATTTCGGGGTCCTGGAATGTTTCGTTGCCAACGCGGTTGAGCGACTGGACGGCACGAATGACCTCGAGTTGATTGTCAAGATCGACACCCTGGGGACTGTTGACGTACAGCACCGGGTCGCCTTGCGACCGAAACTCGACACCCTGGAAGCGGCTCGGCAAGAACCCGCTGTGCCACTGCCGGGCTGCGATCGGCTGTGATTGACCGCCGCCAACCGACGTCAGGACGACGTATCCGGGAAGGTTATCGGTTTCGGCACCAAGCCCGTAAAGCAACCATGAGCCCATCGACGGGCGGCCGGGGATCGATGTCCCGGTGTTCATCAGTGTGTGCGCCGGATCGTGATTGATCTGTTCGGTTTGCAGCGAACGGATGATACAGATGTCGTCGGCGATCGTACCGATTTCGGGCAGAATCGAGCTGATCATCTGGCCCGATTCACCGCACTTCTTGAATTCATGTTGCGGCCCCATGCATTTCAATTTGTTTTCCTGTCCCTGGAGCTGTGCGATTTGTTTTCCCTCAGTGTAGGACTTGGGCATCGGCTTGCCGTCCATCTCGGCGAGCTTCGGTTTGTAGTCGAGTGTTTCCAGATGAGACGGGCCGCCGGCCATGCAGAGGTGGATGACACGCTTGATTCTCTGTTGGCCCGGAAGCGGTCGCACTATACCTTCCCACTGGGGGACCTGGACATTATCAGCGCGCAGATTGCTGCTGATTAACGATTGAAGCGCGGCGGCGCCGATGCCGTAGGAACTGTTTCGCAGAAATGTGCGGCGACAAAGATGGCTCGCGATGGGGGTATCCATGATCGTTTCAGTTTCGAGTGATGAATTCATGCATGTTGAAGACGGTTCGAGTGATCGACATCCATGAGGCGAGCTCGATCGGATCGAGATCATCGGCGACCGGCCGCTCGCCCGTCGAAATCACTTTGCGCGCTTTTTCTGGCGATTGCGTATAACGCTTTCGCTGTGATTCGATCAGCGACAGGAGAATCTTCTGCTCGCTGCCGTTGGGCGGACGGCTCAGTGATCGCTCGAAGATCGCTTCGATGCGCCCTTGATCATCCGTGGGCCCGCGCTGCAAGGTTGTTTCGGCCAACACTCGCGCGGCCTCGACGTAGGAGGGATCGTTCAACAACACGAGCGCCGCCAATGGCGTATTGCTGCGTGGTCGCTCGGCCGTGCACTCCTCGCGAGGCGGCGCGTCGAACGACTTCATTGCCGGATGCAGGAATTGTCGTTGCCAATGGGTGTAGACACCTCGGCGATACTGGTTCGCCCCGCTGTCATGCTTGTAAGTTCGCGGCGGGAAATTCAGATGGCGCAGCAATCCCTCGGGTTGATAGGGTTTCACACTTTTTCCGCCAAGTTCGCGGACCAACAATCCGCTGACCGCTAAAGCATTGTCGCGGATCAATTCCGCATCGAGGCGGAATCGCGACTGGCGCGCAAGCAACCGATTGTACGGGTCGATTTCCGCGAGATCGGGTCGCATCAACGAAGATTGGCGATAGGATTCACTCATCACCATCAGCTTGACGAGGTGCTTGACGTTCCAACCGCTTTCGACAAATTCGATTGCCAGCTCGTCCAGGAGATCGGAATGCAGCGGGAACTCTCCCTGCGACCCCAAGTCATCGAGAATCTTCGACAATCCGACGCCGAAGTACATTTTCCACAAACGGTTGACGAACACTCTTGCGGTCAGCGGGTTCTGACTCGACGTGATCCATGCTGCAAGATCGAGTCGTGTTGCCCGCTGGTCCGCGTCGATCTGTGGCAAAAAGTGGGGCACGCCCGGCGCCACCACTTCGCCGCTGTTGTCCATCCAATTGCCGCGGGGCAGCACGCGGACCTCGCGCGGCTCGACTTGTTTCGTAATCAGCGTCAATCGTGTGTGTTTGGATTCAATCTGTTCTCGCTCCTTGCGAGCTTCATCCAGCAGCCGTCGAACATCGGCGAGCTCCGGAGCGACAGTTCGATAATGATTGGCAAGCTCGGATCGCTGTTGCTCACTCCGCTTCGATGCTGCGACCGCCAATATCGCCTGAGTATTCTCAGGAAGCGTACGCCGCGGATCGATGCGTACTTCCCCTGTTGTCGTTGACACGCGAAACCGCCCGATCGTGTGACCAGGGTTGTCATGATTCTGTTCAATCGTGATCACGATTTCATTCGGTGCGTCAGCGGCCATTGGTGCTTCGAGCGAGAAAACGATTTCGTTCGCCCGTCCCGCTTGCGGCATCACGGCCCAGCCCCATTTCTTCCCTTTCGCATCTCCGTCGATTGCCGCGGCAGCCTTCCAGCCCTTGAATGGGTTGTTGTTACAAC
>JAHELS010000278.1 GCA_024644085.1 Rhodopirellula sp.
GCCGTCGCATCGCTTGGGTTGAACAACCCAAGGATCCAACCAAACCCTGGACCGAACATCTGATCGATACTCCGGGATCAATGGAGACCAGCTATCTGGTCGATCTGTATGGCGATGGCACACCCGTCTATCTGCCCAATGTTGGTCGACAGGTCGTCTGGTACGAACTGAATTCGACGACACCGAAGGTGCAGTGGGAACAGCGACGGTTATCTCCGGAAGGAGCCGGACACGGTATCGGTCATGGGGACATCAACAGCGATGGTCGAATTGACATCGTCACCCCGAAAGGCTGGTACGAACAGCCGGCCGATCGAAATGCCGACTGGCATTTTCACGGCGAATTTGAACTGGGGACCGCCAGTATCGAAATCATAGGACATGATTTTGACGGTGACGGCGATACCGATGTCGTTTGGGGAATGGGGCACCAATTCGGTCTGCACTGGATGAAGCAATCGAAAGACGCAAGTGGAAAACGTATCTGGACCAAAGAAGATATCGACACGACATTCTCGCAGGTCCACACGCTCCATCTGGCCGACTTCGACGGCGATGGCGAACAAGAGTTCGTCACGGGAAAACGCATCTATGCCCATGCGGGTGAACTCGGAGCCACCGCCCATCCGTGCATTTTCATCTACCGCTTCGATCGCAAGGCGCTGAAATGGATAAAGACCATTGTCTACCGAGGTTACCCGGCCCCGAACGCTCCGGCAGATGCCAAACAGCGGGATGCTCTCAAAGATTTCCCTCGCGGTTCCGCCGGGACAGGGCTGCAGATGGCCGTCAAGGATATGGACAACGACGGCGACATCGACATCGTTGCGCCTGGCAAGTCGGGGCTTTACTGGTTCGAAAACCTGCGAATCACGAAGTGAGCGGGTTACCAACATTCGTGAGGGGACGGAAACGAGGACGCCGCTTACACCTGACGAATAGCGAATCGACACCATGAAGCACCTGATAACAAACATCCTTTGCTCGGCCCTTTCGTTGTTCGCCATCCCTGTTCATGGATCCGAAGAACCAAAGCAGTTGTTTAGTCAGTACTGCATCGACTGCCATGAAGGACCGTCAGGAGAAGCAAGTCTTGATATCGACGCATTCCTTAAGAGCAGTCCTTTGGATGCGACGTTAATCTTTGAGAATGTTGCCACCGCAAAGATGCCGCCTGCCGATGCCGAACAACCTTCAAACGAAGAGCGACGGGAGATGCTTGCTTGGCTGGCAGGTCAACAACCAGAATCGAAGCCAAACGAATTCCGTCGAATCAGCCGTCACGAATTCGTCCACAGCGTGAACGACTTGCTTGGGACGAGGCTCGACCTGGCCGGGAAGATCCCTGAAGATCGAGGTACGCGGAATTTTGATTCCGATCGTCGAATTCAGTTCAGTCGGGAAATGCTTGGCAGCTACTTCACCGTGGCCGACGAAATGCTGGACCACGCGTTGCCTGCGGACGGGTTTGTGAACGAACAAACTTGGGTAACAAACAAACTGAAGGACAGCCACAAAACCTACAACATCTACACTCGCGATTACAAAGAAGGCGTTCTGTTTTCGTGGACGCGAGCGAATAACGGAAACAGTTACTCGTTCTTCTACGACGGATTTGATCCGCCGACAGCGGGTTGGTACGAACTGACCTTTGATGCAGCGAAGATTGGCGACTTCAAAGAGGATGTCAGTATTCAGGTTCACGCAGGCAAGTATTACTACGCCGACGATCGCCCACAGCCGCAGCGATTGCTGGATGTCATCTCGGTCGGTAGCGACGAGCTCCAATCAAAGACGATCCGCGTGTACCTCAAGTCCGGTGAGAACGTCTCGGTGCATTGCTACAGCAAGCACACGTTCCGAAAGAAAGATCCGCAGCAAGGCGTTTACATCCGGCAGATGAAAGCCCGTGGCCCGCTGCAGGACGCGTGGCCACCAAGCCGTTATGAAATGCTCTTCGGCGATCTGCCTCTGTCATCAAGTAAGCCGCAGGGCGCTAGCCGCGGGTCCTCGCCGCACACACCGGCGGCTAGCGCCTTGCCGCTCACGAAACCGGGTTACCAGTCAAACCTGCAGAACATCGGCGGCTCGGTCACCGTCAGCAGTTTTCAGCAAGGCATGGAAAAGGAGAAGATGCAAGATGGATCCAACCGCACGTTCTGGCACACGCGTTTCAAACCAACACTCGCAAAGCCACCGCATTATGTGATCCTTGCGAACCCGAATGCTCACGCCGTCGAAGGCCTCTCCTATGCAACTTGGTCTGGCGGCAACGGCAACGGGCAGATCGAGAAATATGAAGTCTATACGTCGGATGACGGTATAAACTGGGGCGAACCGATCGTTACTGGCGATGTTGAAACACGGCTCGCCAACGAGCAACCCATTCAATTTCCACATTCCACGACCAGTCGCTATATCAAGTTCCTTGCCACTCAATCCTTCAGTCTTGATGGCCGCTCGCTGGCATCGATCGGCAAGCTGGATGTGATCGTTTCACGCGGCGAACAACTACAAAGATCGAAAGTCACAATTGCTGCGGACCGCCTCGAACAAATCGAGCAAGTCATTCGGCGTTTCGCGGAGCGAGCCTTCTCGTCCAAGTTGACCGATGCCGAATTGGCACCATACGTCGATGTTGCCGCTGGTGCGCTCGATCGTGGCGACAATTTCACAGAGGCCGCTAAGGTCGGGTTCAAGGCGATCATCTGTTCCCATCGTTTTCTGATGGCTCCGGGTGAACACTCCAGCAAAGTCCTTTCACAAAAGGCAGCCCTCGCCCGAATCCTGTGGCTGTCGATTCCGGATGGCGAACTGCGAGAATCACAGGCATCGCTGCGAGATCAGATCGCGCGGATGCTCGCAGACAAGCGATCCGATCGAATGATCGAGTCCCTCTGCAATCAATGGCTAAATCTTCGATCGTGGAACAGCGTCTCGCCATCATTGAAGCTTTATCCGCGCTACGATGATCTTCTCGATCACTATCTCCCGCTTGAAACTCGGACCTACCTTGCCCATTTGATTCGCGAAAACCAGCCCGCCAGTCATCTGATCGATTCGGATTATTCGTTTCTGAACCAGAGACTTGCTCAGCATTATGGCGTCGATGGAATTGTAGGCCAGCAGTTACGGAAGGTCTCCTTCTCGCCAGACGTTCCACGCGGCGGACTACTCACGATGGGTAGCGTCTTGAAGGTCACAACGGATGGCTTCGACACATCACCCATTCTGCGCGGAGCCTGGATTTCAAAGAATCTTGTCGGCACACCTGTTTCACCGCCTCCCGAAACTGTGAAAGCCATCGAGCCAGAGCATGGAGACGATGCGGCATCGCTTCGCGAGCAAATCGAACAGCACAAGAACAGCGAAGCCTGTTACGCGTGCCATAAAAGCATCGATCCGTATGGTTTCGCGCTGGAGAATTTTGATTCGACGGGGCAGTGGCGAAGCATGTACCGCACCAAAAAGCCACACAAAGGAACGTTTCAATTTCGGCTGTCCGGTTACTATCAATTGACGACGGGGGTGGATGCCGCTGGCGAAATCAATGACGAGGAGTTTACAGACATCTTTGGACTCAAAAAAATATTGCTCTCCGACGAGCGAAAGATCGCATACAACTTTGCCAAGAAGTTCTTTGAGTATGCCAATGGCTATGAACCAAACCTGAATGAACGACTCGATCTGTTTAAGATGATTCCAGACGAATGCCGGTTGAGGGACCTGGTGACCGATGTGCTGGTCTATTCGGTAAATGGTGAGCGGCAATAGGTAACCCGACGCGTGAGCGAGGGACAACGCATGATCGGTCGTCCCTCGCTCACGCTTTTTGAAGTTGCGATATTTTGTGGCCCACTGTGCTTTAATGCCCCGAATCGCCTTGCATCGCAGATTGGTCAAACGTTTCATGATTGATGTTGTACGACGTGAAAACCAATCAAACGTGCGAACTGACTCCATTTTTAAAAAGCGCAACTTCAAAACTGACGCTTCGGGTTACCTGCTGGTAGCACCAATACAATTCAAAAGCTCATGAATAACACGACTCGCAGAGATTTCCTGAAATTTGGTGCCGCTTTGCCGTTGGCGATGCATTCGCTGAATCTTCGTGCGGCTACGAAAACGAAGTCTCCGCCGCGGCGAATCATGTTCATTTGCAATTCGCTCGGCTTCTACAAGCCGTACTTCTTTCCAAAGGCACGCGGCGATCTTTCCAGCTCTCCCTACCTGAAGGACATCGGGGCGAAGGACAAGCTGACGGTCTTTGAGAATCTCTATCACCCGGGCATGGAGACGAGTAATCACGATTCGGAGAAGTCGTTTCTCACGGGCGTACCAAAACCGGAAGCTCCAAACTTCGTCAATTCGATCTCATTGGATCAAGTTCTCGCTCAGGAAATGGGTGGCGAGACACGGTTTCCGTTTCTTCCTCTCAGCATCTACGATCGAGGCTGGGGATGTTCGTGGAACAACCGCGGCGTAGCGATTCCTCCGCTTCACGATGAAACTCAAATCTTCAACAAGCTCTTTGGCGAAGAAGACCTGACGGCGAAACGCACGCAGATCGAGAATGATCAACATGTTGTTACGTGCCTCTACCGTGACATGGAGCAAATGAAGCGCCATGGAGGCGACACATCCAAAATCGACTCGTATCGCAATGTCATTGCCGAACTCGAAAACCAACTTGAACATGAAGCGTTCTGGCTCAAAACGGAGAAACCTGCTGTTCCCAATACACTCAGCGAGGATTCCGAGTTTGCATTTTCAGCCAAGATCAAGAACATGCTGGAGCTGTCAAAATTGGCATTTCAAACCGATTCAACGCGCGTGATTACGTTCAGTATGGATTGGATTTACGGAGCCATCAAAGTTCCCGGCGCGACGGGCGGCTGGCATACGCTGTCGCATCACGGTGGCAAGCAGGATTTGCTCGAGTCGCTAAGCCGCATCGAGATCGACATCATCAAACATCTCAATCAATTTTTGACCGATCTCGACAACATCAAGGAAGGCGACGGCACGTTGCTGGATCACACAACGGTCGTCATCGGCAGCAACTTCGGCGACGCATCCAATCACACCTGCAACAACCTTCCCACCATCGTGGCTGGTGGCGGCTACCGACATCAAATACACACCGTCCCACAGCAGCCAATGCCACTGTGCAACCTTTGGCTCGAACTACTGCACAAGCACAACATTGACGTTGGCAATTTCGGAAGTAGCGATCGCAGCGCTAAGCTTCTGTCCGTTTGAACGCGAGTAGTCGAACCTCTGTGGTAAATCTAGTCACCGGCTTTGCAAATCGAGCTTACGCTTCGGGTTACCTACAACCTACGAAAATATCGTGAAAAGCATCCTTCACCTGTTTCCGCTCCTCTTGTTTGCGGCCACCTCCCTGGCTGCTGATCCCGCGCCGCCTAACATCGTTCTGATTCTTTCGGATGACCAGAGTTACACCGACTATGGTTTCATGGGGCATCCGGAAATCGAAACGCCCTGCCTCGACAAGCTTGCTCGCGAGAGCACGTTGTTTCGGCGCGGCTATGTCCCGACCGCATTGTGTCGGCCCGCTTTGATGACACTGATCACCGGCCTGTACTCGCATCAAAATAAGACGACCGGAAACAATCCGGCGGCTACGCCCACTAACAGGGCCCACTCGAACAAAGCGGGCGAAGACAGCCGGGAACTTCTCATCTCCCACATCGACGAGACCGGCGCGCTACCGCAGTGGCTTGCGAAGCAGGGTTACGTCAGTCACCAAAGCGGCAAGTGGTGGGAAGGTTCTTACCAGCGTGGTGGCTTTACGGAAGGAATGACGAAAGGATTCCCAAACCCAGGCGGTCGTCATGGCGATGCCGGGCTCAAGATCGGACGCGATGGACTCAAGCCTGTCACCGATTTCATCGATCAATCCGTTGCGGACGAGAAACCGTTCTTTGTCTGGTACGCGCCGTTCATGCCGCACACACCACACACTCCTCCGAAACGACTCTTCGACAAGTATGTTGCGAAGGGAGTTCAGGAGCGGATCGCCAAGTACTACGCAATGTGCGAGTGGTTCGATGAGACATGCGGCGAGTTAGTGAACCACATCGACGAGTCCGGCGTCGCGGAAAACACGCTCGTCGTCTACGTCACCGACAACGGCTGGATCCAAACCGAAAACGGTGGTTACGCACCGCGATCCAAACGCAGTCCCAACGAAGGTGGCACGCGAACACCAATCATGTTCCGCTGGCCTGGAACGATTCCGGCAGCCGACCGGCCCGAACTTTGTTCATCGATCGACTTTGTGCCGACTGTCCTGGCAGCGGCTGGAGCTGAAGGTCCACACGATTTTCCAGGCTTGAATCTTCTGCCGCAGTTGAAGAATGGTGAGACCATCCAGCGCGACACCATCTTCGGCGAGTCATTTGCGCACGACGTCGCGGACATTGAAAACCCACAGGCGTCGCTCCTTTATCGCTGGGTCATCCGCGGCCACGACAAGCTTCTGCTGACCTACGACGGGGCGCCGGGAAAGATGAAGTATCCGCCTCAGGACGGTGCACCCCAGCTCTTCGATCTGAAAGAGGATCCCGATGAAAAGGTGAATCTCGCTTCAAAGAATCCTGTTCTGATGAAGCAACTCGGCAGCCTTCTTACAGATTGGTATGTGCCGACTGAACGTCAGGCCGGCACAGTTTCCAGTGTGAAACAACAGACTCGCCCAAAACCCCAACGTCAACCGAAAGTCCGGAAGCAGGCCGGCGCCTCTGCAAAGAGCAATTCCTCCCAGCCGAACATTCTTCTGCTCTACGCGGATGATCAGCGCAATCACACCCTGGGCTGCGCTGGTCATTCAATCGTCCAAACACCGAACATCGACACCCTTGCCAAACAAGGCGTGCGTTTTGAAAACGCGTTCGTTACGACGTCGACCTGCTGGGTCGGACGGTCCTGCCTCTTCACCGGCTGCTACGAACGCAAACATCTCTACCGAGCCACTCCCGGACCTCTCAATCCCGAGCTGTGCGATTCGTCTTACTTCGCCGTCTTGAAACAGGCGGGTTACCGAACCGGACACGTCGGCAAAGAACACGTCAACATCTCGACGGAATCCGCAGCGGCGATGTTCGACG
>JAHELS010000068.1 GCA_024644085.1 Rhodopirellula sp.
TAGACGCGTGGAACATCCGCAGGCCGCTATCAAAGGGGATGCTGGCCCCGGTTTTCGCGAGTCGGGATCGTGCTCTCTGGAATCGCTATTGCGAAAAATCGAAGAAGGCGTCGTCTGCTAGCAACTCATCGACCGCAGCGATCCGTGATTGCTCAGTCAGCTCTGCGGCCGCTTCGGTTGACACCGGGTTGCTTGCAATGGTTTCCGGCATTGAAGCGTCAACAATCAATTCGCCGGAGTCACCAATGTTCGCCGGATTGATGGGCGAGGTGATGTCATCGTGAGGATGCCCCATCCTCGACGCGACGAGTGGTTCCGCTTGAATTGCCGCGGCTTCGCCTGAACCGCCGCCCTGAGCCAGCCGTGTCAGCAGATTAATGATCTGCAGCGCGTCGAGCGCGGTCGCGCGGTCGTCGCCGCTATGGTCGAAGTAGGTCTGTGGCCAAAGAGCAACAGTGGACGGGTCTGGCAAGTCGGATGTGACATTGTCTGAAAAATCGCGTCGATCGAGTTCGTTAATGATTCGCAAAACATCGCTGGCGGTCACTTCGCCGTCGTTGTTGACATCGCCCGGTTGCAGGAAGTTTTGCCAGGCGTGCGCGACAATGGCTTCGATCGACTCCGCACCTCCGGCCGCCGCATTGCCGGCGGTCAATACGAAGCTTCCGTCGTCGACGATCGGTTGAGCCATCCGCCAATCGGCCGCATCGGTGACTTGGATTGCGTCGCCCTCGCCGGCAACCACTCGAACCGTGTGTGACGCGGGCGCTAACTCGGCGACCGCGGCGGCATTGATGCTGAGCGTATTCGCATCGGGGCTGGAAAGGTCGAGCGTCCCGAAATTTCGTGCCCGCACGATCGCCCCGCTTTCGATACTTTCGCCTTCGATCGCACCCGGACCAACAGACGGATTGGCATTCAACGTGAGGGTTCCGCCGCCCGTCACGGCGAGCGTGTTTTCACCTCCGCTGCCGTCCACCTCGAATCCACCCGAAGGCATCATCCAGGGATTGGAGGTGTCGAACGTGATTGCATCGTCCGCGGGACTGCATCGCAAAGTGAGTGAACCCAGAATGGTCGTAGGTGCCTGGAACAGCTGGGCCGAACCGAAACTGAGAATGACTCTTCCGGACTCGGACGATACAAGCACAGAAGTAACTGGCAAGTCGATTGTAACCTCGGGGGATTGTCCACCATCGAGGGTCGTCACCAGGTAATCTTCGACTTCACCATCGTGCGCCGGGCCGGTTGGCATCAGACCGCCACGCGTGCTCAGCCGGAATCGCGCGAACAGGTCACCCGAGTCCGTACCGGCCGGAATCGTGTAACCGACAAAGTTCTCGCCGGCGGTGACGTCAATGCTGGCGGCGATTTGTTCGCCTGGGTCAAGCCAGTCGCCATCGCGGTTGAAATCGATCCATCCGTCAAGCTTTCCTTGTGCCGAGGCGACCACGACAAAACTCGCGCCGGTATCGCTGTCGACGGTCGCGATGGGGCTGGCGATTGGCGTGATACCGTCTTCATCGCTTCCATCACCATCGGCCAAGGGTGACGGTTGGCCGTTTGGTTCCGAATCAATGGTTTGCCCGAGCCGCAAATCGCCGACAAAATGCCGCGCACCGTTGCTCATTCGCAGCGTGGGGTATCTGGGTGAAACGATGTCGAAAGGTGCATCGCCAAAATCCTCGAAGGCAACGCGAAAGACGTTGTCAGGAAGAACGTCGATCTCGCTGTTTCGAAGAATGATGTCCGACAGCTTCGTGCTTTCCAACTCGCTCAGCAGGTTCGAATCCCAGCTTTGATTCAAATAGAAGTATCGATCACCGTCGCGCAGCCGCTCGAATTGATCGACCCAGATCGTGGCGAACGTTTGACCCAGGTTGGCACCTGCGACATGGTCTTCCGACAAACCGCCAACCCAGATATCGACGTCGTCGACCGACCCGTACACACTGGCCAGCGCCGCCTGGGTGTCGAGGTCCGAACTGATTTCGGCAAAACTTGCCGCTGGGGTCAGACCAAAGTCGACGCGGACTTGGTTATAGGTCGGCAAGCCGTGATCGCGTCCACGTTGGATGTTCAACGATGCGAGGTCCAATCCGCCGGCTCCGGGCGGGCCAAACAGGAAATTGCGAACGCCGTCGACCACAAAGCGATCGATTTCCTGCTGAGGTTTCGCGACCAAGCCACGAAGAATCGGATCAATGCCGTTGTCGAATAAGACTTGCGGCCGAAAGAAAGCATTCGCGAGAGGAAGCGACTCTGTGACCTGGCCGCTGGCATCCACCAGCGCCAGTTCGTCGGGCAACATCGTATGTCCGACACGATACGCCGCGGTCGCGAAGATGTTGCTGATCCGCGGATCGACGCCGTCGTCATATTCCTGGTATTCCGCGATCATGTTCTCGCCCAAAACCATCGGCAGAAATTCGCTGTACGTGATGATCTGCAATTCGGCGGCAACGATCCGACGAGCCTTCTGGTAGATCTCTTCGTCGATCGCGGCATCGCTTAAATCCTGGCCCGAATATTGTTCCTCGGCGATGCGATCGGCCCAATAGTTGTGCTCGCGGTTGAACAGCGTGTGCATGGCGGTGAGCCCGACTTGTTCGTTCACACGCACGTCGCCCGAGACGAAAAACGACTCAGGATCGGCGCCGCCCGCTGAAGCATTGGAAAGCAGGATGGTGTCGACGCCATTGAGGGCGAGCATTCCATCGTCACGCATGATCATTCTTCCGCCCTCGCGGACGCGTAGTGCAAAGGACCGTGCATCATCCGATCCGTAGATCGATGAACCGTCAACAAATGACGTGATCACATTGCTCTGGTGACGCGGGTTGCCGATGTCCGTGCCGGTCGCAGGGTCAAATTCGCTGCGCGATAGAGGAATCACCTGCGTGCCGGTCACGTGCGGATCAAACAGCGGATCACCAAGCGGGACGGGAATATTAAAAGGATCGTCGGTTGTCGGCGCGAGCCCAATGTCATGATCGAGAAATTGACCAAATTGGAAAACCATGTTGGACAGAAGTTGCCCGCTGGGAACGTCACCGACCTGGGCATTGACCGCGTTACTGATCGCACGTGGATTGGCGATGTTGGATGGGTCGCCCCCGCGCGGCTCGGAAATGCCGTCTTCGTAGGACACAGTCGTTTGTCTCAGGTAGTGCTGCGGCGCCGCCCCGAGAAGAATGTTGTCGAGATTGTTGAAGGATCCATCGAGCGTGGCAAAGTCGTTCGAGGGGAGCACGTCAATCGTCACGATCTCGATAACTTCGGCGTAGTTGACCCCATCGTCGGGTTGAAACGTGACGCTCAATTGCTGGTCGGTACCCGGATTGAGCCGCGTACCGATCGGCGGATCGTACACGTACGTGCCGGGCAGTTGCGCATCGTTCGCTTTGGCGACCGCATTGAGTTGGTCCTGGCCAAGCAGCGTGCCAAAGACGATCGGTGCCGGCGCGGGCCACTCGACGGTCGGCTGAACTTGCAGCACGTTGATCGTGGCGGTTGCTGCGACAGGACTACTGACCGCGAGATCGTCCGGCACGAACGAGACACTCAATGATTGTCCCTGGCCGGCGTCGAGCATTGTTCCGGCCGGCGGGTCGTAGACGAACGTACCGGGAACATTAGCCGACGCGCTGAGCTGGGTCGCATCGAGCAGTGTTCCGAACTCAATGTCGGCTGGATCAGGCCAAGTGATCGAGATGTCGTCGCGTGCGTCGACCATGATGCCGATATCGGCAAGCATCGCTATTTCCAACAGCGTCAAGTCCTGCGGAACGTCGAGATCGACGATGGCTTGGGACATCGTGTGAGTTTCTGGTGAAAACACGAAGGAATCGTTCGGATAGCCTTCGCTGTCGAGATGCGACACGCTTGAGGAAAGCGAAAACGTGGCAGGCGAAAACAGCGGCACACGCCCGCCGTGGACTTGCGTTGCGATCGGACCGTCGAAGAACAAGCCAGCATCGGGGCCTTTCCCACCCACGCTGTGTGTGGGCCAGCCGTTGGCGGAAACGTCCATTTGAAATGCATTGGACGCCTGTGCATCCGATTCGATCATCCGGTTTCCGTCGACATCGGAAAGGAAACGATCAAATAGCGACCACGTTCCCGGTGTGAAAACGCCGTTACCAGAATCATCGCTACCATCGATGCGGGTCGCGCTGGTAAATCCAATCGCGTGTATCAACTCGTGGATGATCACAGCCTGAAGATCAATTTCGTCATCCGCGATGCCCTGGGCCGGATCGGTTTGGTACGTGAAGACGTCCCCCGCGTCGAAAAAGAAAACGTCGAGGCGACCGTCAGCATTGCTGCCGTTGAAATCGTCGCCGCCCATAATTTTTGCGGGCACCAGGGCCGGCACGAATCCACCGGTCGCCGAGGGGCCTGAGTTGACCGACGATGCCGTGGCAACTGCGGTACCATCAAAGGGGTATGAACCGACGTCCATTGAAATGGCGGCGTCGTGAAGCAGCCAACCCCCGAGCCGTGAAGAGGCGGATTCGAGAGCCGCCTTAAATGTCGGCCCCTCGGATGGGTCATTGAAGCCAACCGAGTTGCCGCCGAGGTAGTTGAACTCAAACGAGACAGCGAGAAGCCGTCTCTTTTCGAGCGCCTCGATGTGCAATCGGCGACGCGGGGCCGCCGATTTCGCGATAGAAGAGTGGCGACGCCAATGCGAGAACATCGAAGGCAGGAGTTGTTGAATGTGAATGCATGCGGCCTTCGTGGCCACTTGGAATGGGAAGTTGTGATGGCGGAATCCACCCCGCCCGGGGAAGTCCACCCATCCTAATCGCACCGGAGCATGAATCGGAAAACACCGGAGCATTTTTTGACGAGCGTCGACACATTCGCCGTAAGGGCCTGTTAACCGGCATAATCCTTCCCAGCGAACCGAGACCTCCGAAACGCCGTTTCGGCCAGGCCCAGATGGTGAGACTCGCCACCGGCAAAATAGTGCCCTCCGTGGCTGGAAAAAAACGAGATTCGCGGCGTTGCGTTTTCCGTTGCCGTAGAATGCAATAAGGAAACGCAGACGACCGATCGCTATCGTGTCGATGCGGCAAGAACGCCTCGCCGATTTGGACGCTGAGAGATCATCCGCTGCGATGGTCGTCGTGCGGGCCAGCACCCGCGGGGGTGGCACCGTTTTTGTTCACCTTTCCGAAATAGGATGGAAGTGAGCATGAGCGTCGCTGCAACTGTTTTTGTCATCGACCAGGATTCCGATTCTCGAAGCTCCGTGTGCGCAGCCGTCAAAGAGATGGGTGTGGACTCAAAGTGCTTTGCCAACGCGGAAGAGTTTTTCGCGTCCTACACGGCGGTCCCTTGCGGATGCATCGTGACGACCTATGACGCCACCGACGAATTGAAGCTCATGAGGGAATTCGAGCGTCGCGGGATTGGATTGCCCGTGATCGTTACCGCGTCGAGTCCGCCCACCGCACTGACCGTCCAGGTCATGAAGCAGGGCGCGATCAGCGTTCTGGAAAAACCGTGCCACCCATCTGTGTTGAAAGACGCGCTGCGCGAGGCGATTGATCGCAGTGAAGAGGAACGTCTCAAGCGAGTCCGACGCCACGCGATGCGTGGAAGAATCGCTTCACTGAGCGAACAGGAACGCAAGGTGATGGACCTGATGGTTCGCGGATTTGCCAACAAGGTGATTGCGAAAAAACTGAACGTCAGCCTGCGGACGGTCGAAAGCCGGCGGCACGAAGTCTTCACGAAAATGGAAGTGAAAACGGTGGCCGAACTCGTTCGCAACGTTGTCGGGTCGGCACAATAGGTCCTCGGGCCTGCGCCGCCTGGCTCTGCGTGCGGTAACATGTGGTCTTTCGCACGACCCTCGTCCCCCATGACTGATGTTCAATATGCTACGTTTTCTCTGCTCCATCGCCGCTCTCTGGCTCGCGGTCGGCTTCTCTCAAGGCTACGCCGATAACGCCCGACCGAATGTTGTTTTCATCCTCGCTGACGATTTGGGTTACCGCGAACTCGGTTCGTTCGGCCAGAAATTGATCCGAACGCCCAACCTCGACCAATTGGCAAGCGAAGGGATGCGTCTGACGCAGCACTACAGCGGTAACGCTGTTTGCGCGCCGTCGCGATGTGTGCTCATGACCGGAAAGCATCCCGGTCACGCGTTTGTACGAAGCAATAAATCAACGAAGCCGGAAGGTCAGCAGCCGATCCCTGACGATGAAATCACTCTCGCCGAGTTGATGAAGGACCAGGGTTACGTAACGGGAGCCTTCGGGAAGTGGGGACTCGGAGGCCCCGATTCCAGCGGGCGGCCCTTGAACCAGGGCGTCGATCGGTTCTTTGGATACAATTGCCAATCGCATGCCCACAGCTATTATCCGTCGTACCTCTGGGATGACGCGCAGCACATCAAGCTCAACAACGATCCGCCCGTCCCCGGACACGCGTCACTCGCCGACGGGGCCGACAAATCGGACCCGCGCAGCTACGACGAGTTCAAGGGTGACGATTACGCGCCGGATCGAATCAACGCTGCCGCACTCGATTTCGTGCGTGACAACAAAGACCGTCCTTTTTTTCTTTACTACCCGACGGTGATTCCACACGTCGCGCTGCACGTACCCGACGACGAACTCGAAGCGTATCTGGATCTTCGTTGGAAGGATCCACCCTTCACGCGCGAAAGCGGTTACGGGTACACGCCTCATTTCACGCCACGCGCCGCTTACGCCGCGATGATCACGCGAATGGATCGATACGTTGGCAATCTGTTGAAATTGCTGGACGACCTTGGACTCGCTGAAAACACGATCGTCGTCTTCAGCAGCGACAACGGTACGACGCATTTGGACCAGGAAGTCGATTACACATTCTTCAACAGCGTTGGCGAGCTTCGCGGTTTGAAAGGTTCGCTGTACGAAGGAGGGGTCCGCGTACCGACGATCGTGCGGTGGCCCGGAAAGGTCAAAGCGGGTTCGACCAGTGATCGTGTCAGCGGCTTCGAGGATTGGATGCCGACTCTGCTCGATGCGGTTGGTGGTGGCGATTCGGTGCCAAAAAACATCGATGGAATCTCGCTCCTGCCAACGTTGCTTGGCGAAGACCAACCGGAGCGGCCCTACCTGTACCGCGAATTCCCCAGCTACGGTGGTCAACAGACCATTCGTGTTGGAGATTGGAAGGCGGTACGTCAGAACATGGCAAAGGGCAACCTCGAAATCGAACTTTACAACATCGCGGATGATATCGGCGAGACAAATAATGTCGCCAAAGATCACCCCGAGTTGGTGACGAAGTTTGCGCGGATGATGGAGGAGGTCAGGACGCCTTCGGATATCTTTCCGTTGGTCCCCCTCGATGATCCTGTGAAATCGGCGCGTAAAAGGTGACGTTGGCGTGACGCGCGTGATCGCGGCGATCATCACTTACGCTTGATCAATTCGATCCAATTGACGCAGGTATTGTGGTCGGGGGCTTGGGGGCCGAGTGTCATCGTGAGCCCGCCTTCGCGGATGTCGACGTTCTCGGTAACCTCGAGGAAACGTCCTGCGGCGGTCACAGCGTCGTCAACCACCTCGACCGATCCGATTGAGATGCGTTGTCCACTCTGTGCGTGCGCCGCATCGCCAACGCAAAGCGTGATCTGCCAGTTGCCGTTTTCGAGGTCGCAGTGCCAGGTTGCTTTGTCCCGCGTAAAAAGGAACGTATCGCGCGGCTCACCGTGGAAACGATTCCGCCGGCGCGATTGATCAGTGATGTCCTTTGCCCAGCCATAACCGCGTTGGGCATCAAATTGCAATCCTGTGTCGTTGATGAATCCGGCGATCGGTTGCGATCCGGCGGGACAAAAATTGAATCGAATGGAGCCGGGTGGCGGCTCGGTCGCATCCGGGACGCCGTCTTCTGTATCTCCGGGTGGACGGATTGACCAAACGACGGGCGGACCCGCGGAAAGCGGCGTGGGATCATCGCCGTCAGCGATCCCATCACCGTCTGAATCGCCGTCGCCCGGAATCGAGAACGGACTCAGCGAAACCGATTCAACGCGATTCCATAACTCACGACAAAACTCGCCTCGCGTCACACGCGTGATCGGCACCGCGCCGATTCGCTCGGTCGTTGCCTTCTCGGCGAGTGCGATCATTCGTTCTCGCCATTGCTGTGATGCCTGGACGTCGGGTTTGAAATCGACCTGGTAAGGCCCATCGACAACGACACCGATTGCGGCAAGGCGGTTGACCGCCACGAAGGCTTCGTGCTCGGGTGCCAGATCACGATAGGGCCACAACAACAGCGGTACATGTTTCTCGTTGCACAATCCTTCGCGAACGAGTTCGAGCCGGCTGCGATCATACGGAATCCGGCGTGGATCCACCTCTTGTTCGATCGCGATCGCCGCGGTTGCCCCGGCCGCCTGGCCAATCGCAATGCATTGATCGTGCAACCGAATCGCGGCGCACACAATGCTGCTGTAGCCAAGGTTTTTTTGGGCACCGATCAAGCCGTCGACCTCGACCGGAATCAGGCTACGCATCGGAAAGACCGACCGATCACTTATATGCCGCGTGTGCCGACCCGGCTTTTCGAAGTCGACCCACGGACCGGCATTCCCTTCGTGTTGCAAATACGCACGGCCGGTTCGATGAAAGTCAAAATGAAACTGCCAACATGCAACCGAGTCGTGATACATGACCCGAGCAAACCGGTCACGCGCCGACGCTTTCGTTGGGCCGTCGGCATTGCGACTGTCCTGCTCGCGCATCATGTACATTGCCTTGAGTCTTAGCGATTCGCGAATGTACGGTTTGGGCGGCAATCGATCCTCGGTTTCAAATTCGTCGCTGAGCCGGAACTGTCGAAAACTGTTGGCCTTGTCGGATGCCCTTTCGTGGACGAAATTCTGCAGGTGATACAACAACGACAACGAGTGTCGTTTGGCATCTTCAAAGACAATTCGTCGCTGTTGGCGTGACATTTCGACGATGTTCTTCTGCGATGCCCCCGTTTCGGATTGTTCCAGGGCATCAACGACGTGGCGTGGCAGCCGCTCGAGCGGATAGTCCTGGCCGAGCATGTAGTTCATCAGGATTACCGTTTGACCCCGCTTGCTTGCGCGGCCATCGACGAGTCGGCGCACGGTGTAGATGCTCAATTGCCGTGGCGATTCATTGTCTTTCGCCGGCCAGTGAAGAATGCTGCTCAATCGCACTGGACGATCCCAGGCGAGGTCTTTCATCGCATTCAGACTGATTCGGGAACTGCGGACGAAGTTGCGGTCATCGAATCGCTGGGGCCGCGCGATGGGCCAGTCGGCGCCGGTGTCTTCGAGGATCATCGCCCATGTGATCGGGTTCATTTCAGTGGGCGGGTGGTTTTCCAGATCGGCCGGCGCACTCGGTTCGGCGTATCTCGACTTGGGGTCAACGCCACACTCGAAGGCGGCACCGCTCAATTGAATCACGTCACCCCAGTCGGAAGCGTCGATTGTCACGCCTGCCGTAACACGAATGGTCGCAATGTTCGAGTCGAGCGGCGCGAATGAGACTCCGGTCAACCGCTTCCCTTCGACCGTGGCGGCGACCGGGTAATGATCGAAGATCAATCGCAGTTGCCCTTTGTTGACCCACGGTTCGAGCATGTCGCGAAACACGGATTCCGCGTCGGCCGGGCGAAAGGTTGAGGGTCCGTGGTAGGGGCGCCCAGGCATCGGCGATCCGTAACGTTGCTGATTCATCGACTCAATGCGATCCATCAATTCCTTGAACAGACCGCTGCGATGAAAGGATCGCTTCATCGGGTGCCAGTCGACTCCCCATCCAACCTTGCCGACACCTTTGTTCTCGTCCACACAGGCGAGTGCCTGTTCGGTGAATTGACCGCCGATCCATTTTCCGTCGTGCACGAGCGTGATCGATTCGATTCCCATCCGAGCGGCCTGGATCGCCGCTGCCCAACCCGATTCGGTTGCACCGACGATCAACAGGTCGCATTGGATTTCGCGTACGGAGTCGGCGGCCGAGGCCGAAGGGGTCCAGGCGGCCAGTGAACAGATCAGAGCGACGGCGGCGGCTGGTTTCATGAAAATCTCGATTGCACTGTTCCTCCAGTGAGCAGCATTCATCGCGTGGACAGTGTTCATCGCGTGGGCAGCATTCATCGCGTGGGCAGTGCAGTGTTCACGCCGGCCTGTGGCTTTGCGATCGCATCGGGGCGGCGCAGCGGAACCAATAATTCCGATCGCTTTGCCTGGACCGCTGTCTCCGTTTCGTAGCGGCGCCGGCATTCCTGGGCCTCGTGTCGAACCATTCGATCAAACTTTTCACCCGACATTACGCGTTCTTTTTCGCTCAGCAATTCCGGATCATAGGTCAATCCGGAATGACTCTGCGCGATGGAATACTGATGAACGGAACGGTTGCGGCCGATTAATATTTGGAGCCGCTTTTCGATCTCTTCGTCGGCGATCTGACGCTCGATCCCCTTCACTTTGGTTTTCGTTGCCGATCCGAACGGGTCATATTCGTCGTTGGGTGATGTTGCCCGATCAAACCAACCTGGTCGTTTCCCAAAAATATTGGTCACGATTCGGTCGGACCGATCGACCAGGTGGGCCGATACCGCTCGGCTCCGTTTGAAAAGTGATGTCGGGAACCACGCTGAATCCCAGTTTGTCTTCGATCGCCGTGCCATGTAGTTGATATGGGCAATCAGGTCATACAGCAGGGCGAGGTTGACTTCGTTCTTCTCCATTTGCCGATGGGTGACGCCGTAATTCAATGATCGTTCGGCCAGGTAATTCAGCTTCGGCAACAGCACGTCGACACCCGATCGCCCCCACGTCTTTGCATTGCGCGCGACGCGCTGTTCGTTGTAGATGTCTGCGAGAATGGAATCGACCAGCTCGCGGCCGATCACTTCGACTTCCGCATCGGTGAGAGGGCGATCAACGTAATCTTCGGAATACCGTGGAAACGTACGCTCGCTGACCAGCCGGATGAAGCGGTCAACCTTGTCTTCGAACTTGAGTGCAAGAAAGATTCCGTGCTTGTTCTCCTTGCTGAGTATGAAATCGCGGTCAATTGCGTCGATGCTGTCGACTTCGTAAAGCACGGCGGATCCCTTGGTGGAATCGAGCGTCCGTCGGACTTCGAGTTTTCCGACCTTGCGTTTTCGGAAGAAACCCCACTCGGTATCGGTGTCACCGGTGTCATAACGATGGACGATGATCCAGCGATGCAGCGGATCTTTTTTCTTCAACCTGGTCTGCAGAGCCTTGGCCTGCGCCGTGAGCCATCGCGGTTTCGGCTGGAACAGGAATGTTCGCTTTTCGATTTCGAATTCGTGTACCGCACCGAGTGAAATGTCGGCAAAGTCACGTACCTTTTCGGTAGCGCCCCCCACGACCCGCTTGCTCTTGCGAATGAACTTATTCCAGCGATCGACTTCTTTGAGGAATTGCTTTTGCGTCTTCAGTCCGCTCGGCGTCTTTGCATCGTCGACGGGGATCAACGATGCGGCGAGCATGGATTCGCCACCGGTTCGCGAGTCACCGACGATATAGAAATTGATGTCGTAGTCGGCCGCCGCCCGCAGGAATTGGGGCTTGGATAGCTGCTCGAACGCGACGCGGGTTCCTGCGGGCGTTTGGTAGTAGTTGTTGGGAATGATGATCGTCATTCCGCGCCATTGTTCGAGCAACGACTGGTCGCCATCGACGTCCCGCATCAAGTCAATGAATCCGTAGTATGAGACATCCCAAACATCGAGGCTGCTGCCGAAATAATCGGCAAGCTTCGTCCAATTCTCGATATCGTTGACTGTCGTTTTCTGGTTTGCAATCAGCAGAAAACGCGAGTTCGGCTCGCGCAAGTATCGTTCCGAGACGCGGATAAATGCTTTCCGTGAATCGACGCGTCGATATTGCTGGTGATGCTGGCTCGACTTGGGACGCTGCAAATCGAGATCGACGGCGACGGCAAACCCCTGGTAGGGCACAACATCGCTGTTCTCGCTGATGCCGATACGCGTTTCGATCAGAAACGTATCACCGGGACGCAACTCCGAGACGGGTCTTCGATAGTCGGCTTGAAGCAGATCGAATGGCGCGTCATCGCCATCGAAAAACACGACATGCCGGGATTCCATATCGCCGCTGACCAGTCGAAGATTCGATCGTACGGCACGGTACAGATACTTCTGGTCAAACGTTTCGGACGACACATTTTTGACCGCCCAAATCAAGCGTGTTGTCTCTCCCGGTGCAAGGCTATTGAGCGACGTGAGTGGTGTCAGCTCGACGGGGAAACGAACATCGATCTGTTCTCCGAAAAAGAATTGGCGAAACGGGCGGGCGATTCCACTTTCCATTCGGGCTTGCGGAGCGACCGTGTGCCGAAGACGAAACGGGCGCTTGCGGGGCTCGTCCACGACGTAGTCCCCGATCCGCACGCGAAGACCGCAGTCGACAAATCGATGGGAATCACCCGGCTCGATCGCTCGGTGCATGACGAGGTCGACACCGTCATGAATCAGCCATCGATCGGACTCCAGGAAAACGCGGATCGTGTAGTTGGCCGGGGTCGGCATCGCTCCAACGTTGCGGACCATGATCCGGTCGATCGAAATCAAACTGTCGGGCTCAAGGACTTCGTTCTCGTGAGCAATGTCAAAGGTGACAAGTTCGAGGTCATACGGCGCCGGATACTCAACCCGATCGCCGTGTTCGCCTATTACAAAGATTCGCAGTTGACCGACGTTGCCGGGTTGTCCATCGCGTGCGCGGTACGCCGAAGGTGCACCGTGCCGGCCCGACCGACCGTCACGACCGCCCGGGTTGGAGTGGAATGTCGTGCGCGTTTGCCGGTTCCCCTTCGAGTCGGTGTACGAACGGGATTCGGTCCAGTGATAACTGCTGCCGCCGCGTCCCCCGCTGCCACCTTTTCCTCCGCGTCCACGTTCACCGGCGAAACCGATGTCGCCGCCGGCAAGGTTTCCTTTGACCAGCATCAAGAGTCCCTGCTGGTGATGATCGACCGTCAGCGTGACATTGCCGCCGCTGCCGCCGCCGGCCCCGTCGGTCGGATTGCCCGCGTTGCCGCCGTTGCCACCCGGTCCGCCGTCAGTGCCGCTTGAATATCGCGTGGCGTTCATGCCACTGCTGCCCTTTGCACCCGGGCCGCCGTCGCCCCCGCGTCCGCCGTTTCCTCCTTTCCCGCCGGTCGCCTGTATGAACAGGTATCCCTGAGAGCCGATTTCAATCTGTTCGTCAACGGATGCGACGTGGTCTTTGGCCGACATCACGGACCCGTCGAGTGACAGTTTTTTTCGGCGATTGTCGTCGTAAGACAAAAGACAATGAACATCACAGGCGGATTGCCCCGGGACCGCGGGTGTCGCGTCGCCGCCACGGCGTCCGTTTGCCCCCGCGCGTCGCGGTGCACGGAAGATGCTTTCGCCATCGCGCCCGTTACGACCGGGCCTGCCGCCAATGTCAACGACGCCGAGAACTTCCACTTCCCCGTCGGATGCGAAGCACCCAGCGTCATTGACATGCGTCGGGGACCGTTTGGAAATGGACCGTGACAAGAAGATGCGCCCTTGGTTTCGATGATCCGATGCGAAAGACGCATTTTAGCTACTTGGACTTCACCCGGAGCATCTCCGCATGACGCAAGTGAACCTGAGACGAGGATCAGGATTCCGGATCAATCGGCTTGAGTTGTACACCAAGATAACTGCTGCCGGTCGGTGTTCCGGGTGGTTCGTTGATCAATGTCCAAGTACCGTCCGACTCGGGATTGCTGGGAGCGGGGCGGGACCAGATCAATCCGATCATCCGATCATCGATCGGGCGCAGTACGACGAGGCGTCCTTCGCGCAATCGGTAAACGCCATTGAGAACACCGCATCCGCCAATCTGGTAATCATCGCCGGCCAGACGCACGATCGATGCGGCACGCGAGCCGCCGGGGAAATGAACGGTGTAATCACCTGCGATCGGATAGGTGCGGCGCATCCATCGATCACCCATCCATCCGGCCAGAAACGCCGCCACCACCAGCGTCAAGAGCAACATCGTCTTGAGTGAAAACCGAAGCCAACTCGGCGGCGATGCACCGCTGGATTTTTCCGTTGACCCAGCGGGCGTCGCCGAATTGTCCGAGATCGAATCCAAATCACGCACAGTTGCTGAAAGTTACGACATAAGTGTGGCTCGTTTGTCTCAACGAGATTCTACCGCCGCAGCGATTCCGTGCATCTTGCATCGAGGTAACCCCAACGGCCATCGTATTCAAAGGACGAGCTGCGCGATCTTCACGCATGTTGGGCGTGCTTGTGGGCTGGTGGCATATTCTTGCGGTATTCGGGCTCCGTCCAACTCAGGGGAAGCTCTTCACCAGAGGGAAACGTCAGGTCGGTCTTACGGTAGGCCGCCCAATCCTGTTCCTCCTCGCCAGCTTGATCACGCGCCATTACCTGGCCGGTGAACGGATTGAAAAGTGCGCCAAGATTCTCAACGCGCACAAGGTCACCAGACCGTTTTTCCATTAGCAACATGTTCTGTTCCTCCGGATCGATTGGGTCGAGTTCTCTGTCGAACGCCGCCGTCTAACTTGACTGAAAATTCGTCGGCTTCGACATCATTCATTCTATGCCATGCAAGTGGGATGATTCCCCTGAAAACCAGCGGGAACGTCGCATGATTTCCGTGTGTTACGGCCGTGCAGCCGACATCCCCGGTGGAACACAGGTCTTGCGGGTCCGAGGGCGCGATCCGATCGATGCCGATTCGATGCGGGCAATCCCAACAACCCGTCGGCTTATGTTGACATGGACGCCGACGGTGACCCTGAACGACAGCCGCGCGGTCCCGCACGATCGCCGGTGCCAGGCCGGTTACTGCAGGCCTGTACAGAGATGGGAGTTTTCTCGGCTCGCGAGCCGCGTCGGAGAGTGATCGAGGGAGACTGTCGAGTGAGATTTTGCACCTGCGGTGGCACCTGTTGCGCCCCGCGGTCACCCACTAGATTATCTGCTTCAAACGCTATTCCGATTGAGAATCAACAGTTGAAGCATGAAAGATATTTTTCGACTCGACGATGATGTCGCCATTGTCATCGGTGGCACCGGCGAACTGGGTGGAACGATGGCCGAGGCGCTTGGTAATTTTGGGGCCAAGGTCGCCGTGGTCGGTCGCAACGCCGAGCGGGGCAAGGCGCGCGCCGAAAAAATCCAACAAGCCGGCGGTGAGGCAAAGTTTTTTGCCGCCGATGGACTCAGCGCCGATTCGCTTGCCGAGGCTCGCGACCAAATCAAGCAATGGTCGGGGCAGCCTGCATCCATTCTGGTCAATGCGGCGGGCGGCAATCGGCCCGATGCAACGATTCCGCCCGGGGGCGATTTTTGCAAGTTACCACTCGACGCCTGGCGGGACGTCTTCGATCTGAATCTCGTTGGCGGTGCGTTGTTGCCGAGCCAGGTGTTTGGCCAGGACATGATCGACGAGGGTGTCGGCAGCGTGATCAATATCGCGTCGATGTCGGGAATGATTCCACTCTCACGTGTCGTCGCCTATTCCGCCGCGAAGTCGGCGGTCATCAACTTGACGATGTGGATGGCGCGCGAATGGGCGACCACGGGAGTGCGTGTGAACGCTATCAGCCCCGGCTTTTTCCCGGCTGAGCAGAACCGAAAACTGCTTTTCAATGACGACGGCAGCTACACCGAGCGCGGTGGACAAATCATCGGGCACACGCCGATGGGTCGATTTGGAACGGCCGACGAATTGGCGGGCGTGGTTGTCTGGTTGGCGAGCCGGCGTGCTTCGTCATTCGTAACCGGCCAGAACATCGCTGTTGATGGCGGTTTCGCTTCGGTCACGATTTAGGAGTGTTGGCCGCAGGATGCATCCGTTTTCCGAGACCTGTTTGAGCACAAAACACCCGCCAGGAAAGAAATGATCGAACTTCGAAGCGACGCAAAATACGCGATGGTCATTCCCACCAGCATGGGAACCCGTTTGACCCCGGTGAACAATCAACCGTTTCACTGCAGCGACACCTTCAAGATGCAGGGCACCAGCGCCGAATCAAATGTCGGCAGCGTGTCGTCGTTTCTTGGGCTCCCCGTCAAAATATTAACAGCGTTTGTCAAAGACAGTCCTGTTGCCCGCTTCATCAAAGACGATCTCGCCCGCCGGCACATGGACTTCGAAGGACCGGAATTCGAGCAGGATACGCCCTGGGGCGTCCGTCACCAAATCAATATGGCCGATAGCGGATGGGGTTCGCGCGGTCCACGTGTGCAGAACGATCGTGCCGGCGAGGTCGGTCGAAAACTGAATGTGAAGTACTTCGATCTCGACAGGATCTTTGGCCAGGAGGGGGCGAAGATCGTTCATATGTCGGGATTGATCGCGGCACTTTCGGAAGAAACCAGTCAGTTTTGTCTTGAGGTCGCGCGGGCTGCCAAGAAACACGGAGCGAGAATCTCATTCGACCTCAACCATCGCGCTTCATTCTGGGTCGGACGCGAAGATGAGCTTTCCGCCGCGTTCAAGGAGATTGCGAGCCTGTCGGACATCCTGATTGGAAACGAAGAAGATTTTCAATTGTGCCTCGACATCGAAGGTCCTGAGGCCGGCGGCAAAGACATCGGGGCGAAGATCGATGGGTTCAAGGAAATGATCGGGCGGGTCAAAGCCCAATACGCCGATGCGACGCTGTTCGCCACGACGTTGCGAGAGGTCGAAAGTGCCAACTCGCACATGTGGGGCGCGATCGTCTCGCACGGCAGCGACTTCCACGTCGTTGAACCCCGCCAGATCGGTGTGCTCGATCGCATTGGTGGCGGCGACGGTTTCGTCGGTGGTCTGCTGTATGGTGTGTTGAATAACTGGGAAGCCGAGAAATGCACCCAGTTTGGTTGGGCCACCGGTGCGTTGGCGGCCACCATGTTGACCGATTACGGCCAACCGGCCGACGAAGACCAGGTATGGAGCATTTGGCAGGGCAACGCCCGCGTGAAGCGGTAGTCCGTCATCGCGCCAGACGCAGCGCTGAAAAAGACAGCAGGATCAATTGTTCTCGGCCGCCTCGCGTTGGTCCTCGCCAATCGCCTCGCCCTGTACTTCCTGACCTGGTACTTCCTGACCTGGTGCTTCCTCTTCGGCCGGAGGCGGAAGTTCGAGCACCGGTTCGCCCCAGTCGGCCAGGAATTGCTGGTCACAGGATTCGCATTTGACCTCAGTCGCCAGCAACTTGTCGTCGATAACCGATCCGGCGTCGCAGTGTTTGCAAATCACGCGTACGTTGCCTGGTTCATCGGCCATTGCGCTCAAGTGTGCTTGGGCCACACCGGCCACCTCAATGTCCCCGCGCTCGAGCGTCGTCAACAATCCATGATCCACCTCTTCGAGTATGGCCAGACGATTAGCCAATCGTCGAACACTTCGCTCGAAACTGTTGCGTGAACAGCGGCCGTTTCCGAAATGTCGGTCGCGGCGGATGTACAGGTAGGTGAAACCGCGGAGCAGTCGTCGGCGCGATTCGGTCGGCAGCGTGTATTTCGCTTTACCGGCGATCAATTCAAAAATCCGACACAACGCTTCGGGTGGATAGTCATCGAAGTGCATGATCGTCCCAATTCGCGAACTGAGTCCGGGGTTGCTGCGGATCATCTTGTGCATTTCGTTTGGGTATCCGGCCAGGATCACGACCAACCGGTCTCGTTGATCCTCCATTCGCTTGAGCAGCGTCTGAACTGCCTCGCGACCGTATTGGTCCTGACCACTTTCATCGATCAACGTGTAGGCTTCGTCGATGAACAGGACACCGTCGAGTGCTTCATCGATCTTCGCGTTGGTTTTCGGGCCTGTTTGCCCCGCGTATTCCGCCACCAACCCGCTGCGGTCCGTTTCCACCAGGTGGCCTTTTTCGAGGACACCGAGAGCGCCGTAGATTTCGGCCACGATCCGCGCGACCGTGGTCTTGCCGGTACCGGGATTGCCGACAAAGGCCATGTGCAAGCTCGGTTTGGTCGTCGGCAGCTCGGCTTGTTCGCGTTGGCGTTCCATCTTCAGAAAGTTCGTCAGCGTCTGGATTTGGTCCTTGATCGCTTCGAGCCCAACGAGCCGATCGAGTTTTGCGCGGGCATCGGCCAGCCGTTGCTCGGGTGTCCGGTCGTCGGCCTTCGCCTGCGGCTGCGGTTTGCGCTGGGCTCGCCCTGGCGAGTTTGCGGAGCCACCCGGGCCGGCCATCGGCGTCGGTTTCTCGGCGGCCGTCACGCCGACTCCCTCGCGCAGACGCCGCGCCTCGTCCCGCAGCCATTTCAATGCGTCGCGCGCGTTGTTGGTGTCCTCCTCGCTGGCCAGATGTTCCGGGGCGCGGCCGTAGAGTTCGTCAAATTGTTTTTGCATCGCCTTGAGGTTCTCGTTGTCGGCGACGCTGACGCCGCCGTCGACCGAGGCCAAAAGATTCGCCATCCGCATCGCCAATGTTTCCAATTCGCCCCAACGATCGCGAATGGCCGGGATTTCTGCGAAGGGCCGTACCAGCTCACGCCATTGAAAATCAGCCGATGCGTCAATCAACCAATCGACCGCCTCGTGCAACTGGCTGCCGAGCACGCTCTTGCCCCAAATGTGCTCCAGCAAGACACGGCCGAGTTGCCGTTGTTCCAATGTGCGGGCTTTGACGTCGGGGACGATTGCCGCGAATACTTTCATCAGGAATCCCTGGTGCAGGTCATCCATTTGATCGGCGATGGACGCGGCATCGGCATCGTCGGCTCCGGTCAACCATCCGTACGAGCCGCGTACCAGTTCACCGCTGTCGACATACAACGCCCGCGTTTCCTTGAGCGCGTCTCGGTAGAGCCGAATCGATTCAATGATCTTGTCGTCAGAGGGTCTCGGCATGATCGGTTCCAAAGGAATGATTTGACGTATCGACACAAATGAGAATGAACGCGTTCATCTTAACGCATCACCGCGTCTTCGGCGGCAGCTTGACGCACACCAGATTGCCGGCGGCATTACGTGCATAAACGTGGCCGCCCAGCAGGACCGGCACCGTCCAACAACGGCCATCGAGTATCGTTGCTCGCGCGATCTCTTCGAATTCCATCGTGTTCGTTTTCGCGATTACCAAGTCTCCGTCGTCGCTGAGAATCACGAGCTTGCCGTCGGCGATCATCAGAGAGCCACATCCGAGCCCGCTCTTCTTCCATTGAACCTCGCCCGTGTCGTGCCTCATGCAAACCAGATTCACCACGCGGCCGAAGTTCGAATTGCCATCGAAACCGTAAAGCAGTCCGTCGTAAAGGATGCTGTTGTTGAAGTGATTGCGCATGTCACGGTTGTCGTACAACAGTTCAAGCTTGTCATCGACCAGGCGAAACAATCCACACCCAACTTGGTACCCCGTGGAAACGAAGATCGTGTCGCCGTGAACGATGGGTGTGGTCGAATTGGTGCGAAACGGAGAAGTCCAGGGGAATGAATCAAGTTCGCGCCCGTCCGTCGGATCAATGATCCTGACCGCGTCGCTGTCGAGTGTCGCGATTCGCCGCTGCTGCTCACGGGTTAACAGTGCTGCGGACCCGTAGCCTGCGGTGTGCTTTTCAGTCTTCCACAAGATTTCCCCCGACAGTTTTTCGTAGGATACGACGCGGCCTCCTTCGAGGATCAATTGGTCACCGAGAATGAACGGCGAGCTGTTGAAGCCCCATTCGGGCAATTCGACGCCCAGGTCCTCTTGAAGCTGGCGTTGCCATACGATTTCGCCGCCGGTGCGGCGAAAACAAATCAGTTGACCCTCCTTGCCGAGCGTGTAAACGTGATCGCCATCGATCGTCGGTGTCGATCCGGGTCCTCCTTCATACAGATTATCGACCAGCGCCGAAGGGTAATCGTGGTTCCAAACGGTCTTGCCGGTCAAAGCATCGAGACAGTAGACGGTTTCCACGCCCTCGGTGTGACCCATCGTGAACAATCTTCCATCGGCAATGGAAACGGAGCTGAATCCAATGCCGACTTCCGCCCGCCACACTTCTCTCAGCCCCCCTTCGGGCCAAAGGGTCGACCATCCCGATTCTTCCGAGATGCCGTCGTGCTTGTTTCCCATCCAGCAGGGCCACTTGCTCTGTTTGATCGGTTCATTGCCGTTGCAGCTGACGCAAAATGCCAGCGTCACGAAGGCCAGAAATGATCGTGGATACATGGTCGACCTTGGTGGAAGGTGTCGAAGCAAGTTGGTGTCGAAGCAAATCGATAACGCCCGGCGACTACGCGATGTCGGCGCGCCATGCTTCGGCCAACTGTTTCAGATTCATCAGTTCAAATACTGCGATGCGATCCGATTCGCGTCCGAACAGGATGTCATTGGCGCGGGCGACGGTCCATTGTGGGTTCGGATTGCCAATCCGCTCGAATTCCTGTCCCGCCTGAATCGTACCCTCGGTGATCACACGGAGGTACCAACCGGTGCGACCGCTTTGAGTGACCTCCTTGGTAAGTGACTTGACGCCCCAGCGACGGGCGATTTTCCAACAGGGCTGTCGTGGTTGGCTTACTTCGACTTCGCAATCGTTGATGCGGAAACGGTCGCCGATGCAAACGGTCGATTCATCAGCCCCGGCGATTGTCAGGTTTTCACCCAGGCCGCCGGGCAACATATTCAGCTCCGGGTGTTCGCGTGCCCAAGCCTCATAGTGGGCCGCGCTGTAACAGAGAATTGCCTTGTCCACCCCGCCGTGGTTCCGCGTATCGGCGACGCTGTCGCCGGCCAAACCCAAAGTCGTCACCGAGACCGGACCTGTGAGGGGCGTCTTGTAGAAACCGGTCGTCCAATGGCGCTCGAGAACATCGCGTGATTCGGCGTTGCCTTCGCTGATCACGCGGCCAATTTGAATACTCGCGAGGTTGGATTTCATGCGCCGTTTGGGAGGCATGGGGTTCGCGGGTCGCAGTCGGCCGCGCGGGGTTGGAACTCGTATCGCAAGTATCTGTGTTGCAACGATTTGCGGCAAGCGATCCAGAGGTCCGGGTCGTTGTGAGAAGGGGCTTGTTCGGGTAGAATTCACGCTCACTTTGAAGGCCCGAAATGGCCTTCACCCATCCGAAACTGAATTCAGGACACGACGTTGGCAGAAGACAACGGAAACAGCGAAAACGGCAGCGAAGGTACGAGTCCTGAAGAGGAGGGTTCCGGTGGTGGCGGAGGCGGCTTGGGCGCCTTGCGAATGATCGACTTGCCGATTGAGGACGAGCTTCGCGAGAGCTATCTGACCTACGCGATGAGCGTGATTGTCAGTCGTGCGTTGCCCGATGTTCGCGACGGTTTGAAACCGAGCCAGAGGCGAATCCTGGTCGCCATGAACGACCTGAACCTCGGCCCGGGCAGCAAGCGGGTCAAGTGCGCAAAAATCTCTGGCGACACGTCGGGGAATTATCACCCCCACGGTGAAAGCGTGATCTACCCGACACTCGTGCGGATGGCCCAGGAATGGAACATGCGTCGGTTGCTGATCGATAAACAGGGGAATTTCGGCAGCATCGCCGGACTCCCGCCGGCGGCGATGCGGTACACCGAAGCGCGTCTCAGCCCGGTTGCCGCTGCGATGCTCGAGGACATCAAGCTCGACACGGTTGACTACGTACCAACTTACGATGAAGCGCGGACGGAACCGACCGTGCTGCCGAGTAAGTTTCCCAGTCTGTTGGTCAATGGATCGGGCGGAATCGCGGTTGGGATGGCCACCAGCATTCCCCCACACAATCCGACCGAAATCTGCGACGCGTTGATCGCAATGATCGATGATCCGGACATTCGGCACGAGGAACTTTTCGAGATCGTCAAGGGACCCGACTTCCCCACCGGCGGAATCATCTGTGGGCGCGTCGGGATCTGGCGAGGTTACAAGACGGGACGAAGCACAGTCATCGTGCGCGCTCAATGTCAAATTGAGGAAATGAAGGGGAATCGATCCCGAATTGTCGTCTCGGCGATCCCGTACCAGCAGACCCGTGACGGCGTGGTCAAGAAGATCGCCGATCTGGTCAACGGCGATAAGATCAAAGGCATCTCGGGAATCCGTGACGAGAGCGACTTGAAAGAACCGGTTCGGCTGGTGATCGAACTCAAACGCGACGCGGATCCTGATGTCGTATTGAACCAGCTCTATCAGTTCTCACCGCTGCAAACGACTTTCTCGGTCATCTTTCTCGCGCTGGTTGACGGCAAGCCGCGCGAATTATCGCTGCGCGAGATGTTGGCCGAGTTCATCCGGCATCGCGTGCAGGTGATTCGTCGGCGGACGCAATTTCTGTTGGCCCGCGCACGGCGTCGCAAACACACCGTCGAAGGTCTGCTATTGGCGCTGGCCGATATCGACCAAATCATTCGGACAATTCGTGAAAGCCGGACACAGCCGGAGGCGAAAGAACGGTTGATGGGAATCGAATGCCCGGCGGCCATGATGAAGCGCGCACTGGGCGACGAGGGCTTTGCACAGTTCGTTATGGAACGGGGCGAGTCGGACACCTATTCGCTCACGAGCGTCCAGACCGATGAGATCTTAAGGATGCGACTGGGCCAACTCGTCAATCTCGAACAAGAGAAGTTGGCTGGCGAGCACAAGGAGTTGTTGGCCGAGATTACCAATTACCTCGATATCCTCGGAAATCAGCAGCGGATTTTCGACATCATCAAGGAAGACCTCGAAGATATCAAACGGCGATTCGGTGATGCCCGTCGGACCGTCATCTCGCACGAGGAAATTGGCAACATCGACCTGGAAGATCTGATCACCGAAGAGACGATGGTCGTTTCGATCAGCCACCAGGGTTACATCAAACGCACGCCCTCAAGCACCTACAACACCCAGCGCCGCGGCGGAAAAGGATTGCGCGGCGCCAAGACGGACGAAGAGGACCCGATCCAACACTTGTTTGTCGCCAGCACGCACGCTTACTTGTTGTTCCTCACCACGGCAGGCAAGGTCCGGTGGCAGAAAGTTTACGATTTGCCTCAGTTGGCCCGCGACAGCAAGGGGCGGGCGATCGTTAACCTGTTGAACCTTGAGAAGGATGAGAAGATCGCCGAATGTCTGGCGGTTCGCGACTTTGACCAGGAAGGTTACTACGTCGTCATGGCCACTCGCAGCGGGCTGGTTAAAAAAACACCGCTGGAACAGTACAGTCGGCCGAAGCGGGGCGGTATCATCGCCATCAAGCTTCGTGAGGGCGACGAACTTGTCGACGCCGCAGTTGTCGGACCGGGCGACGAAGTGATCCTGGTGACGGCTGCTGGAATGGCGATTCGATTCCGCGAATCCGATGCCCGGCCGATGGGACGAAATACATCCGGCGTCAAGGGTATTTCGCTGGCAGGCGATGATCGCGTCGTTGGCATGGTCGTGGCGGATCCCGAGGCGACGTTGCTGACCGTTTGCGAAAACGGTCATGGCAAGCGAACACGGTTCGGGCCGAACGCGGCGGACGACGACGAAGCGGCGGAAGAAGAATCGAGTTCATCAAGCGCCCGGTATCGGACGCAAAAACGAGGCGGCAAGGGGCTCCGCGATATCCGTACCAGCGATCGAAATGGAAAAGTGATTGGGATCGCGCGTGTCAATGACGAGGACGAAATCTTCATGATGACCGCAAAGGGAAAGATCCAGCGGATCAAGGCAGCAGATATCGGTGTGATCGGACGCAACACCCAAGGTGTGCGGATCATGAATGTCGATGAGGGCGACAGCCTGATTGCTGTGGTACGCGTGCCGCCCGAAGAAGCTACCGAAGAAGAGATCGCAGTCGAGGCAACGATCGGTGACCAGGCGAATCCCGAATCCTCAAGTGAAGCCGAGGCTTCCCGCGACGAGGATGATGACAGCGGATTGGGCCAATAGCCGAAAACGATTCGCGGTGAATTTCATCACCGCCTTGGATCGCTCGGCGCATCGCGACTTTCTGCGCTGTTGGCGTTTGCTCTTACCGCGATTCAGGAATTTGACCGTGCGGGCGGCGCGCCTGAGTCGAGGGATCATCAAGGATGGGTGCCTCTACGGTATCAGTAGTTTATGAGGGTTTCCCGGGCTTTAATGCTCGGGAATTGCAGCGAACGGACGTTGTTTCTTGTTCGACGCGCCCCGCAATATTGGATACAATTTCAATTTCGCCGACGGACGGGCGTTCGCGGACGGGCGATTGTTCGCCCGCTCAAAGTTTCTGCGGTTCCTGACAAGTCATGCATGCGTGCTAAACCGAGAGTTGTGTAATTGATGTTCAGTTCGAAAACGCAGAACAGCGTCAAAACCGGCATCGACCCGGCTCAGGTGGTCGACAAAGGCGAAGGTCCCAACACGATCGTTTTCCTCCACGGATTGTTTGGAACCCCGGAACATTGGCTATCGGTGATGGACCGACTTTCCGACCGCTACCGGGTGATCGCACCGCAGTTGCCGGTCGACCCGCAACCCGGTCGACGGCGCCACGGAATTCGTAAGATCAGTGACCTGAGCGAGATTGTCGCGGAATTCATCGAGAGTCTAGATCTTGGACCCTTTGTGCTATGTGGCAATTCGCTTGGCGGCCTCGTTTCGATCGACTTGTGTGCTCAACACCCCGACTTCGCAAAGGGCCTGGTTTTGGCCGGCAGTGCGGGATTGTTCGAGCGGAGTCCGATTCGCGGTCTTCGGTCACGGCCGACGAAGGAATTTGTGCGCACGACGGTATTTGGAATACTCCACGACCACAGTCTGGTTACGGATGAGTTGGTTGACCAATGGTACGAATCGACGCTCGATCGCGACTACATCCGATTCGTGCTGCGTGTATCGCGCGCGACACGCGACCGGACTGTTGAAAATGAGCTGGCCGACTTGAAGCTACCCACCTTGATCATCTGGGGACGCAACGACGAGATCACGCCCCCATCGACCGGGGAAGAATTCCAACGTCGGATCAAGGGTTCGCGATTGGAATTCGTCGATAATTGCGGCCACGCTCCGAACTGGGAACAACCCGGGGAGTTTGCTCGTTTGATGGAAGAGTTCCTGCCGGAATGCTTTGCATGATGCGGTTGTATACCATGAGGTGTTTGCCTGCCTCGTTGTTGGCTCATGTGACGTTAAGTAAGACCGTTCTTTGAGTTGTAGACACTCCTTCGGGGCGAAATGAATTCACCCTCCAATCCCGGCGCAAAGCGAGGCAGGCGTTACGCGCAGGTCACGCTTGCCGTGATGTTATTGGCTTTTCCCTTGATTGTGTTTGGCGCCCGCTCGGCCCTGCGCAGCACGTCCAATGATCCACGCCAATGGTTGCCGCGGAAATTTGCTGAGACCGATACGTACGACTGGTTCGAGCTGCATTTTGGCAGCGACGAAATCGCCGTTGTCAGTTGGCCCGGGTGTACGCTTGACGATCCGCGCATCGGCGTGCTCGACGCGGCACTGGAAGGATCGCCGTTTTTCGACCGGGTGTTGACCGGCCCGGAGGTGGTGGAGGAATTGACTGCCCCGCCGTTGGATCTGACGCGCAAGTCAGCGATCCGACGATTGCAGGGGATTTTGGTCGAAGCCGACGGAGCAACCACATGCCTTGTGCTGTCGATTTCGTCACTTGGCAAGAACGATCGGATGCGGGCGGTTCGTGAGATCGAGATCCAGGCTGCGGAAAAGTGCCGGATCGACGCGAGCGAATTACGGTTGGCCGGTCCGACGGTTGATGCGGCGGCGATCGACGCGGAAAGCCGGCATTTGCTTTTTCATCTGGCCGGAATCTCCGCATTGGTTTCCTTCGTCGTCGCATCGCTGCGATTGGAAAGCATCCGTATGGCGATCATGATTCTGCTGGTCTCGGTGTACTGCACCGCATTATCGCTGGCGATTCTTTTCTTCACCGGCGGTGAGATGAATTTGTTGATGACGATGTTGCCGCCGCTGATTTACGTGCTCAGCATTTCGTCGGCAGTGCACCTGGCGAACTATTACCGTGACGCAGTCACCGATCCGGACGTGAAACGTCCGTTGCGGGCGGCCGTCAAACAGGGATGGCTTCCCTGCACTCTCGCGGCCACCACGACCGGCATCGGTTTGGCTTCACTCGTGCTCAGCAAGATCGATCCGATTCGAACCTTTGGAATTTACTCGGCGATCGGAGTTGTCGTAAGCGTCGGAGTCCTGTTCTTGATGTTGCCGTCGGCCATCTATTTGTTCCCGCCGAAGAAGAAGCCGGCGGTGGAAGACAATTTGTCGCGGCGGCGGTTGAGCCAATCGATCATTGCCGTGATCCGGCGCGATCACATGACGTTCACCGTGATTTGCCTTGCGGTGATGATCTTCTGCGGGTCGGTCCTTCCCAACATTCAATCGACCGTGCGGCTCCAGGATCGCTTTCTGGCAAACAGCGATCCGATTACCGACTACATGTGGCTGGAAAAACACATCGGTCCGATGGTTCCGCTCGAAATCGTCATCCATTTCGACTCCAACGGTCCCCAGGATTTTCTCGATCAAATGCGGTTGGTTGCTTCGGTGCAGCGCAGAATCCAGACATTGAACGAGCCGGTTGCAACGATGTCCGCAGTGAATCTCTCGCCGCCGTTGCCGAAAGGACGCACGGTGCGGGAAGTCGTGGCGCGGAAAGTGATCACCAGCCAACGGACGCAGGATCGCTTGACGGAAGCCAACTTTCTCGCCGAAGCCGACGGCGAGCGGCTTTGGCGAATTTCGGTTCGTGCCCGCGCAATCGGCGATCTGGATTACGGCGAGTTCGCCGAGACGCTGCGCCAGCGTGTCGATCCGTTGTTGATTGCAAACAACGTTCATGGCACCTACACCGGGGTGATTCCGCTGATCTACAAGGCCCAACGCCAGTTGCTCGAAGACCTGTTTCGCAGTTTTCTTGCTGCGTTCGCCGTCATCGCTGTGGTGTTAGTCGTCGTCTTGCGCAGTGCAGTTGCCGCACTGCTCGCAATGATTCCCAATCTGTTTCCAGCGGTCGTCGTGTTCGGCGGAATTGAATGGGTCGATATCCCCGTGCAAATCGGTTCGGTGATGACGGCAAGTGCGGCGTTGGGAATCGCGGTCGATGACACCGTGCATTTTCTGACCTGGTTTCGACGCGGGCTCGATCGCGGTCTTTCACGCGGCGGTTCGCTCGGGGATGCGTTTCAGCGGTGCTCCGGCGCGATGGCTCATACCACGCTAATTTGCTCCAGCGGTTTGCTGGTCTTTGCGCTCAGCACGTTCGTGCCGATTCTGCATTTCGCCTGGCTGATGGTTTTCTTGTTGCTTGCTGCGTTGGTCGGCGACCTCGTCCTGTTGCCGGCACTGTTGGCCGGGCCTTTGGGACGTACGTTCAAGAAAGCCGACCGCTATGCTCTTAAGAGCGATTAGGCGCCCCCTGAAGTTCGAGTTTTGGCGTAGCGCGATTTGCAATCACGCTCGCGGCATGGGCGA
>JAHELS010000279.1 GCA_024644085.1 Rhodopirellula sp.
TTGCCCCTGGCCGAGATTTGCATCCTGGTAAAGATCTGCGACCGCGATGTCATCGACACCGTCACCGTCAAAATCATCGACGACAAGATCCGACGGAGCCGGAACGCTGGTGATGGTTCGGAACGGCGCGAATTGGCCGTTTCCATTTCCGATCAACAAGTCAATCTGCTGGTCCCCCAGGTTCGCGATTGCGATGTCGGTCAAACCATCACGGTTGAAGTCGCCCGTGTCAAACGCGGTGCCGCCCTCGGTAATGCTCACCGATCCAACCTCGCTCAGCGCACCGTTTTCGAAAACGTATGCGTTCAATTCACCTGAGGCCGACAACGCCAGGATGTGATTGTCGCTTGATGATCCGTTCGCGCTCAGCGGCGCAATCTTGACTGCGGCGATTTGCGGGATCGGGTCGGTCGTGATCGGGGCTGCAAAGCCGCCCATGCCGTCACCAAGCAGAACGGACAATTGTGACGAGACGTCGCCGGGATACCCGAAGCTTCCCAGCACAATGTCGTCGTGGCCGTCGCCATTGACGTCGCCCGCGGTGACGGTGACGACCAGCCGACCCACCGTCAAAGCAACAGCCTCGGACGAGCCGTTCATCAGGAGCCTTAGGTCAGACGATCGAAATGCGGCGGCCAGGATATCGGCGACTCCGTTATTGTCGAAGTCTCCCAACGCGACTTCGATCGGACCGTTTCCGGCACCGAGTGCCGCGGTGGGTGTTGTACCGGTCAGCATGTGAACCGCACCACCGCTGGACGGCGTGCCGATGTCGGCCAGCGCGATCGTCGGCGCCATGCCGGGAGATTCCCACACGGCCAGATCAAACGGGCGGCTGCCGATTGCGAATTCCTGCGACGCTTCGAAATTGCCTCCCTCATTCGTCAGAACTGAAACGGTGCTGCTGGCGTCGCTGGCGACCAGAAGATCGCGATCGTTGTCGCCGTCAATGTCGACGCTGATGATGGAACGTGCCAGATCGCCCACCCCGATCACCGAACGTGCAATCCCGGGGTTGTCGGGAATCGTGTCACAATTGAACGGGACTTGCGCCACCACGGTCAGCGACGAATCGGTGACGTTACGAAAACTGTAGTCGCCCGAATCATTGGTCAACGTGGATCGTTCGCCCAGATCAAGAATCCGATTGCCATTGGCGTCAAGGAAAACCGTTGTTCCGACGACCTGTTCACCGGAATCTTCCATGCCGTTTCCATTCAGATCGCATGTGATGTGTCCCACCACCGATGCAGGTTGAACGACCGCGGTGATCTCCGCATCCATATTGTCCGCGACGTTATCGTCGACCTGATCGCTCGTCACCGTTGTTGTCGTCGTGAAATTGCCTTCCACATTGCCGACGTTGGCGAGGATGGTCAGCGTCGCAGTGACGCCCGGATCGAGAGCCGCGAGAGTTACCTCGACTTCGTTGTTCGCGTTGGTGACAATCACGCCCCCGAGCGTTCCGGGTGTTACGCTTGGCGGCGTCAGGATCGTGAACTCATTGGGAACCATCGTGGTTGAAACGACGTTGGTCGCCGCGATGCCGCCGTTATTGGTAATGGGAATCGTCAAGGTGACCGTGGAACCGACCTCGACCGGATCGGGGTTGTCTGCGATCGAAGTTGCCAAGTCGACCGGTGCTGGAAGATTGATGGTCACCGTTGCGGTTGCGACATCGACCCCGTCCGTGGCGATGTAGGTGAAGGTGTCGACGAGTCCTGTGAAGGCCGGATCCGGCGTGTAGATCACATTCGGTCCCATCTGGTTCAACATGCCGTTGTTTGCCGAAACATTTGCAACGTCGCTAACGGTGACGACCTGGTTTTCATTTGCCGGGCCTGGCGAATCGTTCAACACCAAATCGGCGAACGCAATCGAAAACGGTCCGCGATCGGGAGCGTCGAATTCGTCGTCGACGGCGATAGGCCCATCGTTGTCTGGTGCGATATTGACTGTCACATTCGCGGTCGCCATCTGGCCCGCGCCGTTGTTGGCCGTGTAGGTAAAGTTATCCTGGCCAAACGCGTCCGCCGCCGGAGAGTAGGTGATCGTTGTTCCGCCCCCGGTGATCGTGGGCGTCCCAAGTGCGGGGTCAAATCCGGCCAGCGATGTGATGGTCAACGCACCGGTGGGAAGGTCATTGTCCAGTACATCAAAGACCAGTAACGCTGCGTTGGTTTCATCTTCGTTGATGTCCTGAACATCATCGGTCAGGTCGATTCCAACAACCGTCGACGTGGTTGCAGAGTTGTTGTTTGTGTCGGAGTCGGCTTCGAGGCTGGTGACGGTTGCCGTGTTGTTAATCGTGCCGACGGCGTCATCGGCGACGATCGCCGTTATCGTCACCGTCGCATTGGCTCCCAGTGCAAGCGCCCCAATGTTGGCGGTGACCACTCCGCCCGCTTCGGTCACCAGGTCGACCATGCCGTCGACGTCGCCCGATAAGAAAGTTAGATTTGCCGGCAGCGTGTCGGTTACCCTGACCCCGGTCGCGTTGTTCGGTCCGGCGTTGCCGACCTCGAGCGTGTAGGTCAGCGTGCCGGCCGGAAGTACCGGATCGGGGCCGTCCGATTTCGTAATGCTGACGTCGACCGCGGCGGCCGCCTCGTTGATCGTTACCGTGCCGATGGCGTTGGTATCGATGGAAGCCGCCGAAGCATTGCCGAGAGGCGTTGCGGCCGACAACGTCACGAAAAACCTCTCGACCGCTTCACCGGTATTGCCGTCGTCGGTGATGGGGATATCAAATGGCAGCGACTCTCCGGCCGCGCCGCTGAACGTCAAGGTATCGCTAGTGTCGGTATAGTCGCCCGGCGTCATCGCCGTGTCGTCCATCGTCGAAACATCGACCGTAAAGCCGCCATCCACTGCGTTGTCAACCGAGATGAAGACACGGACCGTACCGTCCGACTCAATGATTGTCGGACTGCTAACACTCAGCGTCGCTGTGTCATCGTTCAGGATTAGCCCTGTCGTCGTTGCAACGAGATCGCCACGAAGAATCTGCAGTCCGCCGGTACCTGTCGCGGCGTACGCATTCAACCCTTCGAGGGCAAATCCGCCGCCGACTGGGTCGAGGTCGAAATCGCCCAGGACGGTGATGTTCGCAGGATCCTGAACATTCAGGATCTGGATGTTGCCAGTGGACTCAGCAATTGTGACGATGGGACCGGCATCGTTGTTGCCGTCGACCGAAGCCACCGGAGCCTGCGTCCCAAAGAACCCCAGCTCGTTGATTGTGGGGAGGTTTTCCACGTTCAAAATAGCCATCCCGGTGGGCGTTCCCAGGTAAACTTCCGGCCCGGACGCTGAGATCGCTGTACCTTCGCGGGCGATGTAGCTACCGAGGGTCACCGGGATCGCCGGATTGCTGATATCGACAATCTCAAGGCCGCGGTCACTGGCGATGTAAGCGCTTCCCGCGTCGACAAAGACGTCCTCCACCGCAGCCAGGTTTCCTGTGACCACGCCAAGCTCATTGATGTTGGCAGGGTCGGAAACGTCCAAGATTCTGAGCGTCCCGTTAAGTGTGGCGTCTGTCTCGCCAAGGTAGACTGTCGTGCCGTCATGTGTCAGGCTCAGCGCCGACTGGCCTGCGGCGGCAAAGGAGCCAAGTCGCTGAATGTTGGTCGGATTGCTGACATCAAGAATCTCCAGTCCGCTGTCGCCCGCCGCGACGAACACAACGCCATTAAAAAAGCCAACATCGATGGTATCGATCGCCAGGGCGGGAGTGGCGAGTGGGAACGCGCCGAGTTGCGTGATCGCGGAAGGGTCGCTGACGTCGAGCACCAGCAGTCCGGAATCATCGGCGACGTAGGCGATGGTCGTTTGCGGATTTGGAGTGAAGATCGCGACGTCGTTGGCCGCGATATTTGCCGGAGCAAATTGGCCAAGCCGAGTGATATCAACACGGTCGGCAAAGTCGTCGAAAGTAACCTCACGCGTGCCGGCATTGATACTGCTGACTTCTATCCCGAAACTCTCATCGAGCTCGACGATCATATCAGGCGTGATCGGAACAAACGCCGTTTGCGTCTCGCCGTTGGTGCCGGCGAATGTCAGCGTGGTGCCGATCAGAGCCGTGTAGTCGACCCCTGCGTCCGCGCCACCAACAAGATCCATGGTCGATACATCCACCGTGAAAGGTGCATCGGTCTCGCCCGTCAGCGTCACTGCGAGTTGAAGCGGTCCGTTGTCCTCGGTCACTTCGGGCAGTTCGGTGACGGTTAGAAAGGCAAAATCCTGATCGAAGATACTGATCGTTCCGGTATCGCTGGCATCGATGCTGACCGGTGCGCCGTTGAGAGTAACTGTGAATTGCTCGTCGGCTTCGGCGATGTTGTCATCGGCGATCGGGACGGTGATCGTGCGTTGTTCACCAGCCGTGCCAGTGAAAGTCAACATCCCGGCTGCGGTCGTATAGTCACCCGGCTGAACCGCCGTGCCGTCGACGGTGGTGAAGTTCACGGTGAAGGTGAACCCGACGGCGTTATCAAGCGTGACGGTCACCGTGGCGTCGGGATTTCCTTCTTCGACAAAGACATCGCTGATCGTCAACGTGCCGACAATCGTGGTCTCCGCTTCAAATGCGCCGCGGTCGGCTACGGCGATCCCGTTGCCGTCACCGTCCTGAGGTCGCATGATGCCGCGAGCGTCTATCGCCGGAGGTGCCGCGTCAGCCGTATCGAGTGCGGGACTGCCAAGGCCGATCGACATCGTTGGCGTGATCGCTTTTCCGCCCGGTGCAAGCGGGCTGCCGACCAGCAGTCCGCCATTGTTCTGCAGCGGACCGAGCAGGGGATCGGTGTTTTGCAGGTCGTTGGTGTCGGTGAATCCACAGGAGATCCCCGACTCGATGTTGAAATCGGTCGAGACCAACGCGCCGGGAATGCAGCTCCCGTTGTCGAGAATCGAATTATTGACCGACAGCGGCGCGGCACCCATCGTGGCCAAATTAGAGCCGTCGGCTATCGGCGCCGCGTTCCCGGCGATGGTCGAATAAGCAATGGTCGACGGCGTTGTGCTATCATCGTTGTTGTAGGCGACGCCACCGCCCACGCTGTTCTGTGACGTATTCGCCGTGACAGTCACATTCGTCATTTGCAGCTGCGACGAGTCAACCGCGACACCGCCACCGTCCTGGTTGGATGTGTTGTTGTTGATCGTTGTGCGGGCGATGCTAAGCAGGGGCGTGGAGGTGTTGGGGTTGTTGAGAATGCCAGTCAATGCAACGACACCCACACCGCCCGCGCGTCCACCGGTTGCCGTGTTGTTGTCGATGAACGAATCGGTGATCGTTACCGGAACATCAACCGCGCCGACACCTCCGGCCTCCGCGGCCGTGGTATTGCCGATGATCCGCGAACGCTCGATCGTCAAAGTCGGTCCATCATCGGAATTGAATGCGCCAATGCCGCCGCCGCCGCTTTCACCCTGGATCGCGCTGGTGGCAACGTTCGATTCGATGGTCGCGTCGCTGATCACCACGTTGGAGTTGACCACCGCAATACCGCCCGCCGAAGGCGCCATGTTTCCTTGCACGAAAACGTCGCTGATCGTCACCGTCGCGGCATCGGTGCCGACAATGGCAATTCCACCGCCACCCTGTTCAAACGGAGGTTGCATCGGGGCGGCGGGGTCGATGATCACGCGGTTGTTGGTAAAAGTCCCACCCGAGATGCTTCCTCCAACGCCTAACGATTCCAGGCCGCCAGCACCTCCCTTTGCGGTATTGTTGTCAAAATTCGTATCGGTAACGTCGAAACTGTTGGCACCAAAAATGTAAAGGCCGCCGCCGCCGCTATCGAAACCCAATGCGTCGTTGCTCTCGAAACTCGAATTGCTAACCGTCACTGTTCCGCCGTTGGCGAAGACACCGCCACCGGAGTCGCCCGCGTCGTTGTTGCGGATGATGCTGTTGGCGATCGTAAGGTTGCCATCGGCATTGATACCGCCCCCGAAACTGATCCCCCCCGCGACATTGTTCTGAACGATTACGTTATCGAGCGAAAGGTTGATGTTCGAACTGGCTAGAATTCCTCCTCCTCCGCTGCCGTCGGTGGCGCTTCCGTTTTGAATGGTCAAACCCTCAAACGAAACATTCGACACGCCCACCTGGCCGTCGAGTTCGACCACACGTCCCACCGCGCCTCCATCGATCACGACCGCCGAGGGATCCGTGACGTTGCCCACGAATGCGAAGTCTTGTGCCGTGGCTGGAAACAAATCGATGAAAGTTAAATAGGTACCATCAGGAATCTGAATCGTGTCGTTGCCCGGATTGTTTTCTGCCGCAATCACGGCCGCGCGGATTGTGCAGTTGTTATTGCCTGCCGGGTTGTCAGCGGCACACGTGCCGCTGGGATCGTTCGCGGTCGAATCGACCGTAAAGACCGCCAGCAGACGCCGGCTTTCGAGAGCTTCAATCCGCGGGCGGACTCGACGGCGTTTGCGGTTCTGGGGTCGGCGACGCAGTGACATGGAGCTTTACCGGAGGATGGAGATACCGCGATTGTGGAGCAGTCGGACGGGAGAACATTCCTTGGAATGTCCCTGGGGGGCGAAGTTCCTCGAATTGGAGGGATAGCCCCAGATCTTAGTTTGACTGCCCAGGTCCCACAAACCACCTAATTTCCAGTCTAAACGAAAGGTTCTAGCCCAAGGCGGTCGCGAATTTCCTCATCGTTTTCATCCAGCCTGTGCGCTGGCTGACGACCGAGCGATGACCCCCGCCGACGGGCTGTAGCGGATGTATCAGTTAGTGGTTTCCCGCATCGATCAATCGACCGTTTGTTCACCAATTGGTGCGCAGGTCGCCGGAGAGACGAACTAGTTTCTCATTCAGGTGGTTGCAGGGCTTCATCCCACCGCACCGCGACCCCTTGCTACTCAAGATTTGCAACTCTGTTTCCCACAACTGGAGATTCCTCCCATGAAGAATGTTTTTTCCCTTAGCGGAATCGCTGCGGCCGCCGCGCTCGCCGTCATGAGCGTTGGCACTGCCAATGCTCAGGAAACCGCCAAGCCGACCGCGAAGCCGATTACCCGAGCCGTTGCTTCGGCACCGAAGGTTCGCCCCTTGAGCGTGACGATCGACCTGATCAGCAGCACC
>JAHELS010000280.1 GCA_024644085.1 Rhodopirellula sp.
GCCAACGGAGTGACGTCGGTTGGGAAAACGCCCCTGAATAAAGGTGAACGGACTTTTGCGCAGGCTCTGCGTGAAGCTGGATACGCGACGGGCGTTGCTGGTAAGTGGCATCTCAAGACGACGCCTCACGAGTGTGGATTTGACTTTGCTTCTACCTGCTGGTCCAACGGCACGTGGTATGACCGTAATTTTACGATCGACGGGGACACGAGAGTCATGCCGGGTTTCGTGGATGACGTTGCCGTGAATGAGTCGATTCGCTTTATTGATCAATCGATCGAGTCCGGAACCCCGTTTGCGCTGTGGTTGTGCACGCAGGTGCCTCACATGGATCACCAGCACACCTGGCCCGCGAAGCAGGAGTTTCTTGATCGCTACAAAGTTGGTGAGATGCCGTTGCCGCCGACATGGAACGACACTCTGGCGGGAAAGCCGCATTACCTGAAGACGTCTCGCAGTCGCACGCGGGCTTTGGAGTATGGCTATGAGGATCCGAAGAACATCCGTATCCACACCCGGGACTACCGCGCCAGCGTCGAGCAGATGGACGCCGCGGTCGGTCGCGTGCTCTCAGAGATCAAGCGGCGAGGACTCAGTGACAACACGTGGATCATCTTCATGGGAGATAACGGCTGGTTCCTGGGCGAGCATGGTTTTACCAGCAAGGTTTTGCCCTACGAAGAGTCGATGCGAGTGCCGATGGCGATTGCGGGACCGGGAACGAAGCCGCAGGTTGCCCGCGACCTGGTGTTGAACATCGATCTGACGGCGACGATTTACGAACTCGCCGGTCTGGCGGTACCGAAGTCTCTTCATGGTCGAAGCCTGTTGCCCATCGTCAGGGGAAATGCTCCGGATGACTGGCGCACAAGTTTTCTTTACGAAGCCCCGACACCCCAACTGGGCAGCCGCCCCCTTTGGGCAATCCGCAACGAGCGTTGGAAGTACGTCGAGACTCAAATCGACCAGGAGCAGGTCTTCGTAGAACGATATGATCTCTCACGCGACGCGATCGAATTGACCAATCTTGCCGGTGACCCGGAAAACGTGGAAACGGTCCGACAACTTTCCCAACAGCTGCGATTACAGCGACAAGCCATTGCCGTCGACGCGACGAAGGCGGAGACAGCGCGAGATGCCGCTTCAACTGAGATCGCTACGACACCTCCACCGCCACCTCGTACTGACCTGTTCATCAGCGGCGTCTATCCGCATCTCACCACGTATGGCGTCTACAGCCAGAACGGTGCTCACTACAAAGAGGGCCACAACGAATGCGGCATCGGCGCGATCGCGCCATGGGCCGGAAAATTGTGGATGGTGAACTACGCACCGCACATGCCGCGCGGTAGCGAGCACAAGTTGTTCTCGATCGATCCGGATTTGTCGAAGCCGATGACCGTGCATCCGGAAAGCGTTGGCGGCACGCCGGCGGGACGAATGATCCACAAAGAGTCCAATCAGTTGCTGATCGCTCATTACGCGATCGATGCCAAGGGAAAGGTTCGAACCATTCAGCCAACAGACATGCCGATCCGTGTGACTGCGATCGCTCGGCATCTGAAAGATCCGACCAAAATGGTTTATTACATCGACATGGAAGGATCGATCTGGGAAGCCAACGTTCACACGCTTGAAGTCAACCGATTGTTCAAAAAGCCCGTTCCCGGATGGCACGGCAAAGGTGGCTACACATCGCAGGGTCGGCTGGTTATCTCGAACAACGGCGAACACAAAGTTGGAGACTACAAAGACTTGATAGTCGGAGACGCACCCCAGAGCGCGGAAGAACGAGGCGTGCTTGCCGAGTTTGACGGAGCGAATTGGAAGATCGTTGAACGTCGCCAATTCACGGAAGTCACCGGACCATCAGGAATCACTGGCGGCAGCGATGGCGACGATCCGATCTGGGCGGTGGGATGGGATCGCCGCAGCTTGCGCCTGAAAGTCCTCGATAACGGTACGTGGCGCACCTACCTGCTACCCAAAGCCGCCTACTGCAATGATGCCAAACATGGTTGGTACACCGAGTGGCCGCGCATTCGCGAAATCACCGACGGCCGGTGGATGATGGATATGCACGGGATGTTCTTTGACTTTCCAAAGACGTTTTCCAGTGCAAACTCAGCCGGTCTCAAACCAATCGGAAGTCACCTGCGGTATGTTCCCGACTTCTGTGACTGGAAAGGGAAACTCGTGTTGGCAACCGACGAAACGAGCATCCAGGGGAATCCGCTGGCAGGGCAACCGCAAAGCAATCTCTGGTTCGGTGACTACGACGACTTGAAGACATGGGGCCCGGCGAGCGGTTATGGCGGTCCGTGGATTGAGGACGACGTCAAAGATAATTCGCCGTCCGATCCTTTCCTTATCGCCGGCTTTGACCGCCGAGTCGTCCATCTCGCCGTGGGACGAATGACACCCCCGGATGTCCAAGCTTTACGGGCGACGGATCAACAAGAAATCACCGTGTTGCCGACTCAATTGGCCAGCTTGCCGCGAGTGACCGTTCACCGAGGCGACTGGCATCAACCCGCGCCGGGATTCACCTTCAACGTCAACACGCCGGTGACGGTCCACCTCGCGGTCGACCAGCGAGGAAACCCTAAACTCGATCCCACGTGGCAATTGACCGACTTGTCTCTCCAGTGGGGCAAGGGATTTCGCGACCAAATCTACTCGCGTGAATTTCCAGTCGGAAAAGTTTCAATCCCCGGTAACGACATCGAGCATACGCCTGGTTCGTACGGAATGCCTCACGCGGCATTCGTGATGGCGAAGGACCAAGATGCACTGACAATTACGGAAATTGGTGAGGCATCCGTCACGCTTCAAAGCGAATCATCGATCGATAGCGCTGATGATCACCCGGTGACATTCACTCTCGAAGTGGATCAGCACGGAACCGGAAAATGGACACCGCTGCAGAAGGTCACCGTTCCAGCGAACGACTATGTCTCGCATTATCTACCCGAAGACCTGAATGCGAAGTGGCTTCGTTTTCGGAGCGACCGAGATTGTGTGGCGACTGCGATGCTTCACCAAACAACCAGCCAGTTTGTTGATGGTAGCACCCCAGCCAACACGCAGTTGTTCTCGGGATTGGCCGATGTTGAGGACACGGAAGTGATTGACGGTCTTGTTTACGCCGCAAAACGGAATCGCAATTTGCGAATTGTCACAGCGGGTGACCGCTTTTTTGAATTCTCGAAGGCTCGCTTCGAATTCGCAGCCGATGAGAAAGACGACGACCTTCGCGAACTTCTCCGCGTCGAGCCGGAGTTCTCGGTCGACGCGGCATCCGTCGTACTGAATTCTCAAGGCCGCACCTACCGGCTTCCCAAAGGAAACGCCGCCTATGATCGGCCGTTTGCCTCAGGGTGGCCACGCGCATCGCGTGAAGTTCAGTCGGAACGGCACTTGGCCAACATTCACGGGACCTTCTACGAAGTGCCGTTGATTACCAACGGTTCCCCGCCGGCATGGAACCTGATGCGACCTGTATCGAGCCACCGCAAACAGATCACTGATTTTTGCTCCTGGAACGGACTGCTCGTGCTTTCGGGGGTCAAACCGGACGCTCCCAACGATGGTCATGTCTTCCGGGATGCAGAGTTGGGTATGGGACTTTGGTTTGGCGGCATCGACGATCTTTGGAAACTCGGAAAACCGGTCGGGCATGGCGGACCATGGCTGGAGACCAAAGTCAAAGCGGCCGCTGCATCCGATCCCTATCTGATGGCCGGATACGACCGAAAGTCGGTTCAGATATCGCACGGTTCCACGGGGCCCGTCACGATCACTCTGGAAGTCGACATCGATGGTAACGACCGGTGGGTGAGGTACAAAAGCTTCGACGTACCGAAAGACGTTGTCACGCGGCATGAGTTCCCCGCGGCGTCCTCAGCCCGCTGGGTCCGGGCGGTTTGCGATGCTGATACTTCAGCAACCGTTCAATTCGAATATCGATAATCAGCAGCGAAGAATCATTTGTCGCATCGGCGCTATCCCGAAGCGGGCAACCCGGCGCGTGCATCCAACGTGTGCCCAGAAGGCCGGTTTGGGTAGCTGGACCGAGAACAAAATGCCAAGATACGATTGGACGTCCCGGGCAAGGTAGGCCTTGCAGCATTGGCAATGTGTCGGATTACTTGATCGTCTGCAAGCGTCGAGGGATCGCCGCTGAACGAACATGCTGTGTGGTCGTGCGCGCAGCGCGACGCAGCGGGCCACTAGGATTGCTTCGCCTCTCGCAAGATGAGGCGTCCGCCGCGAATTACCACGACGGACACGATCGTGCCGATGACTAAATCAGGGATTCTGCTTTCCAGCCACATCACCAGCAATCCGGATACGATGACGCCCGCGTTTGCAAAGACATCGTTGGTAGAAAAAATCCATGACGCTCGCATGTGAACTTCCGCTGATCGATGCTTTGCCAGGAGTAACAGGCAGGTGACGTTTGCCACCAAGGCAATGAAGCCAATGGCGATCATCAGGACGCTGACCGGTTCGCTTCCGAGCAGGAGTCGTCGTATGACCTCAACGAAAACGCCGGTGCCAAGCGCAATCTGAATCCAACCGCTAAAGATTGCTGAGCGGTGTTTCAACGCAGCCGATCTGCCTACGGCATAAAGAGCCGTGCCATAGACCATCGCATCGGCTAGCATGTCGAGCGAATCGGCTAGCAAGCCGGTCGAATCAGCCAGCCATCCCGTTATCGCCTCGGTGAAGAACATAACGACGTTGATAGCCAGCAGCGCCCAGAGCGTCTTCCGCTCAAGCTTTTCAACCTCGTCACGACAGCCGCACTCCGCCATAAAAAATGATTGCCTCGAGACGAATGAAATGAAAACCCAGGCCGCTTCTGTCTTCGGACGACCTGCACGCACACGACGTGGCACGGATCCGCCGCTGGTTGAAGGCATGATACCGCCTTCGATCTGACCAACGTGCCCCCCGGGTTTACCGTGCTGACCAATTCACTTTTCCGAACCTCGTAAACAGTGGGGGAACTATGCTTTCCAGAGAGGGTCCGGTTCGGCAAAGGCGTCTGTCACTCTTCGCGTCGCCGATGAGCGTCTGTTCGAGTCTGCTTGAGTTGATTGTCGGCGACGACTCCCGTCTGTCCATCAATCGAGGTGACGACGGCCTGGGTGTCGGTGGAGAACGCAGTGTTACCAAAAACGTGTGCTGGAGTTGCAGGCCTTTCAATCACGAATGCGGCGTTGTGAAACTCGTGTACCGTGTTCCCGGTTGCCGACACCTTTGCGTCGGTCGCCTGCAGTGCGTGTCGCCAGCTGCGGAAGGTGTTGTTTGACAGGTCAACTTCTGAGCCTTCCAGCGCCCAGACGGCGAAGTTAGGCGGGCCGACCTTGCGAAACGCGGTCCCCTTGAACCGGTTGTCCCGGACTCGCACAGTGCCCGACGTCCGAATTCCGGCGACTCCGCCGCCTTCAATCGTGTTGTCGGTGAAGGTGGCCTGAGCGCCGGCGGCAACCATCACGATGGGAGGCAGCCCGCCTTTTCGCGAGAGTTCGTTACCGATCAGGCGAACCGACCAGCCCGCGTTGATGCCGACTGCCACTGTCGCGTTGTCCACCACGCGGTTTCTCAATGCAGTCGATTGCCCCTTATCGCAAGCGGCGAAGCCGATCCCCGACGTCTTGTTGTGATGACAGTGATTGCCGATCAGCGTCGTGTTCGCTCCGCTTTGCTGACCGATGCCCGACTGACCGTTTTCGTAGGATTCGTTACCGATGATCACGGGGCTCGCCCGGGTGCGCGATCCGATGCCGGCCAGCTTGTTTCGATAACAGCGATTGTTGCGAATGGTTGGTGCGGCTTCTTCGCGCACTCCGATGCCGGCCATGCCGTTCTCGTAGCAGTCATTATCTTCGACCATTGGACGCGTATCGCTACCGGTGCGAATGCCGATCCCCGCCCGACGGTTGCCGTAACATCGGTTTCCACGCACAATCGGCGACGACCCCTCGCTGATTCCAATGCCGCCTCGGACGTTGCCGTAGCATTCGTTGTCGATCACCAGCGGGCTCGATGCGGAATGCCCAATGCCGGCGTAGAAGTTCTCGAAACACTTATTGTTCTGAATGACCGCCGTCGCGCCCTTCATGGCGCCGATGCCTCCACCCATGTTGCGGTAACACACGTTGGCCACGATGAGTGAATGGGTGCGCCGGTCTGCAATGCCCAAATTCCGGCCTGGTATTCCCAGAATGCCGATGCCTGTGTTTCCGTTGTGGCGGACGATGTTGTTTCGAACCGTGCAGGTCACGCCGATGACGGCAACGCCGGTCGTGCCGGGTTCGCCAATGTGCTCGTAGGGTTGCAGCTCACCCTGAGTGGCATGATGCTTGTTCCACTCTTCGTCGTCATAGAGCCCCACATTTGTGATTGTGAACCCGTCAAGAGTCGAAGCCTCGGCCATTTGAACGCCCGCACCTGTGCCCGTCGCGCCCCCACCGTCAATGATCGTGGCCTCGGTTCGTTTCAGACCGATTTTGCCCGCAGCTTCGTTCCCGACGCTTCTCAGCGTGACCCGCTCCGTCAAACGAATTCGTTCTCGATACGTTCCTGGCGCAACCAATACTGTGTCCCCAGGCCCCGCTGCGTCAATTCCAGCCTGAATCGTCGCGTGATCCTGCGGCACACGAATCGTAACCGCTGCCGAATCTCGCGCACCTGTCACTGTGAATACCATCAAGAGCGAGATGGTGACAAAGGAGTACACGGTTTGGGGGCGTCGCCGGCGAGAATCCAGAATTGAAATCATGTTGTCGTCTCTCAACGGGTGAAACGGAATCGCTTCAGCTTAGCACGGCTGACCCCAATTCAATTCCTCGGTAAGCCCACTTTCGACGAGGATTATTCACAACGCCTCCGTTACTTCCCACTACTTATCGACCTTGATGAAGTATGGATCGACCTTCGGCCGGTTCGCTTCATTCGGGAACACATTGCTGTGAAACGAACGGTGGCCTTGAAGTTCAGAGGGTTTGCAGCCGAGTCGAACACCGCTCGAAAGCTCGGTGTTCATTCGTTGGCGATGCAGTAGAGGTTTTGCTTGCCTCGGAAAAAGATTTCGTT
>JAHELS010000281.1 GCA_024644085.1 Rhodopirellula sp.
CCCAGCAGCGGGTGCGCGATCGTCAGCATCGACCTCAACTCATTCTCGGTGACGTCGCCGAGATGACATAGCTGGTCGAGGTGCGCCAATGCTTCCACCCGCCGACCTTGGCGGAGCAGCAGACTCGCCAGATTTCGATGAGCCAGAACCGAGGTGGGTACTTGCTTCAGGATCTCGAGGTATCGCGCTTCGGCGTCGTCCCAGTATCCGTACCGTACCAACCAATCCGCAGTTTGGCCCATTGCCGGTAGTCGTGCTTGCGGTGTCGTTTCGGCGACTTCATCCAGCATCTCAATGGCCTCAGCAAACCGGTGGCGTTTGGCAAGAACCATTGCCATCAGAAAAACCACTTGTGGATCGTCATTATCCAAACGCATTGCCTGGCGAGCGTAGTCGTACGCGGCATCGTTCTCGCCGGATTCGAGAGCTTCCAGTCCGGCAACGTGCAACGTCGCGATATCGGGTTTCGGTGCTGCCTGTCCCACCCGGTGGGGATCAGGGGTCGGATCGCCGCGTGGTGCCAAGGCTGGGTCCGACTCCGGACTCGGCCCTTCGGACTCGGCAACCGGCGCAGTTGAGATCGAGGTTGCAGGTGCGGCGTTTTCACGATTGCAACCTGCCGTCGCGGCGATGACCCAGCACGAGAGGCCGCAAGCGCACGATAGGCAGCAAGGGATGTTTAAAAACTGAGGTCTCACAGCCGATCCATGTGTAAGTGCGTTAGACAATCGGCAGATTCGATCGCTTGTCGCTCACAACCACTCCGCGTTGGGCGCGATCCATCATCAATCGTAGGAATCGGCACTCCTGACCGCAACCGATCCGCCGACCGGCGAGGAACATCAAACGGATTGAGCATTGAAAAGTACATCGCTCCGACCATATGCCGATACAATATCATCTGTCGCACATGATCGATTTGATGAGAGCACTCGTGAGCCGCACATTTTACCTTCCAATCGCGCTACTCGTAGCCATTTCGATTGGGATCGCCACGTACAACCGGAACGCGAGCTCACCGATTGCGGAAAATGACGCGGCTCACGTCCCAACGGCACCAGGGGGTGATTCCGTTGCCGGTCAGGTTCCAGTTGCGACCAACCCTTCCGCGCCGACGCTGGTTGGTCGCAAAGTGTGCGGCGAGTGTCACGCCGAGAATTATCAACGGCATTCGCAGCACGGCCACGCGCAAACTTTTCACGACGTGGCCGATACCGATCTCGTCGCCAAGTTCGCCGGCAAGCAGTTCGACGCGGGCGAGGGTTACGGCACTTACCAGTATCAATCCGATTCGGCGGGCAAGCTCTTTGTGACGCTCGAGTCACAATTCGGTGACGAACCTTTTCCGCTGCCTTACGCATTGGGATCGGGCCAGCATGCACAGACAATGCTGACGCTGGTCCCCGGTCTCGATGGCCAGACCGAAGGCATCGAGCACCGTGTCAGCTGTTACGCGGACGATCGAATCGCATTGACTCCCGGTCACTCGAAGAAAAAACCGCGAAGCACATTTGAGTTCTTTGGTGATGCATCACGCGGCCAGCCGCTCCAGCGATGCATTTACTGTCACACGACGCGGGGCGCCGTAGTTGGCGAGACGGTGCAAGACCTGATCGCAAACGTCAATTGCGAGAAATGTCACGGCGCCGGTAGTGAGCATGTTCGATTAGCTCGCATCAACGGCAAACCGCCACCCTACTCGATCGGTGAGGAATCGTGGGACACCGAGTCCGAGCTTCAGCTGTGTGGTGACTGCCATCGATTACCTCGAAGTGTGACCGAGAAGGAAATCAGGGAGTATCCGGATCTATTGGTCCGGTTCCAGCCCATCGGGCTTTTGCGAAGTCGGTGTTACCTCGAATCGAATCGCGAACTAAAGTGCACCACCTGCCACAATCCGCACCTGACGATTCAAGAGCTGGATCGTACAGATCATGTCCGCGATTGTTTGCGCTGCCACGAATCGGGCAAGGAGGCGCACGTCGCTTGTCCGGTGGAACCGAAAACGGGATGCATTGAGTGCCACATGCCCGCCATCGAAACGGACCAGGGACTGAGTTTCCACGATCACTGGATTCGGGTTCGCGAAGATTGACGAACGGCGCATAAAAAAGAACCTCGCCCTTGAAATGACGGGCGAGGTTCCGCATTTAACGCTCGGTCGCAATCGACCATGAAGTCTACTGATTCAACTCTTCTTCGATCGTTTCTTTCATAGCCTTCGTACCGAGAGCCCCCCACAATCCATAGGGACTTCTGGCGCCGGGCACGCGTGTAACATCGCCACCAGGTGGATTTCGGCGAACCGCACCGCCGCGACTATTGCCGGCTTCCACTGAATCGGTCATGAAGATAACCGCACCATCGGCCATCAAGACGTGCGCTCCACCTTGATGGTGACTCGACGCGGGCATGGTGCCGGCAGCATCGATCCAAACACCCACGCAGTTTTCCGAGTTGGGCGGCAGGATCGTGAACATCGCCGTGCTGTTATGTCGAAAATTCGCCCAGCTCATCCCGCGCGCATCGTGCTGGTTGAACCACAGCGGATTGGGCGGGGTGCAATCTGCCTCGCCAGGGGCACACCATCGGGTCGGGAATTCAGAACTGATCTGGCCTGCGTCCTGACAATAGGAGGGATTATTGTTGACGACGTTGCCGCCGTTACGCTCCCACGACGCAGCCGTTCGAATATCACGATCACCCAAGTCGGTCATGATTTCTCCCATGGCGATGGTGTTGGCCAAGCCGTCCAGGATGTCACGGAACTTGCTCTCCTTGCGCACCATGAAAACGCCACGTGCCACAGTTTTAAAATTCAGCACGCCACCGGTACCGTTGGGCAGCAAGTCCCCGCGTTTGAAGTGATTGTGCCAAGTCCCGGGTGAGTCACCCAGGCAAACGGCGTAATTGGTTCGGCCCAGTCCCGGCAAGCCGGTACCCGGGTCACTCGGGCAGCGAAGCGTCGGAATTTGCGTTGACCACGGAATGTATCCCGGGTTGCGTGAGAAGTTGCGTGGGTTGGGCCCCATTGCCGGCCATCTTGGAGGACTGGTCAACCCCGTGGTCGCTGGAGGCGCGGCTCCTGTCACGGTTTGGGTACTGGGATTTGAAACCTGCTCCCAAAGTGCCTGCTGCTCGATAAATGGTAGTAAGCCGACGTGGGCGCTCAGGCATTCGTGATTGGCATCGTTACCCGTCCGCCACCAACGATTGGTTTGTAAACCAATCCCGGTACCACTGCCTTGGGTGGGTATTTGTTTGAAGGCCGAATGATAGTTATGAATGCCCAAGCCAATCTGCTTGAAATTATTGCTGCAACTCATCCGTCGCGCTGCCTCGCGCGCGGCCTGCACGGCCGGCAACAACAAGCCAACCAAAACGCCGATGATGGCGATCACCACCAAGAGTTCCACCAAGGTGAAACCGCGGCTTGCTCTTAAACGTGCGCTCATGAAAATCTCTCCAAAAAAAAGTTAGAAAAACTGAATCGTCCCGCAACCAAGAGTGCGGCCGAGACAAATTACCCTTCCATATCGGCGTCCATCGCCGCGTCATACTCCTCGTCGGTCATCCCCTCCATGGCAGCTTCTTCCTCGATCACCACCGCGGGTGCTTCGATGACGACGTTTTCTCCTTCACCGCACCCAACGAGGGCGGGCAGGACAAAGCAGATTGCCAACATGGTGAAAAACGCGTGCGTCTTCATTTTCGATTCCTTTTTCTGCGTTCGCGAAAGGTGAGTCCAGCAATTGATAAACCAAATATGTGTTTGCCGCTGCCGCTGGAAGGCAGACATTTGACCTGCACAATTTATCAGAAATGTCGAGTTTGAGGGGCCGTTTGACGTATTTCGGACCCGCAATATTCGGGAAAGCACATCGGTTTTTGAACAGTTGGCGATGTTTCGATATCATCGAGAACTTCATCGATGCGTCGTCGGGGCAAGTCAACTTGTCCCATGTGATCAAATCGATCGTTTCCTGGATCTCGCCCTCAGCCGGCTCCCCTTGGTCGCCAAACGCGACAAGTGACCAGCATTGGAAACCTGCGCTGACCAAGTGCAGACGGATGATTGCTGTCCCGAACTGTCGATAAGCTCGGCAAAGCAAAGGGCGTCGATGCCCGCTGAGTTGTTCCGAGGGAAACTCGGTCTATCGCGTTGCAGAGTCAAATTCGCTCGTAAATCGCCTCAGATTCTGGACTCCGCTTGGCGGCTCTTTCTGCCATGACAGGACAGCCAAACGCTGAGATAACTCGTCGCTGACTTCGCGGACAAATGGGATCTCGCGTTGCTTTCGTTGTATCAGCACTGGATCTGTGACCGCCAGCGGCTGAAGACTCTGGTTGATCGCCCACGCGAACGGTTCAATTCCCGCTCGCCTGAGGTCTTCCTGAAGCTGCGTCGCTTCGTGGACGGGTGTTGCTTCCGGCAAGGTAACAATCAGGATGCGAGCAAACTCCGGATCGCGTAGTCGCGGCAGAAGTTGCTCCACGTATTCCGGCATTTGACTGGACTGGCGACTCACTTCGCGGTGGTAGGCAAGCGCCGAGTCAAGCAGCAGAATTGTGTGTCCAGTCGGTGCCGTGTCGAGAACGACGAACCGATCATTCCCGTTGGCAACGGTTCGGGCGAATGCTCGAAACACCGCGATCTCTTCTGTGCATGGAGACCGGAGATCCTCTTCCAGCAGTGCTCGTCCCTGCTCGTCGAGTTCCGCTCCTGCGGTGCTCATGACTTCGGCTGTGTACTCCCGCGTCTCCTGGATGGGGTCAATTCGAGCAACTTTCAGGTTCGGCAAACTGTCCGTTGCCATCGTCGTCGCGAGATGTGCCGCAGGGTCAGTCGTGGAGAGCAAGACTTGGTGCCCACGGTCGGCAAGTGCCACGGCAATCGATGCCGCTACAGTCGTCTTGCCGACACCGCCTTTCCCCATCGTCATCACGACCCCGTGTCCGGATTCGGCAATCTCATCGACCAACGCGCTGAGACCAACGGAAAGGTCTGGGAGCGACTCGCCTGACGGACAGAGGTCGCTGAGAACATCAGATTGACCAACCTGCTTCAACGCTTCGACTCCCATCAACCCGATAGGAATGAGCGGTACCGCAGTCCGCGGCAATGAGGCGATCTCCTCTGGCATTGATTCCAACGCCTGCTTGCACCGTGACTCCATCGCAGTTGCGAATTCGTCGTTATCTGAATGGGCCGAGAACACTCCGTTGACGATAAGCCGCTGATTCTGAACTCCAAGCCGGCGAAGTTCCTGACTCGTACGAGCAGCTTCACTTAGTGCTGTCACTTCCGGGCGTGCCACCAGCACGAGTGTCGTCGTTGCCGCATCTGACAGAGCAGCGACGCTCTGTTGGTAGACCTTTTGCTGAGCCTGAAGTCCAGCCAGAGGACCGAGACATGAAGTTCCCGTCGTGCTGGTTTCCATAAAACCGGACCATGCAGAGGGGAGCGTCAGCAATCGCAACGTGTGGCCGGTGGGAGCAGTGTCAAAGATCAGATGGTCGAATTCGGATGTTGACGAAGCGTCTCCCAGCAATCGAGAGAACTCATCAAACGCCGCGATCTCAAGCGTGCAGGAACCCGAAAACTGCTCTTCCATGCTGGCAACGGCCGCATCCGGGAGAATGCCGCGATACGGTTCCACCATTCGCTCCCGATACTCCCTGGCGGCTTCGGCCGGATCGATATTCATGGCGTACAGGTTTGGTACGCCGTTAACCGGTGTCGGCTCATTCGTGATTTTCGTCGCCAGCACATCGTGGAGATTCGACGCCGGATCAGTCGAAACGAGGAGCACTCGAAGCCCCTGTTCTGCGAGTTGCACAGCAGTCGAGCAAGCCATTGACGTCTTGCCGACTCCGCCCTTGCCTGTGAAAAACAGAATACGTGTTGGATCTTCCAAAAGGGGCATTGTTCGATCTCCTAACAACAGCCGGTGTCACCACAGCAACCGCCCTCTGGTGCAATTGGAAGGCCGGAGGGATTCAGCTTGGTTCCTGTCCACAGAGCGAGATTTTCTCGCGAAGGATAGTCGCTTCGGCTGACGACTCGATCATCAACGAAGATCAGCGGCAGGCAATCCACGCCTTCGCTTTCCAACAACTGCTGAACTTCTCGGTTTGTCGTGAACTTCTGTGGTTGTTGAGCGAGATTGAATCGCTCCACCTGATGTCCCTGCGATTTGAGCCATTCGAGATCACTCGAAAAGCGGGGGAGCACAGGATCGACCTGCGGACCGCAAACACCAGTCGAACAGCACATGGGCTTGTCGTAAACGTGAACCTTGCTCATTTTCGTTCTCCTTGAATCGGTCTATCGTTCATCGCCGAAAGGCGATCAGAGTCTGCAAAAAAACTCACAGTGCGGCGATCAACTTCTTGAGTGCGTCAAGCTTTTTTGAATGGATGCAGTAGCAGACTTTCGGACCGTCAATCTCACCCTGAATCATGCCGGACTCCTTGAGAATTTTCAGGTGCTGCGAAACGGTTGATTGAGCCAGCGGCAACTCGGCCACAATTTCGCCACAGACGCACGCCTCACGATTGATCAACAGACGCACAATCCGGACACGAGCCGGATGAGCGACCGCCCATGCGAGCTTTGCCAGTTCTTCGGCAGTCGCATCGTCAGGCAGGCTAACCGGCTTCGAATCACACTTCGGTTGTTGGGGTTTTCGCTTGGCCACTTCAACACACTTTATCGTTAATCGACGATAAACGATATCGGTTGATCAGCTTTGGGTCAACCAGTCTTCTTCGAGCTTGGATCCAAATCTATTTATCGGCGCAGCATTCGGGTCACTTTGGCGAGGCTGACAGGATGAAACTTCGACTCAATTACCAGTCTCTGTTGGACACTGGCGAAGTTCAAACACGAGCCGAGCTCGCTCGTTGCTGTCCGGCTTCGACTTTCTCCGTCTTCGTGCCGATATCCGCGTCCGAATCACACGAAGCGGCGTCTTCTGTATTAAAAGGCAGCCTTGATGGAATCCAGACCCACTCCGAGGAGGTGCTT
>JAHELS010000004.1 GCA_024644085.1 Rhodopirellula sp.
GCAGAAATCCCGAAACGATTCCCATCCCGAACAAGAACTCCCCATAAATTCAAGCATTTACTCAACCACAGGTGCTCTCATAGACGGACCGAGCTTTACGAGTTCCGGCGATCACTCAAAACGATGCCGGAACCCGCGAAAGCTCGGTCCGGCCTACGACTCGCCCATCGTGCTTGTAAAGACGCAGAACACACTCGCTGGCGCTGCGTGGTTGTATATCGCGCGATGCCGTTCAGTCAGGCTTCATCGCCCGCGGCGAATTGTGTTTCAATTGGCGGTTGGGTTTCTGGGTTGGCTTCCCCCTTGCCCCGGTCATGGAACAGCAGCACAAAAGCGGCCAGGACCGCAAAGGCGAAGATGGCCGGTTTGGCCCACAACTGCTTCCACTCGATCGCGGCCAACTCGCGGTGCCGCAAGTCGTTTTTCTCCTCGGTCATTCGATTGATTTCCGCCTCCGGGGCATTGTTCTCGTTTGCCAGGTCAATTTCTTTCGTTTTGGCGACCACTTGTTCGTTCAACGCCTTGGCTTCGGCTGTGGTATGAGCCGCTTCGACGCGCCCGCCCACCTGCGCGCCAATCATCATGCCCAATCCCAGCGTCAGCATCACGAGCAAACCCTGAGCCTGGGCGCGAACATTCTCAGGAGCCTTCTGGTCGGTGTAGATCTGGCCAGTAACGAAGAAGAAGTCATAGCAGATCCCGTGCAGCACCACTCCGAGAATGATCATCCAACGGATCTCGTCGGGAGCACCGATCGCGAACAATCCGTAGCGTACAACCCACGCTAACATCCCCACCGCCAGCATCCACTTAACACCAAGTCGAGCGAAAAAGAATGGCATCACCAGCATGAAAAAGATTTCGGACACCTGGCCAAAGGACATCGTCGTCCCAATCGGCAATTGAGTCAGCTCAACGACTCGGCTCGCGATTTGGTAGTAGAACGCCAATGGGATGCAAATCAACATCGACGACACGAGGAACACCAGGTACGAGCGATCCTTCAATAGCGAGAGCGCATCAAGACCGAGCAATTGATGCACCGTAACCTTCTCGTCGGAACGAGCCGGTGGCGTGTCGGGGAGGAAGAACGAGAACACGCCGAGCGCGACCGCGGCCACGGCGGCGAGGTAGAACATGCTGACCGTGGTTTCGAATCCCGTGAACGTGAGCACGATTCCGGCTGCGATCCAGCCGATGGTTCCGAGCACACGAATCCCCGGAAACTCTTTTTCCGGATTCGTCATGTTCTTCATCGCGATCGTGTTACTCAGCGCAAGGGTCGGATAGTAGGTCAGCATGTATCCGAGAAAGAAACCCCAATTCAGAATCGACGGTGACGGCGAATCACCCTGCATCACCGAGATCGCTCCGAACATCACAACTCCACCCAGGAGATGCAGAACGGCCAGAACTTTCTGGGCGGAAAAGAAACGGTCGGCGATCAAACCAACGAATAGCGGAGTGATCAGGCCTGCGATCGGACCAACCGAGTAAGTGTTACCGATGTCGCCGGCCTGAAACCCGATGGTCTGCAAGAAGTTCGGTGCCGTCACGTACCATGCACCCCAGACAAAGAACTGGAGGAACATCATGATCGAAAGCTGGATGCGGACGTTGAGACTCATCGATGCAGCCCTGGCCGGTGTGGTACTTGGGAATGGTGCGAGGACGTGCCCTAGCGCGTCCGTAGTGAAGTGCGGATATTACTCGAGTTCCAGATTCTACTCGAGTTCTGCGAGCACCTGTTGCGCCGGCACCGGCTCAATCTCTTCCATCGGGCTGTCGTCACGGGCAAAGAACATCAGATGTTGCCACGGCAACTTGTTGTATTCGCGTACCAGTTTGAATCCGTTCTCGTGATACTCCTTGATGATTTGAGTCTTGGACATCTTGTGCAGCGGTTTGATCGGCACCTCCGGGTCTTCTTCGCGGTACTCGAGCAAAGCGACGACGCCGGTCGGTTTCAGGGAGCGGCGTATCCCCCATAACATCGATTCGGGATGCGAGAATTCGTGGTACACGTCGACCATCAACACCAGATCCAGTTCGCCGGCCGGGAGGTTCGGGTCATCGACTTTGCCGAGCACCAATTCGATATTATTGAGTTTCAACCGCGCCGAACGCTCTCGAAGCTTCTGCAACATTTCGCGTTGGATGTCGACCGCGAGAACGCGGCCCTCGGGACCGACATCCCGCGCCATCGGCAGCGTCCAGTAGCCGTTGCCACAGCCGAGATCGCAAACGGCCATTCCCTCGGTCAGTTTGAGTTGTTTGAAAGATTCCGACGCACGCTCTTCTTCGTCCCGCTCGGGTCGGACCAACCAGGACGCCCCGAGGTGCGACATCGGTTTGGCAACGATTCGGCCGAGGTACGTTTTTCGCGCTCGTTCGTCCGGTCTGGGAGGATCACCGCCCGTCTTCGTCGTTTCGTTGTCTTCCCGGGCCGTCTCGCCCGGCGTGGTCGCATCTGGCGTGGTCGCACTCGCTGCAGTCTCAATCGGCGCAGTCTCAATCGGTGCAGATTCCTGGCCGAGCGCCGTGACCGGCACAATCGCGGCGAAGGTCCACGCCAACAGCCAGATCATCGAGCGATGGCGCGAAGTGTTCTGCGAGGAATGTGCTTTCATGAGAATCCTCACCGGAGTTAGTCGGCGTCTTTAGCTGCAAATTCGAATTGCGGCTCGAAGGCATCGCCGAAGTCGTAAACGTTGTCAAAATCTTCGCGTCGGTCGGAATCACTTTTGCGCATTTGTTCAATGCGAATCAAATTATAGACCAATTCGCCAAAGTCACTGGTTTTGTGGATGCCCCAGCTTCCCAAGACCATTTTTGCGAGATATCCGAACTGTTCGTTGGCGTAAAGCCGACACGCTTCGCAAAGCTGTTGGCCGGTAACATGTCGCGGCCCCGGTTTCTCGCCGGTGGTGGCGGAGCCTTCGTCCTCGCCGAGGAGATGTTCGTGTGCGTATTGAAGGGCTTCACGGATGAACTGATACGCTTCAAGTTTGTAACGCTTGTCCTCGTCCAACAAATCGCGCATCGACTGTAACGGGGACTTCATTGTGCGACTCGTCTGGTTCAATGGTTGATTTGGGATCGACAGGGCAATCGAGCTACCGGGGCGGCTGGCCGCTTCGGATTTCCTTGTTTTTTCCGCCGTGTGACTTGTTCCGCCGCGAGCTCGTGTGGGGCTCGCCTCGTTTAACGATGCTGACCACATCGTCGACATGAATCAAGATCCGTCGGCTGTCGTCGGTTTTGACCGTCAATTGCTGCGAAAGGATATCATGGGCGACCACTTTCGCATTTCCCTCCCGCGTCAAGACGACGCTGCCGGGCGGCGGAAGTTCGCTGGCCAGAGATTCGTAGGTCTCGAATTCGTAGCGTAGGCAGCATTTCAATCGACCGCAACGTCCGGAAATCTTGGACGGATCGAGCGTCGCCTTCTGGAGTTTCGCCATTTTCATCGAAACTGGCGGCATCTTGCTGAGAAACGTGGCACAGCAGATTGGTTGCCCACAGTCGCCGTAGTCAGCCAACAGTTTTGCTTCGTCGCGAACGCCGATCTGACGCATCTCGATCCGAGTCTGAAATTGTTTGGCGAGATCTCGAACAAGTTGGCGAAAGTCAACGCGAGCATCAGCAAGGAAATAGACGATGACTCGTTCGCCTCCGAGGATTCGCTCGACATCGACAAGTTCCATCTTCAAGCTCAATGCATCGACACAACGTTGACAGGTCTCGAGGTCTTCGTTGACTTTCGATTCAAAGTGCTCCGACTGGGCACGATCGTCGTTGCTGAGGGGACGCAGGATCCGGCCCTCGGTCGGCTCGGCCATGGCGTCCATCGCAGTGGGTGTCGCTTCGCACAGTACCGTCCCGATTTCGGTGCCGCGGCTGGACCGCGCGACAACCTGGTCGCCGTACCGGTAGGGCTGTTTCGAGGTCATGACTCCGAGAATTCGCATCGAACCGATCCTGACAACGTATTCCAGGGGCTGCGCCGGTTCCGTATTTCGCGTCGCTTCGGTGGCCGCCGAATCAGTCATCTTTCGATTCGCCGTCTTTCTTTCCATCGCCCTTGGGAGTCTCGTCCTGTTTGTCCGGTTTGGGTGCCTGCTCGGCCGTCGCGTCGTCTTTGCTGGCGGAATCGGGTTCAGGTTGTTCTTTTTTTGCCTCCTCGTTTTTCGCTTCGTCCTTTGGCGGCTCCGCGTTGTCCTGCTTGTCGTCTTCTTTGTTTTCCTGTTTCGGTTTTTCCGTCACCGCTGCCTCCGCTTTGGGGGGCGGAGCGGGCTCGGTCCACTTCCACGAGCGGCCTGCCATCACGATGCCGTTCTTGCGTGTGCCGGCGAAAAGTTGGGAGTCTCCGTTCCAGCACAATGCCCAAACGCCACTTTCAGCATGCATCGAGTCGGTGCCGCCTGTGGAAGGAAAGTGCAGTCGCCCACCGACCTCTGCCGCAGCAATTTGGCCGCCCGGCGAGACGGCCAATTGCGTGATCCAATCGGTTCCTTTGGCCACGCTTTCCGCTTTGGCTTCGGCCTTGGCTTCACAGCGATAAAGATTGCGGTCGCTGCTTCCAACCAGCAGGTGTATTCCGCCATCGACATAGGCGACGCACCAGGCCGCTTCGCCGCTGACTTCGATCTTTCCAACTGCTTCCAGTGAAGGCCACTTAAACAGGTGCACGTGTCCGCCACCGTCGCTGGCGGCGAGCTGGCTTCCGTCGGGCGAGACCGCCAACCCGGTCACCGCATGTCCATCAAGTTCGGCCGACTTGCCAATCTTGCCGGTCTCGAGGTCCCACACCATCACCTTGCCGGCTTCGTTACCGGCGATGATCGACTTGTCGTCGGGCGAGATGATCATTGCCTGGCACCATCGCTCGAACGCCTTTTCATGCATGGTCGGCTTGGCGGCGGCAGTATCGAAGACGATCAGGTTTCCGCGGTAATCGACACTGGCGATTATTGCACCATCCGAGGTGGCGTCGACGCGCCAGGCGGCCGCGGGGTGCTGGTACAGCGGTGTGAATTGCGACGGGTTGGATGCGTCAAACGAGTAGATCGATGATTCACGAAGCAACAAACCGGTCGCGGTGGATGCAACAAACTGACTTGATGAGCCGAGCGGGGCAATCGATGTGACCCAGGTCGAGTCCGCATCGCCGGCCGCGGGGGCGGGGCTGTCGTCGGCAACGGTTTGTCCGAGAAAGAGAATCACGATCGCCGAGAGTATCATCGATCTTCGAATCATGGATTGACCTGAGTCGTGAGTGGGAGATGAAAACGAGTGAAGGTTCAATGCACTTTTGCTGCGTCGATCATTCGCGACAGAAGGCGAGTGCGAGAAGCGCGTAGGCGGTGACCAGTTGTCGATCACCCTCCATCCAGCGGTCGTTTTCGCCGTTGACCCACGATCCGTCCTGTTGTTGTGCCTTGATCAAGTGCCGCGAAAGTTCATCGCGCCAGGCGTGTGGTTTACCATCATCGTCGTCAAGAATCTCGATCCCGGCCGCGTCGAGCGCTTTGGCGAAGGTGTGGTAGTAGTAGTAAAGTCCCGCGTGGCCCATGCCGGGGTTTTGCTCGAGCGAATAATTCTTCTGGATAAAAGCCATCGCCGCCATGACTCGCGGGTCATCCGAAGTCAGTCCGGCGTAGATCATGCTCTTGAGCCCGGCGTAGGTCATCGAACCGTAGCTCCTCAGTCCGCCGCCGTCGGTCTCACCCGCCTGACTCTGGCCGCCGGCCGCAGGCGTGTAGTAGAAGCCGCCGTCGCCAACGCGATCTGCGTGCGGCGTGTCGTTCCCTTCGTCCGCGAGATTCTGGGTACGGACGACGAACTGCAGCGCCTTTTGAATTGCCTCGTCATTGCCCGAGTTGCCGAGCTCATGCAGCGCGTCGATCAGAAACGAGGTGTTGGACAGATCGGGTCGCTGGTGTTTTCCATAGCCGGCACCGCCGTAGGCAGTATCGGATGACTCAACTCCCTCGCCCTCGTCCCATTGCAATTCTTTCAAAAAAGCTTCGGCACGTTTCAGTGCGCTGTCGTAGCGGCGATCCCTGTTCGCCTTGATCAACGCACCCACTGCGACCGAAGTTTCGTAATTGCGATAGAGGGAACCGGTGGCGTAAATACCGCCGTCACCCTGAAATTTCGATTCAATGTATTTGAGCGCGTTCCTGACGACGGGATCATTGATCGCTTGGGGGCGATGCTCGAGAATCGCGCGTACGCATAGTGCCGTGACCGCAGCTCCCGTCTCGCCACTGAACGATCCATCATCGGCCTGGCCCCGATTTCGCAAGAACTCAATCCCGCGCGACACGGCACGTTCGACCTCGGCATCGAGCGGCGGATTCTCCGCAGGTTTTTCCGCGGCGAGCAGAGTTGGAGCCGAGTTCATCGCCAACAGAGCAAGCGTCGTGAACAATATGAAGGACCGCATCTTTCTTGTCTTCCATCGGGGGTGGACTTGGGGGCGACACAATCGCCGCAATACATACCGAACCCAGAGTAGGTAGGGACACCGCGAAGCGCAGTGACACTCGGAATCGGCGTAACCGGCAATCTTTCTAGACCTATCTTATCCACTGGTCCCCGTGGAATGCAGAGGAGTTGACGCCGAGGACGATGCTGGAAACGCGGAAGTAGGCTCTGCAACGTCCTTTCCCGCTACTTTTCGACTCATTTCCGGGGGCTTCATGTCATCCGCGACTCCGCATCGCATCGACCCCCCCAACTCCGTCACGCCCCAGGTTGGTGGGCCGCATGTCGGCGCCGGCTCAGCGTTGGTTGCGACGACCAATCGGGTGACGCATTCCGCGGTCGCACCCGATGTCGAAACAACTGGTCCCCCATCTCCGGGTCCCCTATCTCCGGGGCCGGATTCCGGGCATCAGGAAACCGGGGAAGGGGTCACCGGGCGCGAGGATTGGTTGCGACTTCATGCTTGCGAACTTGTCGATCGGCTGCAGTCCTGGGCGGACGATCTCGATGCCCGCGAAGCAAAGCTCAATGCACGAAGCTCACTCCAGGATCTTCGAGAGCGGCGTTTTCGACTCGAGCAACAGAACGCCGAAACCGAATTGGCCGAGCAGCAACGGTCAACCGACCGACTCCGACGCGAGGTCGAAGCGGACGCCCGCCGCTTGGCGTTTCGTTGCGATTCACGCGATATTTAAGCTCGATCGGCGCTCGCCGCGCAAGTGAGCGGTGGCGGAGTCGATCAATAAGGGGAAATAGAGCAACGCTGGCGAGTAGGTAAGCGAATCCGCCGGGCCTTCGCCTGGGCGACACCCGCAACAACGTGCGGGTTGTTGCACATCCGGTGGGGGGCCGCGCACAATGGTTGTCTCGATTCATTGTGATTACGCAACGTTGACTTATTCCACGGAGGCCTTCATGGCTCGTCCTGTAACTCTTTTCACTGGCCAATGGGCCGATTTGCCGATTGATGAAATGGCGGCGATGACGGCCGAGTTCGGTTACGACGGAATCGAACTCGCCTGCTGGGGAGATCATTTTGAGGTCGATCGCGCGTTGGCCGAGGACGATTATTGCGACAAGAAACGCAAGCTGTTGGACAACGCGGGGCTCCAGTGTCATGCGATCAGCGCGCACCTGGTCGGCCAGGCGGTGTTGGACAATATCGACGAGCGACACCAGGCGATCTTGCCCGAGTATGTATGGGGAGATGGTGATCCGGCCGGCGTCAACGAACGGGCCTGTGAGGAATTGAAAAACACGGCCCGCGCGGCACAAAAATTTGGTGTCGACGTCGTCAATGGATTCACCGGCAGCAGCATTTGGCACCTGATCTATTCGTTCCCGCCGGTGACGCCGAAGATGATTGACGCTGGCTTCGATTTGCTGGCTGAACGTTTCAATCCGATTCTCGACGTGTTCGGTGACTGCGGTGTCCGATATGCGCTGGAAGTTCATCCGACCGAGATTGCGTTCGATATCTACACTGCCCAGCGGACTCTCGAGGCGCTCGATCATCGCGCCGAATTCGGATTCAATTTTGATCCGAGCCATTTGATCTGGCAGGGCATTGATCCCGTTCAATTCATCCGTACCTTCGCCGATCGCATCTACCACGTTCACGTCAAGGATGCGATCGTGACGCTTGATGGCAAGAGCGGAATCAATTGCAGTCACTTGAATTTCGGTGATTCGCATCGCGGTTGGGATTTTCGCAGTCCCGGTCGCGGCGGCGTCAATTTCGAGGAAATCATTCGGGCGCTCAACGACATCGGTTACGACGGCCCCTTATCGATCGAATGGGAAGACTGCGGCATGGAACGCTCGTTTGGCGCCAAGGAGGCATGCGAGTTCACCAAGAAACTTGATTTCTCGCCGAGCACGCGTGCCTTTGACGCGGCGTTCGACGAAGCTACCTGAGACCACGTTGAAATGATCCGAATCACTGTCAACGGCGATAGCGTCGAGATCGATTTACCGATGACCGTCGAGCAAATGCTCGAAGTGGTTGACGTCCCACCGAATTATTTGGCGGTGGAAGTCAATTCAGAGGTGGTGCCGCGAGAAGAATTCACCACCCGGATGATCGGGCCGGGCGACAGCGTCGAAGTCGTGACGTTGGTCGGCGGGGGCTGAGCGGCCCAAGCGTGATTCGGTTACATTGGCGGCGGTCGGTGAATTCGGTGCCGATCCCAAAGATCGGCCTCGATTGGGCCAACCGAATCCAGGTCTCTCCAACGGTATTCTCTCGGTGTCGGTGTCTCTCTCTTCCGAAAATGCTTCCCGCCGCGACGACTCGCTTGTCGTTGGCGGTCACGTGCTGGAAAGCCGGATGATCGTCGGCACCGGGCGCTATGACACGATGCCGCAAATGCGGGATTCGCTCGATGCCTCGGGTAGTGATTGCGTGACCGTTGCCGTTCGCCGAGAGCGACTGTATGACCGCAGCGGCCAGAACATTCTCGATTTTCTCGATCTCGATCGCTACACGCTGCTGCCCAACACAGCCGGATGTTACACCGCCGTCGACGCGATCCGCGCGGCAAAGCTGGGCCGTGAAATCCTCCGCACACTCGGCAATCCGGGCGCCGATTGGGTCAAGCTGGAAGTGCTGGGCGACAGCAAGACATTGTTGCCTGATCCGGCGGAAACAGTTGTCGCTTGTCGGGAACTTGCTGCAGAAGGGTTCAATGTTCTTTGTTACACCAGCGATTGTCCGGTCACGGCCCAACGTTTGAAAGCAGCTGGAGCCGCGAGTGTGATGCCGGCGGGAAGTCCGATCGGCAGCGGCCAGGGTCTGCTCAATCCCAACAACCTGCGGATCATTCTCGAGTATTTGAAGGAGGACGATCCCGAATACCCGGTGATCGTTGATGCTGGTGTTGGCACAGCGAGCGATGTGAGCGAGGCGTTTGAATTAGGGGCCGACGGAGTATTGCTGAATACGGCGATCGCTCATGCCCGCGACCCGGTCCGCATGGCACGCGCGATGAAGCATGCGACGGTCGCCGGTCGCGAGGCATTTCTGGCCGGTCGCATTCCAAAACGACTCTACGGCACCGCCAGCAGTCCATCGGAAGGAGTGATCAGTACCCGGCCCTACGGATCGGACCACACCGGTAGGCAAGATTCAGATCGATTGTCGTAAACGTTTCTGCAATCGCGTGAAGCGGATCAGACCGATTGCACCGATGACGCCTCCTGCGATCGAAAATCCCCACCCGATCACCAGAGGAAGGTCGGGAAAGAACTTGATCAGCGAAAAGCCGGTCGCCGTCACCATCAGTGCCGTGCGGCCGTAGGCCAGCAACGTCCTTTCGTTCGCCAGGTCCGTGCGCATCAGCGCGAGACTTTCACGCGCGCCACTCTCACTCGCGTTTTGGGGTGCATCGTCATTCATTGGACAGCCAGTGGTCTCTAAGGGGTCGAGTGATCGAAACAACAAATCGGTTTCACGTTGCACCGATAGCATGTCGCGAAGTGGTTGATGGGAAAAGCTGGCGAGCAACCAAACTTGTAACCCGAGGTCGGCGACCACCGCTGCAACGTCCTCCGGTGGCCCGACGATTACGCTAAGCTGACGGTCCGTCTTCCGCTTCGACCATTTGGCTTGCGCGACAATGAAATTCTGGGTTATCGCTATCGGGCTGCTCGGGGCGCTGGTCACCGGCGGCGGATTGTGGGTCATGGGCCACAGCAGCGGAATCGCCTGGACCGGCGGCGTGGTCGTGCTGTGCGCCGTGTGGTGGGTTTTCGAGCCGATTCCGATTCCCGCGACCTCGTTGATCCCGATTGGTCTGTTCCCTCTGGTCGGCGTGCTCGATGCGGAACAGGTCGGCAGTTCGTTCGGTCATCCCCTTGTGCTGTTGATGATGGGCGGGTTCATGCTTTCGATGGCGATGGAGCGTAGCGGTGCGCATCGACGGCTTGCACTCACGATGGTCCAGGCATTCGGCGGCGATGGTGGGGGCCGCCAGCTGGTTTTCGGGTTCATGGTCGCGTCGGCGTTCTTGAGCATGTGGATTTCCAATGCTGCGACCGTCCTGATGCTGCTGCCGATTGCAGCCGCCGTGATTGAAAAATCGAACGACCGACAACTTCACACCGCCCTGCTGCTGGGGATCGCGTACGCGGCAAGCGTGGGCGGCATCGCCACACCGATTGGGACGCCACCCAACCTTGTTTTCATGACCGTGTACGTCAAAAACGCCGGTGGGATCGAGCCCTCTTTTCTTACGTGGATGACATGGGCGATGCCGATTGTTTTGGTGATGCTGCCGATCACGGGGTTCTGGTTGACGCGTCACATGGGTGGCCGGGGCGGATTGGAGATGCCGGCGGTCGGCGCTTGGCGGTACGAGGAAAAAGCGACCCTGGCGGTCTTTGCCGTCACCGCGGCGCTGTGGATCACCCGCAAAGGACCCTACGGCGGATGGAGCGAGTGGTTCGGCATGCCCGGCGCGAATGACGCCAGCGTAGCGCTGTTGGCTGTTGTTGTCATGCACTTGTTGCCCAATGGGAAAGGCCAGACTCTGTTGACGTGGAATGCAGCGCTGAAGATTCCCTGGGGAGTTCTGGTCCTGTTCGCAGGCGGTATCACGATCGCTGAGGCATTCATTCAATCGGGACTAAGCGACGCGATCGGCGCATCGCTGTCGGGGTTCTCGCACGTCCCGGTACTGGTGATGATCGGCATCATTTGTTTAGCGGTTACGTTCTTAACCGAAGTGACCAGCAATACTGCGACCGCCACGCTGTTGTTGCCGATACTGGCGGCGACCGCATTGATCGCCGATATCGATCCACGCTTGATCATGGTTCCGGCGACCATCAGCGCAAGTTTTGCGTTCATGTTGCCTGTCGCGACACCTCCCAACGCGATCATATTCGGCAGCGAGAAGCTGACCGTCAAACAGATGGCGAGGGAGGGATTTGCTTTGAACCTGATCGGTGTTGTCGTGATCACATTGGTCTGCTGGTGGAATTTCAGCTGAGGCCGATCGCGTTACTTGTCGAAAAAGCTTTCGCCCTGTTTCCCAATCCCGTACACCGTTGCGATTTCGCCGGCGTCGAGCGAACGCGTCCAAAGCGCGAATTCGTCCATTTGTCCAGCGAAGTGCCGCTGATTGCGCGAGGGCGGTTTCGATTGCGAACCAATCAAGAATGAATTGCCGCCAATGGAGGAATGATCGAGTATGCCGCTTCGCGTCGTCGCGGCCTCGGCAACCGACTTGCCGTTGACGTATGCCCGCTGGGTCTTGCCGTCCCACGTCACGGCGACGTGTGTCCACTCGGTGGCGTCCAACGGAAACTGCAAGCCAACGCCGCCGGCCTTGGGCGTCAGATGAAACTTGGCCGTTTTTTCCTGGATCAAAAGTGTCAGAGATGTGTCGCCGTAAAAACCGACATCGAATACGAACTGCAGTTTCTTCGGCGGCGTCTTTACCCAGAGAGCCACGGTGACCCCGTCGACTTGTTCGCGCAGCAGGTCGACCGCGCCAACGACATCCACATGGTCGTCGGTTCCGTCAAACATCACAGCTTTGTGGATCTGTCCCCCGACGTGGCCGGACGAAATCAATTTCGCTTGCAGCGAGTTCTTGAACTTTCCGTGCAAGTCCTGGTGCATTTCCCTACCCGAGCGATGCGTGGATGCTTCGTCGAAATCGAGCCCGAACAGCAGACCATCGACGAGCGATCCGTTTTGCGGAGGTGCCCGCCAGGGCCGGACGCCACCACCCTTGAACTCGAGATAAGTGCGTTTCTCGGTCGTTGTCGTGACCTGCGTGACGTCGAGGCTTGGTCCCGCGTCCTTGCTCTGAGTGACGAGGACCTCGGTTGTCGATATCTGTTTGTCGAGATAGTCGGTGGAATAGTCGGCGGGAATCAGGATTCGTTCCTCGGTTTGCTGATCGGCTTTCTTGATGTACTGGTTCGGGTACTCGAGTTCCTCCGTCATTGCGATGCCGGTTGTAAAGGACAGGTCGAGACACAGCTTGTCGCGATGCTGCTTGGTACCCAGCATCCTTCCCGTTGCGGTCAGCGATAGAACCTCGGGATATTCACGAAGTTGGGGCGGCCCGCTGGCCAGAATGGTGGCACGCATACTGTCGACATTTGCGTTCCATTTCTCGCCCGTCTCCCTATTGACGGGAGTTTCCAGTGGCGCGTCGCCGGCGTGTTCGGGTAACTTCAGCAACTCTTCAATGCGACTTGCCGATTCGTCGAGCGGGGCGCCGTTTTCGAGCGAGACCGTGTAGTCCCCAATTCGATCAAACACCACCACCGTGCCGGGCCGCAGCAGCACCTTGGAAGCGCGGTCCTGGGCCGGCCCAACGAATCGAACGATTTTCGCAAGCCACACCGTGGGGTAACCGTCCTTGTCAACTTGGTCGATCGTGATGACAGCCGACAAGTGTGTCGTCTCTTTTTCGCTCAAACGCTGTTCGTCACCCGGCACCGACAAAGTCCCGGTTGAGACTTTCGTGGTGGTGATTTCGGCGCGCCAGCGGTCGCCGCGTTCACAAGGTGCGGATCGTCGGATCGGGTAGGTCTGTGAATAAAGACTCGTCGTCCATGCGCACGCGAGTACGAGGGGAACAATCAAAAAAGACCGGGTTAGGTTCATGGCCAATTCCCCAAATTAGGGAGCAAGGAAATCGCCGCTTTTCAACCGCGGAACCGAACGAATTCACTCTGGTAATGTTAAGATTCTACGGGCAGGCAAATCACAAAGCGAATTATGAAAGCGACAAACGAGCCGCTGCGCGATGCTTACCGGCCTACGGCGGAGACGAAAGACGAAGATCATGTCCCACCGTCGCGCGGGAAAAGCGCACTTCCCGCGATCGGTTTTTTCGTTTCGCTGTTCGGGCTACTGGCGCCCGCGATCCTTGCGGGGCTGTCAATCCTTGGCGTCATCCATGTTGCATGGGATTCGATCTTGATTCCGGGGATCGCCCTGTTTGTCTGCGTCCCGATCTCGGTGTGCGGCGTGATCGTTTCCATCATCGCTTGCGTTTTGCATCGCAGTTGGCTGGCGGGCGCCGGAATCTTGCTCGGCGCCCTTGCAACTCTTGCGTCATTGGCAGCGACATGGTTGCTGGCGATGATCGGCCTGGCAAGCCATCCTGTTTAAATGCTGCGGTCGAAAATGATGGCGCGGCCCGCTCGAGTTACGCCAGGGCTTCTTCGACGACGCGTCCGTGAACGTCGGTCAGCCGGAAATCGCGTCCGGCGTATCGGTAGGTCAATCGCTTATGATCGAGCCCCATCAAATGCAGAATCGTCGCGTGCAGATCGTGCAGATGAACTCGTCCTTCCACCGCTTTGAACCCAAGTTCATCTGTCGATCCGTGTTGAATTCCTCCCTTGGCGCCACCACCGGCCAGCCACATGGTGTAACCATTGGGATTGTGATCGCGGCCATCGAGGTCTTTCTGTGCGGTGTCAGGAGTTCGGCCGAATTCGCCGCCCCAGAGCACGAGTGTTCGGTCGAGCAAACCGCGTCGGCGAAGATCGCTCAGCAAGCCCGCGATCGGCTTGTCGGTCGCGGCGGCGCGGGCTTCGTGACCAGTGACGAGTTCGCGGTGTTGGTCCCAAAACTCATCGCATAGTTCGACATGCCGGACGCCTGATTCGACCATGCGGCGGGCCAGCAAGCATTGGCGTCCGAAGTTGTCCGATTGCTTGCCTTCGCCGATTCCATAGAGATCAAGAGTCTCCTGGGTTTCGTCCGACAAATCCATCACGCTCGGGAGTTCCGATTGCATGCGGAATCCAAGTTCATAAGAATCGATCACCGCATCGACTTGCGAAGTCTCGCCGGTGATTTCTGCAGCGTATTCCTCATTCAGCTCGCGCAGGAAGTCGAGTTGACGTCGTTGCAGTTTTTTCGACAGCAAGGGATTGGCAAGATTGCCGATCTCGGCATCACGCACCGGCGTCTTGATGTCGCCGATCGCCGTACCCTGGTATACCGCTGGCAAAAAGGCGGAACCGTAATTGTTTGCGCCACCATTGATTACCGGCGGGCTGATGCTGATGAACCCGGGAAGGTTCTGGTTCTCCGTGCCCAATCCATAGAGCAACCAGGATCCCATCGAGGGACGAGTGAATGTGAACGAACCTGTATGCAGATGCAGCATCGCAGGGGTGTGGTTGTTGATATCAGTGTGCATTCCGGACAACACGCAAAGTTCGTCCGCGTGCTCGGCGGTGTGTTCCAGGAGCTCCGAAACCCACAACCCGCTTTCGCCGCGTTGCTTCCACTTCCAATGGGAAGGTGTCAGCTTTCGGCCCTTCTTGTCTCCCTGCGCGGATGCCTGCTGATCAAGCTTCGGCTTGCGCTCGAAAGTTTCCATCGCCGACGGGCCGCCACGCATGTGAAGGAAAATCAAATTATCGGCGGTTGCCCGATGGTGCGGCGTCTTTGGGGCGAGGCTGTTTTCGGTGGAATCCTCGCTGCTTGTCGACGCGTAGGCGCGGGCCTGCATGTCCATCACAGCCACCGAACCAATACCACAGGTGGCACTGTGCAACATTTGGCGTCGAGATAAAAACATGTTTCGCTTTTTTCGTTTCAGGTTTCTAATCAATGAATCGGAATTTGGCGCTGGCAATCAACGATTGACAATACGTCGTCCAGGCCAATCGTCTGGGGTTCGCAGCTTTCTTCGGAGCGTTTTCGGTCATCTGTCCGATGAACTGAAGGTCACGCTCGATGCGTAATGTGTCGGGTGCCACTGAGAAACATCGCATGTGTGCCGCCTGGACACGGTCGCCATCGGAATCCAGGGATGGATCCGACAGCAGTTCATCCGCAAAGCTTCTGGCCACGCGGACTGCAAAACCGCTGTTCATCAGGAATAGGGATTGAGTCGGCGTGGTGTTGCTGTCGCGAAGCCCCTGGACATTCGATGGCTCCGGAAAATCAAACAGGCGAAGTTGTTCCGGAACGATGCCGCGAATGATCGGCAAATAGACGCTGCGGTGATCAAACGGTTCGTCCAGCACCGATGTGTCGATGTTGCGCCCCACTTCGCCTTCACCAATTTGCATGACAAGCGATCCTGAGGGTGGCGTCGGATCGAGAAGTCCCGAGACGGACAGCATTGCGTCGCGAAGCGGTTCGGCTTCGAGTCGTCGGCGCGGCATCCGCCAGCGCAAGCGGTTGTCGGGATCCGCCTCGAACGCGACATCGTTCATCTCGCTTGAAAGCTGATAGGTTCGAGAAAGAACCAGTTCACGAATCATCGATTTGGTTGACCAGCGATGGGTATGCACAAATCGATGAGCCAAGTAGTCGAGAAGATTCGGATGCGACGGAAGTGCCCCGGCCGTCCCAAAGTTATCGACCGACTCGACGATGCCGCTGCCCATCAAATGATGCCAGATTCGATTGACCGCAACGCGTGGCGTGAGCGGGTTGTCCTGATGCACGAGCCATGCCGCCAGCTGACGCCTGCCACTTTCGCTGGTGTCGATCGGAGGGCTCTCGTCGGGCTGGCATAGATTGCCGATGGCCGAGAGGAAACCGCGCCGCGCGACCTCGCCCGGTTGTCCCTTGTCACCCCTGATCAGCACCTTGGCGTCGGCGATCTTCTTCGCATCTTGAACGCCGATTGCGTATTCAGGTTCGTCGCCAAGTCGTTGCTTCGCCACAGCGAGCGCCTCCTCGCGTTGTTTCAATACACGAGAGGCTCCCTGGTACAGTCGGACCACGTTCGCTGCTTCGGACTCAAGCGTTTCACCCGGCGGTGAGTCCGTGTTATTGGGGAACCCGTTTGGCAAGTCTTTTTCAAGGGAGGCAACCCTCTTTCGCGACGATCTGATTTGCTTTTCGAGTTGCTCAACCTCTTTTTCGGCCTCTGCAAACGATTCGGCTTCTTCGGGATCGATGTCACTCTGTAGCGGCAGGTAGAACGCCCCTTTCTCCTTTGCGTTTTTCGGCCGCCTGGTGCCGCCCCCGTACCGGGTATCGGTGCTGAGGAAAATCCCGGCCAGCGAGTAGTAGTCCTTCGTTGGAATCGGATCGAATTTGTGATCGTGACATCGGGCGCACGAGACTGTTAGACCCAAAACCGATTTTGAGATCACGTCAATCTGGTCGTCGATCACGTCGTAAGTCAGGTTGCCACCGTTAAGCGATTTTGACCCGATCGCAAGTAATCCGGTTGCGACTGTTTGCCGGTACCTGTCGTCTTCCGTTTCCGCCTCCAGCAGATCGCCCGCGACTTGCTCGGTGATGAAACGGTCGTACGGCATGTCGGAGTTGAATGCGTCGATCACGAAGTCACGGTAGCGCCACGCATACAGCATCAACACGTCACGACTGCTGCCGGCCGATTCGGCGTAGCGTGCGATGTCCAACCAATGGCGTCCCCAACGCTCGCCAAATTGACTCGATGCAAGCAATTGATCCACAATTCGAGCGAACTGGGCATTGGAGGGGTCGGCGACAAATGCAGCGACCACGTCGGGCGGCGGAGGCAGACCGATGAGGTCAAAGTAGACGCGGCGGACGAGCGTTGCCGGTGCGGCATCGGCGTTGGGCTCGAGCCCGGCGTCGAGAATTCGATCCAACACAAAACGATCGCAGCCGGACCGTGGCCAGGGATGTTCCTTGATCGCGGGAGGAATCACCGGATCGACCGGAATCAATGACCAGAGTTCGGCGGGCGGCCGTTGGTCCGCTTCGCGGGGCTCGGCAGGCAGCTGGTCGCGCGGATCGGGAGCTCCGAGTTGAATCCATCGTCGAAAGTCGGCGATGACCGAATCGGGGAGCATTTCGTCGGGAGGCATTTCTAGATCGCGGTATTCCACGGCCCGCGTCAACAGACTATCGCGCGGGTTTCCAGCAATGATGGCCCGGCCCGTTTCGCCGCCGGCTTGCCACCCCGCTTTTGAATCGAGCAAGAGGTTGCCACCGACGTCCTCGGCATCGTCCGAATGACACTCGTAACAGTATTCGATCAAGGCGGGGCGAATCTTTTTCTCGAAAAGTTCCAATCCGGCGCGAGTCTTCGGCGACTGTGCCACCGCAATCGAAACGTGGATAACGGCGAAAATCAGGATGCAAATTCGTTGCATTTGGGCGAGGTGCGTAGAGGTAGGCTCATGGACCCGGGATCGCTGGGTGCATGTGAGTCGCGGTGGGGCGCGGGAGGAAGCGCATTGTAATCAACGTCCGTGAAAAGCCGCAATTCAGCCTCGTTTTCGCGGGAATGCTGGTGGTTGTCCATACCACTCGGGGTGGTGACCACGTCGCACTGCCAACAAGATTGCCTTGCCGTGAAGATGCTCGGGACCGTGCGTGTAATCCCACTCGAGCCGTTCTTCATAGTGCAAAATTCGCAATGCGGAATTTTCGGCTGTCGCCCACATCGCAAGTTGATTTGGGGAAAAATAGTTGACCACCGCGCCGGCGGTTTCGCTAACCGGCGCGTCGCTCTCGCATCCTGGTTGCTGGTCGCATCCGGGATCTTCTGTGGTGTGCACTTCGGCGAACAGAAACCCTTGATCGGACAACGCTTCGGTCATGCGTCGCCAAACTTTCTCCGCGTCGTCGGCGGGGATGTGATCGAGGACGGTCGTGGCGACGATGGCGTCATATTGCCTCGGCGTCATTTCGAGTTTGCGCACGTCGGCGGCGAGGGTCGTGATCTGGCTGAGCAGTCCTGCCTTCTCGGCGCGCTGCTCGATGCGTTCAAGGCCACGCCGGCTGAGATCAACCGCGGTCACGTTGTAACCGGCTCGGGCCAACGCGAGCGTATCGCGGCCAGCACCGGCGCCGAGATCGAGTGCCGCAATTTGCCCATCGAGCGCCGCACGTTGTCCATCGACACCTTGTCCTTTTGCCCCGCCCCCCAAAATCACCTGATCGAGATATGCCTGGACCGCTGACGAGGGGGTCATGCCGTAAGCGATGTCGGCCCGATCGTACGGCTCAAAAAATGGGTCGGTCGCCTCAGGCATGATCATTGATAGATTCTGGCGGATGACATCGAAACTGAATTGCCCAAATCGTAACCTCTGGCGCATTGGGTCGCAGCAGGCACCGATCCCGTCGCGGTAAGATAAGGTCCCCCTCGATCCATTGCCGCAGTCGCTTCCCGCCTCGTATCTGGTTTCCTCCATGAGCTACTTTCGCGTAACCCAGGTTTTCTTCCTGACCCTCGTCGCTTCGTTGCCAGGTGTTTCGGCAGCGACCATCGAGACGATTGGCCCGGGCAATCGATTTCCCATGCAGGGAAAGGAGGTCGATTGGATCGACGGCGATTACGTGATTCGCAATGACAAGATCGTCGCTGTCATCGCCCGGCCCGGCCGTCTGCGTGATGCCAACATGACGGTGCGAGGGGCTGGCGCCGGCGTCATCGATTTGACGCGCCTTGATGTCCAATCGGATCAACTCAGTTGTTTCTACCCTGGGGCGGGCCGTTACCAGTTTTTCGACGATTCAATGGTCGAACATGGTGATTTAGAGAACGGTGGTGTTTTCTGGCGTTGTACATCGACAGCCGCCCTGGCCAGCAACGACACTGCGGCGACGGTGGAGTACCAACTTCGTGATGGTGATTCGTTCTTGCAGGTAACCGTTCGCGTGGAAGGGAAAGATGTATCCAGTATTGTTCCCGCCGATGGTGTCCGCGCTGATCGAACGTTTAAGTTCGCTGCAATTCCCGAAACATCGATCGCGTATTGCGAGGATCAGGTTTTTCGTCAAACGTACGGATTCGAATCAGTCGGCAATGACAATCCACCCCAATGGAGTAATGATCGGCTGAAGCAGGTGCGGTATGGAGACGGTGCACTCAATCGCGTCGAAAACGGCGTCTCCTGGTCGATCCGACTGATCCCGGCCAGTTCGCCGGTTGATCTCTGGGGTATCGCCAGAGGTGCAGCACCGCAAACCTTCTTTGTCCGCGCGGCGGTCGGCGACCAGCCACGCATCAAACTGAGCGTCGTCGAAGGCGATCTTGGATCCATCAAGTTGCCTGCCGCTTGGCGATCGGGCCCCGACGGGCGGTCCATCGTGCACCTGCCGCCCGGGCAGTACCGAATTCGCGCCGAGGCGATCGGCCACGAGCCGGTTGAGACGGTGATTGAAGTCAAAGACGACGAAGCGACGCACGAGTTACAACTTGGAAAAGCGACCCGCGTTGTGGCCAATGTTACGGATACCCATGGGGATCAAATTCCTTGCAAGGTGACGTTCTACGGCATCGATACGCCGGATGGCAAAGCGACACCCAATCCCGTGTTCGGTCTCGACAGCCAGAGTGGATCGGTTGGCAATTGCGTTTACAGCGCCGACGGTACCTTCGTCCGGTCGATTCCGCCGGGCTCTTACGAATTGCTCATCAGTCGCGGGCCGGAATACGACGTGGTCTTTAAAAAAATCAATTTGAAACCGGGGGAGGCGGCCGAAGTCAGTGCCCGGCTTGAACGGGTTGTCGACACGTCGGGCTGGATTAGTGCTGAGTTGCACAGCCACAGCAGCCCTTCGGGTGACAATACGTCGGAACAACTCGGCCGTGTCGAAAACTTGATCTGTGAGCACTTGGAGTTTGCGCCCTGTACGGAGCATCAGCGGATCGAATCGTACGATGACCAGTTGGAGATTCTCGGTGCCTCGCGGTATATGGCGACCTGCAGTGGCATGGAGTTGACCGGCAGCCTGCTTCCGATCAACCACCAGAATGCGTTTCCACTTCAATGGAAACCTTACGCCCAGGATGGTGGTGGACCACGAACCGACGGCGATCCGGTGAAGCAGATCGCGAGGTTGGTGATGTGGGATGAGGATGCGGACAAGGTCGTGCAAACCAACCATCCAAACCTGCGCCAAATGGTCCACGATCGGGATTTGGACGGCAAAGACGATGGCGGGTTCGCGAAAATGCTGGATTACATGGACATCATCGAAGTCCATCCACCGGAGGACATTTTTCTCTCGCCTGAACAGGTTGCTGAGAAAAAAAATCCTGACGCGTCTCGGATGCAGCCATGGATGGATTTGATCAAAAATGGACGCCGGATACCTGGCGTGGTCAACACCGATGCCCATTACAACTGGCATGGCAGCGGTTGGCTTCGCAATTGGGTTCGTTGCAGCACAGATGACCCGGCGGAAATCGAAACCGATGAAATGACGCGCCGACTCGAGACAGGTCAGATCATCATGTCGACCGGACCCTACATGACCGTGCAACTGCACCACGAGGATTTGGAACAGCCGGCTGAGGTCGGCGACTCAGTGGCGGTGAGCCATGGGCGGGTTGAAGTTTCAATCAAGGTGCAGTGTGCGAATTGGCTTGACATCAATCGAGTCGAGGTTTTTGTCAACGGACAGATGCAGGGTGAGCTATCGCGGACCCGCGCGAAACATGCCGACGATTTTGAGGACGGAGTCGTCAAATTCGATCAGCGGTTACCGATTACCCTTCCCGAAGACGCCTTTGTCATCGTCGCAGCAATTGGCGAGCGATTGGAGCTGGGCCGTGTGATGGGCGAAAACTACGGCCGCCGACCACCGGTCGTGGTGAGTAACCCGATTTATGTGAAAACGAATGCCCCGTGAGACGCGTGTGTCGCGACGATTTGGCACACCGATTCAACTTTGGATTGTGTCGCACTGGCACACAGAGCACGGTTTTCGAACGATTCCACGGATCCCCGTGTTCCGGTACGAATTGTGCATGAATCAGTACTTACGCAGTTTTTCCCGCCAGATTTGTTCGAAAGGATAAAGGGGAGATCGTATGTCAGAAAGCAGACAGAGTTTGATCAGTAATTTGATTCGAGACATCAAGCAGGAACGCGATGAGATCGCTGTTCAGATTCACCTCGGGAAGCAGGAATTGAAGGACGAGTGGCATCTTCTTGAAGGGAAACTGTCGGACTTGAACCGGCGTTTCGATCCGGTAAAGGACGCCGTGGGCGAGACATCCGAAGACGTCTGGGACTCGCTCAAGTTGGTCGCCGGGGAATTGAAGGATGGTTTTCAGCGGGTCGGCAAGGCACTCAAGGACGAGATCAAAAAGTGAGCGATCCATGAAAAAACCGCCGCTGTCCCGAAAAGGACAGCGACGGTCTCGCTACTCAACAGCAAAGTGCTCCCGAGTGATTCTTCGCGTCGGCGTTCCTAGTTGCAGCAGCTGCTGCAAGACGAGGACGCACATCCGCAGTCGCTTTTCTTGGAGTGCAGTCGGCCAAGAAGACCGTGGCCTTTCTTGCCGCCACAACCGCAGCTCGAGTCGCCACAGCCTGCGCCACCGTCGCCGCCGCAAGCACCGGCTGCCACCGAAGCTTCGTCGTCGCAGCAGACGTTAAGCACGTCTTCGACGAGACGAGGCACCATCTTGCAAACCTGGACCTGCTGTTCCTGCATTTCGCAATAGGGAACGCAGACGGTGTACTCTTCGATCTGTTCTTCGGGAACGCGATCGTAGCGGCATACCGTGTAAGCTTCGGTGCTGCACTCAGGCACGTTGTAGGTGTAGGACACCTCTTTGGTGCGCTGTTCGGCCGTGTAAGTGACGTGAGGATACGTGATCGTTTTGGTCACGTTTTCGTACGTCAATTGCTTGCGAGTCCGAGTTCGCGTTTCGTTGGTGTACTTGACGACCTTACGCATACGGGTGCGTTCTTCGTCGCCGTAAACACAGACTTTGCGAGTTCCAGTTCGCGATTCCGGGCTGTAGACAAGCTTGGCACATTCGTAGGGAACCTGCGTCGCCTGTTGCTCGTAAACCGTGTAGCTGACCACCTGGTCTTGCATGCTCTGGGTCGTTACCGGGACTTGCTCGGTGACAACGTTGGGCACCCAGACTTTCTTGATGACCATCGGGCAATTGGCACTACCAGCCATTCCAACACCACCGACGCCTGCGCCGGCCGCACCCGCACCTGCACCGGCCGCACCTGCACCAGCCGCAGCTGCGCCTGCACAATCGGGTCCGGTGCAACCTGCACCTGCGGCGAGGCCCGAGGCCGATGTCGCCCCGCATCCGCCGCAGTTAGCCGTGCCGCACGAGGAGCACGCTGGTGCCGGAGCACAGCTTGATGCACATCCCGATCCACAGCCGCCCGAGCGACCGTGATGATGTCCGAACAGCCGGCTCAGCAGGCCGCCTCGGCCCGATGATCCGCCGCGTCGGGCGTAGCTGCCCGGTCCACCGCCGGCAGCCATGGTCGCGGCCGGGGCCGGTACCATTTGCTCTTCCCAGTGGCCGTAGTCCTTGGTGACTTCCTGCATTGAGGTCGTCGGAACGCAGACCTGAACGGTGCGCGTCTTTGTGACCGGCACAGCATTCATCACGGTATGAACGCGTTGCTCGGTTACGACTTGAGGAACATTCACGGTGTAGGTGAATGTTTCTTCCTGAAGTTTTGGAACTTTGACCGTGTATTTTTCGGGAACTTCGACCAATTGGGGTACACGAACGGTGTACTCCTCAGGAGCTTCCTTCCAAACCGGTACGGTTTCGGTAACTTCCAAAGTTTTCTCGGTCTTGACTGGAACAAGCTCCGAATAGGTGACCGTTTTCGTTTCCGTTTTGGGAACATTGACGGTCTTGGTGCGGTACTTGGTCTCGGTCACGGGAACGGTGTTGTAAACCGTTTTGGTGCGGTATCGCGTTTCTTCTCTGGTTTTCCAGACGAGTACGGGACGAGATTCCGTCACGTACTGCGATTCCATGACGACCTTGTAACCCTGGATGGGCTGGCAAAGTTGCTCAGCAACCGGGCCGAGGTCGGGGGTAAAGGTGGCTCCGTCGAGTGCGCCGGCGGCGCCGGCACCCAAACAGCCTGCCGCAAGGGCAGTTCCACCACATTGACAACCGGCCGCGTGCGTCGATGCGCTTGCGGCACAAGGGTCGCTGCATCCGCCACACGGGACGCAGTTGCCGGCTTGGCTAGTGCCGGCTGATGCCAGCATCGCGGCCGACATGCATACCAAACTTGCAATCCACTTCACTGCTGTGTTCCTCTGAACTGGGGGAAAAAGGATAAGTCTCTCGTGGCACACCTTGTGTGGTGCCACATCCCCCGAGCAGCTACTTCGAGAGTAGATGCAAAAAAGAAACATACAATCGTTCACCAAAGTTTTTTTGCTGAAATCCACATAACCGACCTTTCCGACCGGCCCGGGATAACCCCGTAATTCCCCGGAAAAACTTCGCGAAACGAGCCGATTGAAGTCTTGCGCCGACTCAATTTCGCGGTCCCGGATTAGTCTCGCGTGGTGCATTCGCTGAAACCTGCGTTCGCTGAAAACTGCTTACCCATCTCCTTCGTGAAAAGGAAATCGCCGTGCAAGACCGTTGTCTTTCTTTCGCGCCGAACCATCGATTTCGCTCCCCTGTCATGCCGCTGGTCGTCGCAGTGGCGATGATCATCGTTCCACTTGCCAATTTGAGTGCGGATTCGCCGCCGACACCACTCGAGGAACCGGTTGTCGCGCGGGTCGAAATGAAATTGGCGATTGATGAAAAGGTCGTCGACGTGATCGCAAAGGGTGACCTGTTGACCGTCCTCGAAGAGCGTGAGAATGACTACGTGATCTTGACGCACGATGGATCCAAGGGAGCCATCGACAAAGTCAACGCGGCAAGGATCGCCGAGTCCGGCGACATTTATACGGATCTGATCAAGTTGAACCCGACCGAGGGCCGCTACTATACGCTTCGCGCCTCATCGTGGTGGGCACTCGGACAGGTTGAAAAGGCGCTCGACGATTTTGATCACGCCATTGAACTTGGTTACACCGAAGCTCACGCCTACACCAGCCGCGGACTGTTTCATGCGGCAATGGGCAACTACGACAACGCAATCTCCGACTACAACGAAGCGCTGAAGATTGACTCTGACGATCTTGCAGCCGTAATCAACCGTGCCGCCGCATACATGAGCCGCGGCGATTATCTGATGGCCGCCGCTGACTATACCGTGGTTCTGGAACAGCGAACCAATTCGACCGCAATTCTGCATCAACGGGCGATCGCCTGGAAGGCAGCAGGACGAATGGACGATGCGGCTGCCGATTTCGACAAGATTCTCAGTCTCAATTCCAACGACTACAACGCCGTCATGGGTCTGGGATACATCCGTTTTCAGCAACAGCAATGGCAGCAAGCGGCTGAGACATTCGGCAAGGCCATCGAACTCAATAGCGAAGACGCCGTGGCCTATAACAACCGCGGTTACAACCGTTATCAAATTGGCCAATTCGCCGTGGCACTGGAAGACTACGACGCGGCGATTCGATTGGCACCGGAGTATTCCCTGGCCCACCAGAACAGGGCCTGGCTCCTCGCGACCGCCGAGGATGAGTCGATTCGCGATCCTGCGTCGGCTGTCGATTCAGCACGCAAGGCATGCGAATTGACGAACTTTGAAAACGTAGGCGACCTCTCAGCGCTGGCGGCCGCGTTGGCAGCCCACGGCGACTTTGAAGGAGCTGTTGGCTGGCAAGAGAAAGTCGTCGACCTGGTCAATCCGAACTTCAAGTCCTTCGCAACCAAGATGCTCAAGCGCTACCAGGACGAGCGACCTTTTGCGATTGATCCCGACAAGGCGAACGCGGAAGAAAAGGCCGCCGCCGAATTGGAAGCCAAAGCGAAACAGCAGGCGCGGCAACGAGCTGAGCAACAGGCACTCGGGCAACAGGCAACGGAGCCGCCGCCAACGCAATTGGGCGAGGATCAGCCGCCGGCGTGATGCGCGAAGGCTCGGTGTTCACGCGATGTCGGGCCACGGCGGCAAGGGGGCCGCTAAAACAAACTGATCCGGCCGTACCTCCAAGTACCGCGTCGCAGCGTGTCGACCGCTTCTTCATCGGTCCATCCAAGCGGCGCCGGAGTTTTCATCGGGACGCCTCGAACGGTGATCACGAAGTAACGCGCGTCCTCGTGCGGTTCCATGACGCGGATCTCAAGCTGGTATCCGAGCTTTTCAGCGGTCTCTTCGAGCCGATGCGTCGCCAACGTTTCGTAAACTCGCATGGCATGACCTGTTGTGGTGAGGGCGTTGCAGGAGATCCAGATTCGATTGCAAACGTTCGATTGCAAAGCCGCTGGACCGGTTCAGTAGTTCCCGCTGCGAACTTGAAAGTCGGTCGGCTTGCCGAGTGTTTCGCCGCCGCGAAGTAACCACGCGGCAATCCAATCAATCATCATTTCGGTGCTGATCAACGGTTCGCCAAATCGCTCGCGTGCAATTCCATTATGACTTAACCAGCAATTGTTGGCTTCTCTCCCGGAGAATTGAACGCCACGGCCAAGCCGCCGGCCAAATTCGGCGGCGATGTCCCGGACTCGTTCTACCTTGGATCCCGTGACATTGATAACCATTGGCGGCGATTCCGCCAGCGGAAGACATTGAAGTATCTGAGTGATTGCGTCCCCCTGCCAAATGACATTCACGTATCCAGTTTCGAGGTCGATCGTTTCACCCGATTGAATTTTTTGCGCGATATCGACGAGCACACCGTAGCGGAGCTCGACCGAGTAATTCAGTCTTACCAAAACGCACTTCGTGCCATGCCGTTTCGAACCGTTGACGAATGCGGCCTCACGACCAAGGCAACTTTGTGCATACGCGCCGGGCGGATCGATGGCGCTTGTCTCGGTGGAGCCACCTGAAGAGGGAGTTGTGAATGAATAGACGCATCCTGTTGAGAGCGCGACGATGCGTGATTCGCGAAAATGATCGGCCACCATTTGTGGCATCATCACGTTGAATCGGTGGAGCAAATCGCTTTGACTGGATGTGCCAAATTTGATCCCGGCGAGATAGAAGACGTTAGGAAATCGACGCACCGAATCGAGTTGCGATCGATCACTCAGATCGATCGCGATGACCGGAATCCCGGCCTGCTCAAACGCCTGTCGCGACCCCTCGGCGGCGAAGCGTGAGACGGCGGTAACGCTCTCACGTCGGCCGAGTTGCTCGAGAGCACGCTGGAGCTCGCGGCAGAGATGAAATCCCATCTTCCCTCCGGCTCCGAGTACGGCGAAGTCGCCGTCGATCTGACTCATTGCGTCCAAAACCGCGTTGGTTGGACGGGTGATGATCTCATTGAGTTCGTCCAATGATTTGGGCGGATCATGCGGCGGCAGCGATTTTGGCATGCGATTGAGCGTCCGGAGATTTTGTCCTGGGGAGTCAGTCTGACGAGCCGCTTGCACCGGATTTCGCCGGCCCGCCGCCCCACGGCGGGTGGAAAGGTTGCCTGGGATTGCACGGTTCGGCTACGATACCCGGTTAGTCAACAGATGACGTTCCGCCATTTTTTCGGTTCTTGCAACCGTCACCCACCCCAATTCCCTCCCAACTGGCGTTGATAATCATGTTGTCGATCCTAGGAAGGTCGAGCCGTTTTTGTGATGGAGTCTCACGGCGCGGTTTCTTGAAAATCGGCGGGCTCAGCTTCGGAGCTGGCGGATTCACCCTCGCCGATCTGATGCGTGCGGAGGCTGCCGGTGGGCAATCGAATTCGCACAAGGCAGTGATCAACGTCTTCCTTGCGGGCGGACCGCCGCACCAGGATTTATGGGAAATCAAGACCGACGCACCGAGTGAGATCCGTGGCGAATTCCGACCGATCAAAACCAACGTGCCGGGCATCGAAATCTGTGAGGTGATGCCGCGGTTGGCCGGACTGATGGACAAGGCGGCCGTCATCCGAAGTGTCGTCGGTTGCAGCGGCGGGCATGACCCCTACGTCTGTTTCTCCGGATGGCACCCCAACGAGCTAAGAAGCATTGGCGGGCGGCCGGCCATCGGTTCCGCAGTGGCGAAGATGTTTGGTCCCGTTGATGCTTCGGTACCACCGAACATCGGGCTTGCCAAGCCGACCAAGCACCAACCCTGGTCCGATTCTGGAACGGCGGGATTTCTCGGAGCGGCGTACGCCCCGTTCAAACCGGACGGTCCCGGTATGCAGAACATGACATTGAACGGGATCACACTCGAGCGATTGGCCGATCGTCGAAAGTTGCTTGCCCGAATCGATTCGATGCGTCGGGACATCGACATTACCGGTGCGATGGAAGGGATGGACGCCTTTGGCCAACGTGCGCTTGACGTATTAACCAGCAGCAAGTTGCTCGATGCTTTGGACCTCAGCAAAGAAGACCCGAAGATTGTCGAGCGCTACGGGGATGGCAAGCCGTACCAGTATCAATATGACGGTGCACCGACCTGCAACGAACAGTTGTTGCTCGCGCGGCGTCTGGTCGAAGCGGGTGCGAGGGTGGTCAGCTTGAGTTTCGGACGATGGGACAGTCACGGCCAGAATTTCGATCTCGTTCGCGATCATGGTGGCAAGCTCGATCAGTGCTTGAGCGCCTTGATCGAAGACCTCGATCAACGCGGTATGCTCGACGACGTGACCATCGTGGTGTGGGGTGAATTCGGTCGGACGCCGAAGATTAACGGGAACGCTGGCCGCGATCACTGGACTCGTGTCAGTTGCGCCTATCTCGCCGGCGGCGGCATGCGGACCGGACAAGCGATTGGTGCAACAAACCGCATGGGCGAAGAGCCGTCCGAGCGACCGGTCCACATGCAAGAGGTTGTGGCGACGTTGTATCACAATCTTGGCATTGATACCGCGACCGCCACGATTCCTGATCCGACGGGCCGGCCGCAATACCTGGTCGACCGCGACCCCATTGCCGAGTTGATCTAGTGATATTCAGTGCAACGCGGCCGCACGGATCGATGTCGATCGTGTCGAGCCCCCTTCCTGCATCGCTCGCTGTATTGTGGGCTTGTTCGATGTTTTGGGCGGCAAACACGTCATCGGCCGCCAATACTTCGTCACCCTCTCAAGCGGTTGCGGCCTTGAGCTTCGACAGCGCCGGTGGTTTCACGCTCGCCGGACGTGACGCAAGATTGCAGCTCGTCGTTTCTGAACGTGCCGGTGACGATCAGCGTGACGTTACCCATGCGGTCACGTTTTCCGCGGCACCGGCGGGGATCGTCGAAATCAATCAGGGACTTGTGGTTCCGATCGCCGACGGCGAGGTCACGATCACGGCGAGTGACGCCAGCGAGCGGACCGCCGCAACCACGTTGAGAGTCGTGGAAACCGGGAACGAAGCGCCGGTCAGTTTTCCGGGCCGCATCGTCCCGATCTTCACGAAGCTCGGATGCAATGGAGGCGGTTGTCACGGCAAGGCGGCTGGCCAAAACGGTTTCAAACTTTCGCTGCTGGGATTCCAACCGCAAGAAGACTACGAGCACCTGGTTCGCGAGTCACGCGGACGCCGCCTCTCGCCCGCCGCGCCCTCGCAAAGTTTGCTGTTGCGCAAAGCAACCAACGTCACTCCGCACGGCGGTGGACAACGCCTCGAAGTCGGGTCCCACGAGTACCGGATGCTTCACCGCTGGATCGCCCAAGGGATGCCCTTGGGCAATGGAGAAGAACCCACGGTACTTTCGATCGAAGTGATTCCGCAACATCGGCGATTGGCCGCCTCGTCGACTCAGCAATTGTCGGTCGTTGCGAATCTCTCCAACGGCGAGACCGAAGACGTCACCCGCGCGGCACTTTATGAATCGAATGATCCGGAAATGGCGGATGTCACTGCACGTGGTCACGTGGAGTTGAAAGAGCTCGTGGGTGATGTAGCCATCATGGCGCGCTATCAGGGTCAGGTCACGGTTTTTCGTGCCGACATCCCGCTCAGTACAACGATAGAGCCCGATCGTTTTCCATCACAACCGGATAACGTTGTCGACAGATTCGTATTCAAGAAGCTTCAATCGCTCGGCATTCCACCTTCGCCGCTATGCGATGATGCGACTTTTTTGCGGCGCGTCACACTGGACATCGCCGGTCGGCTGCCGACGCTCGAGGAAGTGGATGCGCTTGAGGCTGATGCGAGTGATGACAAACGGGAAGCTCTCGTCGAACGTCTGCTGGTGAGCGACGATTACGCGGACTATTTCGCCGGCAAGTGGAATTCGATCCTGAGGAATCGACGCACCGGCGGCGAATTGAAATTCGCCACGGTCGCATTCCACCAGTGGATTCGCGACAGCATCCTCGAGAACAAACCTTATGATCGATTTGTACGCGAAATTGTTGCCGCTTCGGGCAGTGTCGCCAGCCATCCGCCAGTCGTCTGGTTCCAGCAGGTTCCCGACACCAACCAGCGAATTGAGGATGCGGCCCAGTTATTCCTTGGCCAGCGGATCAAATGCGCGCGGTGTCACCATCACCCGTACGAGAAATGGAGCCAGGCCGATTACGCACAGATGTCGGCGTTTTTCTCGACGGTTTCCAAAAAGATCGTCGGTGATCCGGCCGAACCAATGTTCTTTGCCCGCGTCGGCGGCGCGTCGGCGAACCATCCCAAGACGGGCCGCTCGCTTACACCCGCCGGTCTCGATTCCGACAGCGCATCGATCGCAGCCCAGGACGATCCCCGCGTTCACTTCGCGGACTGGATGACTCGGCCCGAGAATCCATTCTTCGCTCGTGCCCTGGTCAATCGATATTGGAAACATTTCCTGGGACGAGGAATGGTCGAGCCCGAGGACGATCTGCGCGTAACCAATCCGCCATCGAACCCCGAACTTCTTGACGCTCTGGCGAATCGTTTCGTCGATTCCGGCTACGACATGAGGGCGCTGATTCGGTTGATCGTTGGTTCACATGCCTACCAATTCGACAGCGACGCGGTGGCGGAAAACCTGGGGGATCGCCGCAGCTATTCGCGGTTTTACCCGAAGCGTTTGAAGGCAGAAGTCCTGCTGGACGCGATCGATCACGTCACGCAGAGCCCCACGCGGTTTGCGGGAATGCCCGCGTCGACTCGGGCCGTTGCGTTACCCGATACCGGGTTTTCATCGTACTTTCTGACGGTTTTCGGGCGGCCGAATTCATCGACCGCGTGCGAATGTGAACGGGCACAGGACGCGAATCTTTCGCAGAGTCTACACCTGCTCAATTCGAAGGAAATTCAGGCCAAGTTGACCAATGACACGGGCCGCGCCGCGATGATCGCCAGCGACGACTCGCGCAGCGACGAACAGAAGATCGACGAGCTGTATCGTATCGCCCTCGGGCGTAAACCAAGCGACGAGGAACTCAAAAGTATGTTGGCATACGTCTCGGAAAAGGAAAGTCGGCGCGAAGCCTACGAGGATGCCGTTTGGTCGCTCATCAACTCCAAAGAATTCCTGTTCAATCATTGAGTGCTTCATTGGTGTTGGTTCATGACGCGAAAGCGTGGCTGCGATATCTCGCCACGAGTCTGCTCGCCGCCTGTTTCGGCTCGGCGACCGCAACGGCCCAGTTCCAGGTAGTGGAGCTTCGTGCGATGTCGCAAAGTGGCGCCGAAGCGGGGGAGTCGATCGACTTGCGGGTGACCTCGGGAACCCATCTGGAAGAACTCGATTCGCTGCATTTTTCGCATCCGGCCATCCACGTTGATCCGGCAACACTCGACCCACTGCCCTACACCGATGCGCGCCGACCTCATCATGGACACTTCAGCGTGACGGTCCCCGATAGCATCCCAGCTGGGCGTTACGAAGTGCGCGTCAAGGGTCGTCATGGTATTTCCAACCCGCGCGCCTTTCTCGTCACCCGGTTTGCGAATGCCGCGGTACCGAGCGTTAGTCACGATTCGAACTCGCCCACGGCACTCCCACCTGCAACCCTCGTTCACGCCAGGTCGACGGCAGCCGAGATCGACTATTTCACATTGGAAGTCGAGGCGGGCAAGCAGTTGCGGATTGAATTGGTTGCCCAGCAGGTCGATTCGCGGATGATCGGCCAATTGAAGCTCTACGATTTCGACGGACGCATTGTTGCAGCCTCCCGTGGCGCCGACGACGTGGATCCCGTGATCGAGATCGACCAGGTCATCGCCGGTCGGTACGTGCTGGAGGTTCATGACTTTCTGTATCGAGGCGGCGAAGAGTTTTTTTACCAACTGCTCGCTCGCGATGGTGACCAGTTCGTATCCCCGGTTGTCGGCAATTCGAGTGTACCGGGGCAATTGCCAGATGTTTGGGCGCCCTGGGCGTTCACCGTTTCCGACGATGCAAACCTCGATACGCCCACCAGCTCGACCGAGCCCGCGACAATCGACGTTCCCGGTCGCGTCGTGGAGTGGTTTCCCAGCGATGGCAGCGATTCAGTTTTCCAGTTCGCGGCTACCCAGGGCGAGGCACTCGCGATCGATGTCTTGTCGCATCGCGGGGGAGAGCCGACCGATCCCCGCTTGATCGTACAGCGAATCGAACCTCAGCAATCCGGCCCTCCGAAGCTGCACGACGTACTGAACATCGATGACAGCCAATCGGTCAGTGATGGCGCGTTGGTGCTGTTTTCTCGTGATCCCGTCGCGTTGTTTCAGCCTCCCGCGACGGCCAATTATCTCGTCCGCGTGCGCGATCTGGACACGGGGCAATCGTTAAGTTTTCAACAGCGGTTTGCATTGCAAGTCAAAAAACCTGACCCAGGTTTCGATCTGATTGCATATCGGATAACGCCGCATCGTGACGTGAACCAGACTCGGCCGTTTGGATCGAAGTTGTTTCGAGGCGGCGCGGAATCGATTCGTGTGCTGGTAGTTCGCCGTGATGGGTGGAGCGGACCGATCAAGGTTTCGGCGGACTCACTACCCGAGGGCGTGACATCGAGCGATGTTTGGATCGCCGCGAACCAAGCACAAGCCGTGATGACGGTGACCGCATCCGAGGATGCCAAGTCAGTCACCGGGCCCGTGAGTATTGTGGGTCAGAGTGTTGATGGTAGCGTGACGAACGAGGTGACCCCGGCTGTGATTTCCTGGGGCAAGGGCGGCGGACGAGACTTCGTCCGCGCGCGAATGGCATCAAACTTGCAAATTGCGGTAAGCGACAAGGACCTGTCTCCCCTCTCGATGACATGGGGGGACGGGAAGGTCGACGAGGTCAAGAAAGGGACGACGCTCACGATTCCCGTCAAGCTGACGCGACGCGAGGGTGGGAAAACGCCGGTCGTTCTGCGGGCACGGGACTTGCCCAACGGCGTGACGGCCGGCGATGTGACGATCGCAGCCGACAAGAACGAAGCCGATTACGCTTTGAATGTTACACCGGGTACCGCCAACGGAACTTACTCGCTGTGGCTCCAGGCGGAAACTAAGATCAAGATCAAGCCGAATCCGCAATCACTCGAGCGGGCTCAGCAATATCGTGCCCACCTTCAATCGCTTCACGATGATCCGGCCAAGGCAGCCGACCTCGAGTCGATCAAGGCGGCGATCGCCGAAGCAGATAAAAGCGTCGAGGCAGCCAAGGGTGCCGCTAACGACGTGGAGTTGACTGTTTTTATTCCCACCCCAAACGCGACGATTCGAGTCGTTGATCCATGATGCGAATTCTTAAATGCAACGGACCCATTGGTCGGCTTGGCACCGCTCTGCTATGCGGATTTGTCGTTTCGGTGACGCAGGCCCAGGAGCTGCCCTTGCCGGTGGCCGATCTGCAGCGAAGTCAGAGCGTTGACTTTAACGAAGAGATCTTGCCGATCCTTAAACGCAACTGCCTCGCTTGCCATCACGAAAAAGAATCCGAAGGTGGCTTGGTGCTCGAAACGGTGGCGAGCATTCAAAAAGGCGGCGATAGCGGTACCGCCGTTGTGCCCAGAGATCTTGATGCGAGCCTCGCGTTCATGCGAGCCAGCGGTAGAGAGGAACCGTTGATGCCGCCGGAGGACAACAGTGTCGGTGCAAAACCACTCACGCCGGACGAACTCGGGCTGCTTAAGTTGTGGATCGAAGAGGGGGCCGCGGAAGGGCAAGCCGCGATGAACGAATCAGTCCAGTGGCAACCGATTCCCGAGTCTGTTCGCACGGTGTACGCGTTGGATCTCTCACCCGATGGCCGTTTCGCAGCAATCGGGCGGGGAAACCGAGTCGTGCTTGTCGACCTGGCTACGCACGATGAAATCGGACGCCTGGTCGATCCGAGCCTTGATGTGGGCGAGGTGGCCGATGTCGACCTGATTCAATCGATTGCGATCTCACCAACGGGCAAGCAGATCGCGACTGGCGGCTTTCGAACCGTGCGATTGTGGCAAGAAACTTCGCCCGAAATCGACCCCGCCAGCACGCCAATCGCGTCGGCGAGCGGATTGATCGCAATCAAAGCAGATCAAAATGCCGCGGCATTGGTCAACGCAATCGGTGATATCGAGATCTGGGATCTCAAGAGCAGCCAGCGCTTGCACACACTCCGTGGACATGCTGACCGCGTCACAGGTCTGGTATGGCCCGGCGACGGCGATCAAGTTTATAGCTGTGACCAATCGGGACGTCTGATCGCATGGGAGGCGTCCGGCGGTGGCAAGTCAGCGGAGATCGATGCCAGGATTCCGTTGGTCCAGTTGGCGGCTTCGCGTGATGCGATCCACATCGCCGCGATCAGCTCCGAGGGCAAGGCTGATCTTTTTCGAATCAGCGATGACAAAAAGTCGATCGAGCGAATCAAAGAAGCGGTCGGCGGCGCCGGCGATGTCACGGCGGTTGCATTCGGTCAGCAACCTGTGCCAATGCTGGTACTCGCCAGCGAGAGCGGTGGCGTGCGGATGCTGGCGCTTACCGACCATTCCGAATTGCGAAAGTTCGATCACGGCGCCGTCGTTGATTCCGTCGTCGTAAGTGGCGATCAACAACGATTGATCACCGGGGGCCGCGATGGGAAAGCTAAAATCTGGAATGTCGCCGACGGAAAACTGATTCTGACGCTCGAGGGAGATGCCGAAAGCCGATTACGGCTGGCCGCCGCCTCGCGCGATGTGGATCGCCAAAAAGCGTCGGTAGCCCGATTGAATTCGAAAACCGCAGAACTTGAAAAGTCACTTGGCAAAGAAAACGAATTGCTTGCCAAGACGACGGAGGAACACAAGAAAGCAACGGAATCGTTAGCCGCTGAAGAAAAGAAACGCGTCGACGCAGTGGCGGTCGTGACGGGGACCGAAGCGAAGATTGCCAAAGCCAGGACAGAATCAGAAACGGCAACCGCAACCATCGATTCGGCCGGCGCGTTGTTGACCGCCGCCAAGGCAACCTCCGATCGGGTCGCAAAAGAGATTGACTCCCACCAACAAGAGCTGTCCGCCGCGCAGGGGCAAGTGAAAAAGGCGCAGGAAGAAATTGCGGCGATCACCAAAATCATGAATGAGGCCAAAGCCAAGGCCGAGAAACTTCAACAGACTGTGGACGCGAAGAAAGCGGAGATGGCAAAGGCGGTTCAGGATGCGACCCAGGCCCAGCAGCGAATCGATTCTGCGACCAAAGTCGTCGCCGATGCAAAAGTCGTGACCGAGCAGGCGACAAAGGACTTGGAGGAACAGAAAAAGGCGGTGGCGGCTGCCGAGGAGGCAAAAAAGAAAGGCGCGGCGGAAGTCGCCAAGCGTAAACAGGCTCTCGATACGGCAACCGGTGCCCAACAACGTGCCGCCGCGGCGGTCCCGTCGCACAAGAGTGTGATCGAAACGCAAACACGCCGACAGAATTTCCTCGAGCAACAATTTACCGCCGCCCGGAACCGGGTTGCGCATGACGGGACGGCGGTCGAGAGTCTTGCCGTCAGCGGCGACGGTGCGGCCATCTCGACGGCGCACCGGGATGGTTCGGTTCGTGTTTACCGCGCGATTGACGGAATCCCGGTTTCGACGTTCGAGTCTTCATTGCTTCGCAGTGAGCCGTCGAGGGTTGCCTTTGCTGGGGACATGGTGGTCGCGTTTGGCATTTCATCCTCACCGGAGATTTGGTCAAAGCATACGCAATGGATTCTCCAGAGAACCATCGGAACGATTGATGATCCAGGCATCCTCAGCGATCGCGTGACGGCGCTTGATTTCCGTGCCGATGGCAAATCGATCGCAGCGGGCAGCGGTCCTCCGAGTCGATCGGGTGAAGTCAAAGTGTTTGCGGTCGACACCGGCCGATTGGTCCGCGACTTCGGGCCGGTTCATAGCGATACAGTCCTCGGTGTCGCGTTTTCGCCCGACGGCCGCCGAGTCGCCTCGTCAGCAGCCGACAAGACGATACGCGTGCTCGATGTCGCCGGCGGGAAGGTCATCCGATCTCTCGAAGGCCATACGCATCACGTGCTGTCGGTTGCGTGGCAGGACGACGGGCAAACGATCGCCTCGGCAGCCGCCGATCAGACGGTCAAAATATGGAACGTCGAAACGGGCGAACAGCGGCGGACGATCACGGGTGTTTCGAAGGAAGTCACCGCGGTCGACTTCGTGCAGACCTCCAACCAGATTGTGGCCGCATGTGCTGACGGCCAGGTTCGTCTCTACGACTCGTCCAATGGGAAATTGATCCGAACCTTCAATGCTTCGGGCGACTTTCTGTTCGCCGCAAGTGTCACGGCGGACGGAAAAAAATTGATTTCCGGCGGACAAAGCGGCGTGATTCGTTTCTGGACGCTTGCCGACGCGAAACTGGTCCATGAGTTGAAATGACAGTTTCTGATTGCCGGAGCGCCGAATTGTCTCGGGGCAGGTAAAATACGCCCGTCGATGCAACTCTGAATAACCCAACTCCGTAGGGACATCCTGACATGATTGGCCGAATGACTGGCGTAATTTGCGCCGCCACGCTGTGGATCGTGATGTCATCACACGCCTCCGCCCAAATGGTTCGAGTCGGGCCTTTTGGCGGTGTCAACGTGCGTGTTCCCTTTGTTTCGGTCGATGTTCTTCCATTCGGTGGCGGCACTCGCGTCCGCGCGCCTTTCACGGCGGTCGACACCAGGCTGTACGCACTCGGCTACGGCGGACCGGGTTACGGATACTACCACCCGGGACCGGTCTATCACCCACCGATCTACCCTGCGCCGGTCTACCCCGTGCCCGTTTATCCCCATGTTGTTTATCCCGACGTTGTGTATCACGAGCGTGTCTATCCCGATCGCATTTACGTCGAAGGGAGTAATGTTTACCCGCAGCGCCAGCCTTACCAGTCGACGCGACTTTCCATGGATGGTTCGCTCGGCGAGCAACTTCGAGACGCGGCTCAGCGATTGGCGATGAGTTTATCGTCACGACGCGATGACGCGGATGTTTGGTTGGATTACCTCGGGCCGCAGCGGATCATCGAGACGATTGACCAGGGCGAGTCGCCGGAGCGGCTTAGCGATTTGTTGATCAACTACCAGGGCGTGGTTGGCAATCCGAATCTGTCGTCCATCTCACGAGCCCCTGGGTTCTCATTGACTCTCGAGTTGTTGGGTCCGTTCGTCGCGAGTGGTTCGGTCGGGCGAGAATCGCCGTCGTCTGAACCCGCTGCCGATCGCGATACGCAAATTCTTCCTTCCTCGGATGTTCCCGCTCGGCCAACGCCCGCGGCACCGGTCCGGCCGGCTGAGGAGCAAGAGTTGCAGGCGGAGCAGGAGGCCATCCCCGAATCGATCGAGGAATTGCCGGCGCCCAAGCCGACGGAGATTTGACTGGGCTTCTTCTCTGGCTCAGCCGGCACTGCCGGACTTTTTCGCTTCGGCCGGTTTCTTCTTTCGCGGCGGACGCGGTTGGATCGGCTTGGACGGATCCATGATCGGCGTTTCCCAGCCGGCCATATCGAGCGGTTTCACCCCTTGTCGATAACCACCGAATCGGAATGTTGATGGGTTGTAGGGTCCGACCAGCGAGACGTTCAATTCGGGCGTGATTTTTTCTTCGAGCCCGACGGCCCAAAAGCAACCGTTGATCATCATTCGCCGAAACCCGTCGTTTCGAATGTCCTCGGATGCACCGTAGGTCGTGGTGAAGACGCGGCCCATCGCTCCGCTTTCACTCGTGTAGCTGCGCACCCAGACGCCGGGACAGGGTTGTTTGTCCTCCGCCACAGGCGAGCGGGGCGTCATCCCCTGCAGCGGTTGAGCATTGGCCAAAACCACGCTGTCGGGCATCGGCTCGGTCCAGTACCCGCCCGCCTCGACCCACGGATCTTTTACGCCGCGAAGGACCGGATGGTCAGCTTGCTCGCTGATAATATCCAGCCGCGTGCTCATCACGTGATTCTTGCCGTAGTGCCCGGCCCATGTCTCGCCGAGAATGTGGCGGCCGAATCCACCTTTCATCTCGTCACCTTTGAATTGGTGATCAAATCTGGCGAATTCTGAATCAGTTGGAATCTTGAAGGCATGTGTGCTCGTGCGGGTGCCTACAACCGGTCCGCCACGATTGAGGTAGTCGACAATCGGTTGCATTTGTTCGGCTGGAAAGTTTTGGAACCGCAATCCGAATACAAGCAGGTCGGCGCTGTCGATGGCATCGGTGTGGGGCATGTTGCTGTTGCCCGGCACGATGAAACCAGTTTCCTCGTCGACGTTAAACAGCACCGTGCATTTGAAGCCGTGGTGCTTGGCCAGGATTCGTGCCAGCGCGGGCAAAGCCTCTTCGCTTCGATACTCGTGATCGCCGGCGAGAAAGACGATCTGCTTCCCAGCCCCGGGACCGCTCTTGCCCTCATAGACCAGGGGACCATCGACCCCTTGGAGAGATTGGGCGAAGGTGAGGGCGACAATCGCAACAGTAAGCATTCGAAAGCACATGAAGAGGTCTCGGCAGGATCCAAAGACTTGAATGAACCAATGGGTGACGACATCGACATCGTACCAGCCGGCCGATCGTTGTGCCGGATTATCGGGTGCCGGGACCATCGTTGTGCCGGGACCATCTTTGTGCCGGGACGATTGGGTTGTCCGTACCCCCAATCGCATTGCGTCGCTGGCCGTACACCAACGCGCGTGTTGGTGCCGGCTAGAACCTAGGGGGCATGATCCCCCGTTTCCTCTCGCCTTGCTGTGATGATCAACTGAACTGCGTCGTAAGTCGCATGGGCGGTGATCGGGACCAACAGGTTCTCGGTGTAGATCACCAAAGCGCCAAAATAAAAGCCCATCAGCGTCGCCAGAAAGATATAGAGCCGGCTGATCGGGTGGAAGAATCCGAACACCACTGACGAGACCACCAGGGCGGCAATGAGCGTGGCTTGGGGTGGCGAGGTAGTCATCGCCTGGGCAGTTTCATCGAGCCAATACATCAGCCAGCCGCGGAACAATAGTTCTTCGCCGATTCCAGCGCAGATGCTGATCACGATCAATTCGCTCGGCCGCAGCTTCAACAGCGTTTTGATCATGCTGTCGTCGGTCAACCGCTCGAGTTCACGAATGGGTTCCCATGGGATGTGGCGGATCAACTCGATCAACGCCAGCACGGGAATCGCGGCGAGGCATCCAAATCCAAGGCCGAGCCCTAGCTGTTTCAGGTTTTCCGGTTCCAATTCAGGAATCATCGCCCTTGCGGAGGGACCCAGTGCCCAGCCGAGCAACAGTGCAACCCCCCCGAGAGCGCTTTCGAACAGCACGGCTGTCAGAAAGAGATCGTCAGGTGATTGTTCAGTCGGCTCGATCTCGTCCATGGACATCAATTCACCAATCACGCTTTGTGCTGTGGCCGTGGGCTCGGAACGTGCAGGGTACATTCTGACAGTAAACATACGTCCGCGTCAGAGCGCGCCGCGACGAACAATTAATGATTCCGTGAGTTTGAACTATGGCATGTGGAGATCACGGGGCCTAGATTGTGGGTATGAGCCAGATTGAGATCGAGCTGACTGATGAACAGTTACAGCGGATTGCCAAGGCAATCGCCGATCCTCAGCGTTTTGCAATCCTGGCGTGCATCGCGCGACAAGAGGAAATTCCCTGCAAGACGCTCGTCGCGGAGTTTCCGATCACACAGGCAACCATCTCCCATCACTTGAAGGAATTGGTTGCAGCCGAATTGATTCATTCGCGCCGTGAAGGTCAGCTGGCGATTTTGAGTTGTCGTCGAGAGGTCTGTGACGCCTACACACAGATCCTTTTCCAGCGATTAGTCGAACCGGGAAAAGTTTTTTCAGGGAAGTTATCTTAGGTCGTGCCGTCGTGACCGCGCAGTGTTTGATCAGCTTCGGGAGCAATCTCGGTGACCCTTTTGCATTGGTTGCCGAAGCAGCTCGGATGATCAATGCGTTTGACAACGTCATTGGCCTGCGTACCAGCCGCTTGTTCGAGACGCCGCCGATTGGCGGACCGCTGGGTCAGGAACCGTTCCTTAATGCGGTCGCCTCGTTCGAGACAGCATCCTCGGCGCGCGACATCCTCGGCTTGCTTCAGCAAACCGAACACCATTTGGGTCGCCAGCGTCGCCAGCGCTGGGACGCGCGATCGATCGATCTTGATGTCGTCTTGCATGGCGAGTTGGTGGGCGGAGGCACCGGGTTGATCGTGCCCCATCCCCGATACACCGCGCGTCAATTCGTCTTGCGGCCCGCGTGCGACGTTGCGCCCCATTACCGTGATCCTCGATTCGGGTGGACTCTCGAGCGGCTCGCGCGGCACCTGGGCGAAGGTGTTCCGTCGCTGGCGCTGGTCGGTGGTGACGAGGCAATCCGAACCGACCTGTGCCGGCAACTCACCGCAGACTACGGCATTGAAACCTTTGCCGATCGGCCCCGCGAGGAACCGATGGCAGTGGTGGGTCATGCCCCCGTACTTCGGGAACTGAAGTCCGAGATGCCCTCTCGCGATCACTCCGAAGCGGCGATCCCGCAGGGAATCGATCATCCATGGGTTTCCGCATTCTTACCCAAACTACCGTCGCTTGAGAGCCACGAGACCAGTCTTGGTTGCGTCCCGCGGCTGGTGGCCCGGATGCAATCGACGACACCGCAAACGCGCTGGCCGGCGCCGCACCAAATGTGGCCGGGTGGATGGCGTTGGCCCGAATACCGCCTTGAAATAGACGATTTGACGTGGGCTGCTCGCGAGATTGCTTCGGCACTGGACTCAATGCGATGTCCCGCCGAGGCGGTCACTTCGGACGGCGATTGGTGGTAGCGGCCGCCGCGCGATTGCTGTCGACGCAATATCAAGTTCGTCGTCGCCACCCCGGCCTGCTCCGAGAGATTGATCCGGCGGGAGATGTGGCACAATGTCGCGATTGGATCAAAGTCGATCCAATTCTGCGACACAATGTCGCTCGATAATTCTGTACCATTGCCGCACGATATTGCGCGCCCCATACTGTGCGGGACGTCAGCGCGTGAGCTTCGACCCCGGAGGCTCGTTGCGCCGATTCGGGCCGAAAAATTCCCCGGTTGACCACAAGATCATCATGCAACGGTTTTTGTTTCCTCGTTGGATCAATCCCCTGATGGGACTGCTTGCGGTCGCCATTGCCGCGGGCGCGGTGTTTGCCGGCGCGATGGGCGGATTGATTACCGACCCCAAAACGCTCAATCCCGGCTACGAACCCAAGCAACCGGTTCCGTTCAGTCACGCGATCCATGCCGGACAGCTGAAGATGGATTGCCGGTATTGTCACAACACGGTCTTCGAAGCCGCGCACGCGGCGGTTCCGCCCACCGCGACCTGTGTTAACTGTCACTCTCCCGCCGACGACCAGGGTGTTACGCCGATGGCGGCCGTTCATGCTGAGAGCCTCAAGCTGGCACCGATTCATCAAAGCTGGAAAACGGGCCGAGGTGTGGCTTGGAAACGAGTTCACAATCTGCCCGAGTTTGTCTTCTTCAATCACGCCGCCCATGTCAACTCGGGCGTGAGTTGCAAAAGTTGCCATGGCCGAATCGACCAAATGGAAACGGTCTACCAGCACGAAGAACTTTCGATGGCCTGGTGCATCGACTGCCATCGCAACCCTTCACCCCATCTGCGACCCAAGGAGCTTGTGACAAAGCTCGACTGGGATCCTGAGACCTTTGACTGGGCCGCGGAAACGGGCGACGCCAGCCAGGAGGATTTTGCGATACGGACTCGGGAAGAAAAGAACATCAACCCGCAAGTCCACTGTGCCGTGTGCCACCGGTAAACGTTGACCAACCGCTTCATCGATATGTCGACTCTTTCAATCGTTCAACCGTCCCTTCGCCATTCATTCTGATATGACCTCCAACGAATCGGCCATTTCGAGCCCCCCGCAGAACGAAGCCCAGGTGAAGCCTGAATATTGGCGCAGCCTATCGGAGTTGCGCGGTGGCGACGAATTCAATCAATATCTCGATCGCGAGTTTCCGGTCGCCGCGTCGGAGTTTCCCGAGGGCGTTTCTCGACGTCGCTGGATGCAATTGATGGGAGCCTCGCTGGCCGTCGTGGGTGCCAGCGGTTGCCGCTATCCCGAGGAAACGATCGAACCGTTCGTGATTCGGCCCGAGGGTCGCATTCCGGGCGAGAGCTATAGCCGGGCGACGAATTTCGAATTGGCCGGTCGGGTCTACAACCTGCTGGTCAGCTGTGTTGATGGCCGGCCGTTGAAGATCGAACCCAATCTGGAACATCCCAGCGGTCTGGGAACCGATGTGTACTCACAGGCCTCGATTCTTGGTCTCTATGATCCCGATCGCGCCCGCGGTGACGACGGCTTCTTGATCCGCAAGGGCGAGAAGCGGCGTTTGGAAGTCAATTGGGAAGAATTTGATCCCTATGGCGCGGCACTGATCAAGACGGCCGAGAGCAACCGCGGCGGGGCCGGGCTTGCCGTTCTGATGTCGCCGACTTCATCGCCTTCGCTGGTCCGCATGTTGCAAGCGTTACAGCAGCGATTGCCGAAGGCGACGATTTGTTCGTACGACGGCGTCGAAGGCGACGCGATGCAAACGGCGTCCTCGGCCGCGCTTGGCAAGTCCGCCAAACAGGTTTTGGCGCTTGATAAGGCAGATGTGATTGTCGCGATCCAGGCCGATATTCTCGGTAACGACAAAAACATGATGGTCAACGCCGCCCGCTTTGCTCAACGACGGGACCCAACCAAGGGAAAGATGAACCGCCTTTACGTCGTTGAGGGTGGTTACAGTTCGACCGGTGCCGCGGCTGATTCACGATTAGCGATTCGGCCGAGTCAAATGCGCGCGTTTCTGTCCGAACTTGCGCGGCGCGTCGAGAAGATTCGCGGCGGCCAGTCACACGATGCGGCGGCCAAAGAAAAGCCGTTTGACCAAATTCCGCCGGATGAACGGCTCGAGCGGTTCCTCGAAGTGGTTGCCCATGACGTCGCACAGGCGGGTGAAAAAGCGGTGATCGTGGTTGGCGACCATCTCGGATCGGATGCGATCGTCGCCGGAATGAAAATGAACCAGACTCTCGGTTCGTTCGGCGGCATTCAAAAGTTTTCGACCGCTGTTGACGCCGATTTGCCAACCGTGTCGCTGCGTGAGTTGACCAACAAGATTGATGACGGGGAAATCGATACCCTGTTGGTTCTTGGCAACAACCCGGTCGCGACGGCACCGGGCGACATCGATCTCGGCGCGTCGATTGCGAAAGTCGAGAACACGCTCTACCACGGCGAATATGACGACGAAACGGCGCTGGCGTGCGAGTGGTCATTGCCGATGTCACACCCTCTTGAATCCTGGGGCGATTGCGTCAACCCGATTGGTCACTACGGCGTTTGCCAACCACAGATTCTTCCGCTGCTTGGCGGTCGCGCCGCGATCGAACTGCTCGCCATGCTGTTGGGCGAGCGTGAGACCGACGGCGGGAAGATCGTCCGTCGGACGGCCGACGAGATTGCCGCCGCCTCGCTGAGCGACCGCCAATGGCGCCAGCTCCTGCATGACGGTTTTGCGGACGACCTTGTCCTCGATTCCGGTGAGATGAGTGTCGGTGGTGATGCCAGAGAAGAGTTGACCAGTGAAGCTCCGTTTTCTGATCCCAATGTCGACACCGATCTGGTCGAAGTGATCTTTGTTCCGGCCGACGGGATCTATGACGGCCGGTTCGCGAATAACGGCTGGCTCCAGGAAATGCCTCAGTCGCTCACGAAATTGACTTGGGACAACGCTGCGGTGATGAGTCCGTCGACCGCCGCGGCATTAGGGCCGGGAATTCGGCACGGCAAAATCGTTGCCCTCACGGTCGGCGACAGCACCGTCGAACTGCCCATTTACGAGATGCCAGGGTGCGCTCCCGGTGTCGTCACCGCCACCATCGGTTATGGCCGCGGTCGCGCTGGAATGGTTGGCGGGTACACCGAAAAAGATGTCGATGTCGTCGGAACCGATGTGTCGCCGATCCGCCAAGGCGACGGGACCTTGATCGCATATGACGTCAAGGCGCGGCCTCGCTACGAAGATTACGAGTTGTCCACGACGCAGGACCACTGGGCGATCGACGAACGCGGTCGCGATGAGACCGAGATTCGCAGTTTCAAGCTGGTTCGCGAAGGCACGACCGAGTTGTTCGAGAAGGTTCCGCAGTTTGCCGAGTCCAAAGGCCCGCATGTGCCGAAGGTTGGCGAGAATGGCTCACCATGGCGGGAACCGATCGATGCGATCGAAGAGGAAAAAGAGAAGCTGCCGCAGTGGGGCATGGCAATCGATCTCAACAAGTGCATCGGATGCAGCGCGTGCGTGATCGCGTGTCAAAGTGAGAACAACATTCCGATCGTTGGCCGCGAACAGGTCCTCAACAGCCGTGAAATGCACTGGTTAAGGATCGATCGATATTTCCAGGGCGACGAAGACAACGCCAATGTGGTCCAGGAACCGATGGCATGCCAACACTGTGAAACGGCACCCTGTGAACAGGTTTGTCCGGTCGCCGCGACCGTTCATACCGACGAGGGAATTAACGCCATGGCATACAACCGTTGCATCGGTACGCGGTACTGTGCCAACAACTGTCCCTTCAAGGTTCGCCGGTTCAACTACTTCAACTACAACGAGGAAATCGGTACCGGATACGGCATCGATGCCTACGCGGGCAACATCGAAAGCGCCAATCGTAAGCTGCAGGCCCTGGTGATGAATCCCGAAGTCACCGTTCGGGGCCGCGGGGTGATGGAGAAATGCACGTACTGTGTCCAGCGAGTCGAGGCCGCCAAGATCACCGCTCGCAAGGAAGACCGCGCCGTGGCCGACGGGGACGTCGTGACCGCATGCCAGTCGGCTTGCCCGACTCGGGCGATAGAATTCGGCAGCATAGCCGATCCCAAGTCAACGGTTTCGAAGAAGTTTATCGATCCTCGCACCTATGGCATGCTGGGACAATTGAACATCAAGCCGCGAACCAGATACCTTGCCCGAATTCGCAACACCCCGAAGCGATTGATGACGGCGCAACAACTCGAGGACCTGGCTACGATCGAGCCGCCGCACCACGGCGATCACGGCGGTCACCAATCTCACGGCGATCATGGTCAGGATGATCACGGCGACGATCATGGCCATGGCAACGAGGACCATGGCAACGAGGCGCACGGTGAGGATTCTTCGCACGAACAAGAATCGCACGCTTCGCAAGAAACACAAGAGTAACGCAGGCTCGGCTGCTGCACGTCATTTCATTCACTGTCCACTGACTACTGCTAACTGAAACTTATGTCACTCGCCATCCCCAACGGTCTGGACAATACCGTCGAACGCCCCGGCGAACGCGCTCCGCTGGTGCTCGGTGATACCACCTATCACGACATTACCGAAACGGTGTGCCAGGTCGCCGAACGCAAGCCAAGCAAAGGCTGGGTGATCGGTTTTCTGATCTCCTTTGCGCTGCTGCAGTGGATGACGTTGTGCATCCTGTACCTCTTCTACACCGGTGTGGGTGTCTGGGGAAACCGATCGCCGATCTTCTGGGGTTGGCCAATCGTAAACTTTGTGTTTTGGGTCGGTATTGGGCACGCTGGGACTTTGATCAGCGCCATTTTGTTTCTGTTTCGACAGGAATGGCGAACGAGTATCAACCGGGCCGCGGAGGCGATGACGATCTTTGCGGTCGTTTGCGCCGGTACGTTCCCGGGAATTCACGTCGGCCGCGCCTGGCTCGCCTTCTGGCTTGCCCCATATCCGAGCTTGAACCTTTGGATGTGGCCGCAGTTTCGCAGTCCGCTGCTTTGGGACGTGTTCGCCGTCAGTACCTACGGCACGGTGTCGTTGCTGTTTTGGTACATGGGAATGGTCCCCGACCTGGCCACCTTCCGGGATCGATCCAAGAACAAGTGGCGGCGGATGGCTTACGGCGTTCTGTCGCTCGGTTGGAGCGGGTCCTCGCGGCACTGGATGCGTTACGAAAAGGCTTACGCGCTGCTTGCCGCCTTCGCGGCCCCGCTGGTGCTTTCCGTTCATACGATCGTTTCCTTTGACTTCGCGGTGTCCCAGGTTCCGGGTTGGCACACAACTATCTTTCCGCCGTACTTTGTTGCCGGGGCGATCTTCAGCGGTTTTGCGATGGTGTTGACCTTGATGGTGCCGGCTCGAAAAATGCTGAATCTTGAAAAGCTGATCACGGTTCGGCACTTGGACAACATGTGCAAGATTATTTTGGCGACCGGATCGATCGTCGGTCTCGCCTACGGCACCGAGTTCTTCATTGCCTGGTACGGACAGGTCCAGGAGGAAAAGTTTGCCTTCACCAACCGGGCCTTCGGGCCTTACTGGTGGGCCTACTGGACGATGGTCACCTGTAACGTGATCAGTCCGCAATTGTTCTGGATCAAGAAGTTCCGGACCACGCCGTGGATCATCTTTGTGATTTCCATTTTCGTGAACATCGGAATGTGGTTCGAGCGGTTCGTGATTGTGGTCACCAGCCTTTCCCGCGACTACGTTCCCAGTGCTTGGGCATACTTCACACCGACCTGGGTCGACTGGTCGATGCTGATCGGTTCCTTCGGGATGTTCATGACCTTGTTCTTGTTGTTCTGTCGATTGATGCCGGTGATCAACATGTCCGAGACCAAATCGACCCTGGCCAAGCAATACCACATGGCCCACAGCCATGACGATACACATTGACCCGAACTGACTTTCCACCCTTAGACAGCCTCTGTCTCGCAGCGAACTGATGTCAGAAAACAGCGAAAAGAAAGTTCACGGAATCGTCGCCGAATATGATTCGGTCGATACGTTGTTGGATGCATGCCGACGCATTCGTGACGCCGGATACACCAAGACCGATGCGTTCACGCCGTTCGCGGTGCATGGCATCGACAAGGCGCTCGGGATCAAACCGACTGTGTTGCCCTGGATTGTGTTGGCGGCCGGCTTGACCGGTACGGCGACCGCGATGGCGATGCAGATCTGGATGAACGCCATTGATTATCCGTACATCATCTCAGGCAAGCCCTACATTTCGCTGCCGGCATTCATGCCGGTGGCGTTCGAGTTGACCGTGTTGTTCTCGTCCTTCGGCGCCTTTTTCGGCATGTGGGCGCTCAATGGGCTTCCCCGGTATAGCAATCCCGTGTTCACCGATCCCCGATTCGACCGTGTAACCGATGACCGGTTTTTTCTTTACATTGATGCCAAGGACGAACGTTTTGAGGCCGACGGCGTCGAGCAACTGCTCGGTGAAACCGGAACCTCGTATATCCAATCAGTTGTCGACGATGATTCGTCGCCCAAGGTGCCCAAGCCGTTCTTCTTGATCTGGGGATTGGTCGTCGGCTTTTCGGTGATTCCGCTGTTGATGGTCTTGAAGATGCGGGTGACCAACAGTTCCTCGCCTCGATTTCATGTTTTCTACGACATGGACTTTTCCCCCGCCAAGGACGCCCAGCAGAGTTCGACACTGTTTGCCGATGGCCGGGCGATGCGTCCCGATGTGCCGGGAACCGTCGCCCGTGGCGAGCTGGCAAACGACATGGATTTCCTGACCGGGATCGACATGGAGGCGCTCGCACGTATCGATCCTCCGCGGGCCGATCGTCTGGTACGCGGGTACCTCAATCCGCTGCAACAAGGCGAGGCTTCGCAACCAGACGGCCCGGATACGCCGTCGCAGGACGAAGCTGAGAACGAAAACGATCCGCCGCAGCAGGAGAAGAATGCTGAGCGGGAGGAAGCGACGCCGGATGACGATGCTCCCAAGGCAGTCGAGGAAACTTCGCCGGACGACGAGGATGAAGCCGACCAAGTGAAAGCGAAGGCTCAAGAGCAGGCCGAGCCGGAGCGCTCGTCGCAGCCGGCCGAGGGGTCTGATGCGGGCGATGCCGCTGGCGAGTCGCCCAGCGTGATGGATACCACTCCCTGGCTGACGGAGAATCCGCTCGAGGTGAACATGGAGCTGGTCCAGCGGGGACAGAAATACTTTGGAATCTACTGCAGCGTCTGTCACGGCATGAACGGTGGCGGCAACGGTTTGGTTAACCGCCGTGCCCAGAAGATCCTGGCGTCCACCTGGATACCGCCCTCTTCGCTGCACCAGGACATTCTGTACGACGATAAGTATCCCGATGGCAAGCTGTACAGCACGATCAGCAACGGGATTCGCAAGATGCCGGGTTACGCCTCGCAAATCAAAGCTCACGATCGTTGGGCCATCGTCGCCTACGTCCGTGCTTTGCAGCGCAGCCAAAATGCATCGCTTGACGTTGTTCCCCAGGAAATGCGGGACGAGATTGCAGCCAAGAAGGCTGAGGTCGACCAGAAACTGAAAGAACAAGCTGAAGCCGAAAAGAAGGCCGAAGAAGAACGTGCCAGCAAGGCTGCCGGTCAGGCGACCTGAAACGCACGCGAAAACTATCCATTCCATTCGATATTCGTAATACCCAACTCCGATGTCTGAACACGGCGCACCTGCGATCAAACCGGCCGACGACCCGGCCTTCCAGCTCCCCGAGTCGCTTTCCGCACTCCGATTGCCACTTTGCATTGGCGGTCTGGTTGCTTTGGTTCTCGGTTGGGTAATCGGTACTGTGGCACAGGGCGCCCGATTCGGCATGTCGGCCTACCTGACCGCCTTCATCTACTGCCTGACGCTGGCATTGGGGTGTCTGTTCTTTGTGCTGATCCAGCATTTATGCCGGGCCGGCTGGAGTGCGGTCGTAAGGCGGATCGCCGAGTTGGTGATGATCATGGTCATTCCACTTGCTTTGTTGTTCCTGCCGATCCTGGTGACGCTGCTGTTCGGCCAGGGGACCCTGTACGTTTGGGATCAGCCTGATTACGCGAAAAGCAACCATTTGCCGATGGATGCCTGGGCCGAGAAGTCGCGGTGGCTCAATCAAGGCTGGTTCACCGTCCGCGCGATCATCTACTTCGCGATCTGGGCGGGATTGGCGATCTACTACTATCGCGGCAGCGTCGAGCAGGACGAAACTGGTGACAAATCGATCACCGATCGCCTCCAGTACTGGAGCGGGCCGGCGGTGATGATGTTCTGCGGGGCGACCACGTTTGCCGCTTTTGACTGGGTCATGAGCCTGGCACCGATGTGGTTCTCGACGATGTTTGGAGTTTACATCTTCGCGGGCAGCGTGCTGGCCGCGCACTGTCTGATCGCAGTTGTCGCATTCCTGCTGCAAAAACAGGGTGCGATGCGGGACGAAGTGACGATCGAACACTACCACGATCTCGGAAAGTTGATTTTCGGATTCGTCTTTTTCTGGACGTACATCTCGTTCAGCCAATACATGTTGATTTGGTATGGCAACATCCCCGAGGAAACCGAGTGGTTCTACCATCGTCAAGTCGGGGCCTGGGGATGGTTGGCCCTGGTGCTGATCTTTTTCCACTGGATGTTGCCATTCCTCGGCACGCTCAGTCGTCATGTGCGCCGCAATCCGAAACTCGTGTTCGGCTGGGGACTTTACCTGTTGGTGATGCACTACATCGATGTCTACTGGATGATCATGCCCGAAGCTCGAGTTGGCGGACAGGCAGCGACACCGGGCGGAGTATTCGGAGTCTTTGCCAGTGTTTTGTGCGTTGGCGGAATGCTAGCGCTGTTGTCGGGGTTAGTTCTTCGCGTGGCAGAACAGGCGAAAGTTGTGGCTGTCCGCGACCCACGATTGGGCGAATCGATAGCCTTTGAAAATATTTAGTGCATTGGAGCATCGATCGTTGACCCTTTGGCGATCGAGCGTTGATTGATAAACACCACCCTTCGAAAAAACCTTCCATGGCTGCCTACGACGATCTTGATGTCAGACGCATTTTCTATGTCGGAGTTGCTTCGATCGTGATAACCGCGGTTACTGCGTTGGCGGTTCAGGTCCTCTACTACTCGTTGGTCCAGTGGCAGGACTCCGAGACCAGGAAGGTCAGTGATTACCAGCGTCAGAATCGGATCTTGAAGGAACAGCAGGAACAGATTTCGACGTATGGCGTCGACGAAGATACGGGGAACATCATCATTCCGATTGACAAGGCAATTGAGCTTTTTGTGAGTGAAAAGGAGAAGAACACGACCGTCACCAAGTCTTCCGCTCCCATCAGGAACGACGAAACCTAGTGCAATGAACCGAAAGCCCATCCGATTCATTCTCGGCATCTTTGTGGCGTTGGCAGTGCTCGCTGCCAACGATCGCTCGACGTCCGCGCTGGGTCAATCGTTACTGGGTCAATCGTTACTGGGCCAATCGCTGCAGGGCCGCGAGGGTGTCTCGCTCAATGACGGAATTCCCCGCGAAGTCGAGAACGTTACCGTCGAACAGAAACTCGGCGGACAGGTTCCTCTTAATCTTCCGTTGACCGATTCGCTTGGCCGGCGCGTGAAGACCGGTTACTTCATTGACGGAAAAAAGCCGACGATCATCACGCTCAACTACAGCAGTTGTCCAATGCTGTGCAATGTCCAGCTCAATCAGTTGACGAAATCGTTGGGCGAGCTTGATCTGCAAATCGGGCGTGATTTCCAGATTCTTTCGGTCAGCATCGATCCGAAAGAAACCACCGAAACGATTCGCAAGACCAAACGGAACTACGTTGACCAATTGGTCCTCCAGCAACCGGCCGCCGATCAGGGCTGGGAATTCTGTACAGCCCAACAGCCGATCATTACCCGATTGGCCGATGTGCTCGGATTTCAATACACCTACGACCGCAAATCGGGCGAGTACTATCACCCGGCAATGCTCGCGTTCGTTTCCCCCGAGGGTGTGATCACGCGTTACTCGCTGGCGGTTGCATTTGAACCCGAAGATCTGCGAAAAGCGCTCGTGGAAGCAGGCGAGGGCACGGTCGGCACGCCTGTCGACCAATTGATCCTGTGGTGCTTCAGCTACGACCCGACAAGTAACAGTTACGTCCCGCAGGCCTGGCGAATCATGCGATTAGGCGGTGCCGCGACGGTTGGATTGATGTTGGCCTGCCTGGCGCCGTACTGGATCGGCCGCAAGCGTCAGCCGCCGCCCGCACCCGACGAAACCCCGACTCAGTCCGATTCCCCGCTGGAACCAACGTAGGCCTCCTCGCGACCGACTTCCGTTTCACAATCGATACCACTTCGACGACAAGAAATGTTTGCATCACTCCCTAGCGCCTTCGCGATTCTTGGTGATTACACCGCGGATTACGCTTCGTTTCCGGAATCAGCGTCCACGTTCGCGGCCGACATCGATTGGCTGTATTGGGCCATCACGTGGGTCTGTATCTTCTTTTTCATACCGATCGCCGGGTCGCTCTTCTACTTTACCTACAAGTATCACAAGCCAAAGGGCGCGAAGGCTGAGAGCAACGTAGCGCACAACACTCCGATCGAACTGGCGTGGTCGATCGGTCCGTCGTTCTTTCTGGTGGGCATGTTTGTGCTCGGCGCAAAATCGTATCTGGACCATCGCACCGTACCCGATGGTGCCAACGAATTGGGTGTCCAGGCCTTCAAGTGGGGATGGACCGTTGACTACGGTGGAGGCACTTTTCACCCCGAGCTGCACATCTACGTCGGCGAGCCGACGAAACTTTCGATGCGCAGCAGCGATGTGATTCACAGTCTGTACGTACCGGCATTCCGCGCGAAGAAAGACATCGTTCCCGGCCGCTACAACTACATGTGGTTCAAACCGACCGTCGCCAGCGAGATGGTCAGCGAGGATGAACTTGCCGACGCTTTGAAGGAGACCCAGGATCTCGGCGAGTCATGGAGCTACGACAAATGGCAGTTCACACCCGACGGGTACAGGTTTTTTGACTTGTATTGCACCGAATACTGCGGCAAGAACCACAGCGAAATGCAAACGGTCGTGGTCGTTCACAAGACGCTCGACGATTTGAACGCATGGATCAAGAAATACAGCCAGCGAGACCCGTCCCAGGATACGCCGGCGCAGTACGGTGAAAAACTGTACGCCCGCCGTGGTTGCTCGGGATGCCACAGCGTCGACGGCAGCAAGCGAGTTGGGCCATCATTCAAAGAGAGTTACGGGAATCAACGGCCGCTTGCCAGCGGGTCGACCGATACCGCTGACGAAAACTACATCCGCGAGTCGATCCTGTACCCCAAGGCGAAGGTTGTTGCCGGCTACCAGCCGGTCATGCCAAGCTACAAGGGCCAATTGAGCGAGGACGACATCTATTCGCTTGTCGAATACCTGAAATCGATCTCGGACCATACACCCACGAGCAAAACGACCGAACCGTCCGCCGAGTCGGACACGCCCGAATAAGTGCGTTGTTGCCGAACATCGGCTGCCAACGTGATAATGACAAACATGATGACGCTGCGAGCGTTTCGAATAACGAGGTAAAAAGAATGTCTGCTGGATCCATTCCTCCGGGCGCAAACGTACGGGACCCCGGGTTCCCGACCGCAAGTGAAAGCTACCTGACGAATTCCAAGGGATTCCTCAGTTGGGCCTTCACGCTTGATCACAAGCGGATCGGGGTGATGTACCTGATCGGCGTCACGTCGGCTTTCACAATTGCCGGACTGTTGGCGATGTTGATCCGATTGCACCTGCTCCAGCCCGATGGGGCGATCTTCAAGGGTGCCGAGGCGAACAACCATTACAACCAGGTGTTCACGCTTCACGGCGCGATCATGGTGTTCCTGTTCATCATCCCGAGCGTTCCGGCGGCGCTGGGCAATTTTCTCGTCCCGGTGATGCTTGGAGCCAAGGACGTTGCGTTTCCGAGGCTGAATTTATGCAGCTTCTACCTGTGGGTCTTCGGCGCGATCTTTTTCATCTGCGCTCTGTTCGCCAGCGGCCTCGATACCGGTTGGACATTCTATACCCCTTACAGCACGACAACTGATACGTCGGTCATCCTGGCGACATCGGGAGCATTTGTGCTCGGGTTCAGTTCGATTTTTACGGGACTGAACTTCATCGTCACGATCAATACGATGCGGCCGCCCGGCATGACATGGTTTCGCATGCCGTTGTTTCTGTGGGCCACGTACGCGACCAGCATCATCCAGGTTCTGGCAACCCCGGTCCTGGGCATCACGCTGCTGTTGTTGATCGCCGAGCGTGCGATGCACATCGGTATCTTCGATCCCGAGTTCAACGGTGACCCGGTGACGTTCCAGCACTTCTTCTGGTTCTACAGTCACCCGGCGGTGTACATCATGATCCTGCCGGCCTTCGGCATCATCAGCGATTTGATCAGCGTGCACAGTCACAAGCGGATCTTCGGTTACCGATTCATCGCTTACTCCTCGATCGCCATCGCGCTGCTCGGTTTTCTGGTTTGGGGGCACCACATGTTCACCGCCGGGATGAGCTCCCTGACAACGATCGTCTTCAGTGCGTTGACCTTTACCGTGTCGGTCCCTTCGGCAATCAAGGTCTTCAATTGGTTGGCCACGATGTACAAGGGGTCGATCAGTTTGACGACCCCGATGTGTTACGCGATCTCATTCATTTTCCTGTTCACCATCGGCGGGCTTACGGGTTTGCACCTCGGGACGTTGGCGACCGACATGCACTTGCATGACACCTATTTTGTGGTCGCTCACTTTCACTACGTGATGGTAGGCGGGACGTTGGTCGCGTTTCTTGGTGGCGTGTTCCACTGGTGGCCGAAGATGTTCGGGAAACTGTTCAACGAGACGGGCGGCCGTATTTCGGCGCTGTTGGTTTTCCTCGGGTTCAACCTGACGTTCCTCCCTCAGTTTGTGTTGGGGAGTCGAGGAATGCCCCGGCGTTATGCGACCTACGATCCCGAGTTCGCGTATTTACATCAGATGAGCACATACGGCGCGCTGTTGCTGGGATTTGGATTGGTGGTCGCCCTGTTCGTGCTGTTGCATTCGTTGTTCCGGGGCAAGCGTTCGCCCGCCAATCCTTGGGGCGGTGCGACGCTTGAGTGGCACTGCACTTCTCCGCCACCGTTCTACAATTTCGAACGGGCTCCGGCGGTGGGCGACCCGTATGACTTCGGTGACCTGGAATGGGACGCCGAGAACGAACGCTATGTCACGATCGAACCGGAACGAAAGTTGGTTCCGGATGAGCATCCCGAGACCGCTCCAGCACACGCCGAAGACTCACACTGATCGGTCGGCGGTGCCCATCGCCGTCCACTTTGACGTTGAAACTCAATCCTTCTTCTATCGTTAACATCCATGTCCACCATCGAAGTCAGCCCTGAGACGTCCGCCGACGATCACGGTCACGATCATGACCATCCGCCGTTTCTGGCTCACCACTTCGACACGCCGGAGCAGCAGTTCGACAGCGGTAAGCTGGGGATTTGGTTGTTTCTCGTGACCGAAATCCTGTTTTTCAGCGGGATGTTCTGCGCTTACGCGATCTTTCGCATGATGCGACCGGAAGTGTTCGAGGGATGCAGCCAGTTCCTCAACACGAAACTCGGTGCGATCAACACGGGCGTACTGCTGTTCAGCTCGTTAACGATGGCTTGGGCGGTGCGATGTTCGCAGACAGAGCAACATAAGGGATTGACCGGAATGCTCGCCGCGACCCTTTCATGTGCCATGATCTTTCTCGGCGTCAAGGCAATCGAATACTCGCACAAGTGGGGCATGGGTTTGCTGCCGGCAGGGCTTTACTTCTACGATCCAGCTAACCCACATCCACCCGATCAACCACCCTACCTTTTCTACCTTTGCTTGCCGTTCCTGCTGTTGTTGATCGGCGTGGTCGCGTGGTTGGTGATTTCAATCGTTCGTGGAGACAAGTTTCAAATCGATTGTGCCAAGCCGCTCACGGTCGTGTGCCTGGCGTTTTTCGTTGGGGTCGGGCTTGGAATGGTACTCGAAAGCGGTGGTTCCGAGTCGCATGCCGGAGAACATCACTCCGCAGAGCACGCCGAACCGCACGCCGCGACCGATGCCGCCGCCGCGCACGACACGGACCACATCGCGCACGCCGCAGGTGAATCAGAGCACGCTGGCGAAGCAGAGCACGCTGGCGAAGCAAAGCACGCCGATGAAGCAGGCCACGCTGGAACCTCTGCCCCGGCCGTACCCTTGCCCAGCGATCCGGTGCTCCAACGGCTCGCTTCGGAAGCCACCAACTCGGGATTGAAAAGCGAACTCGAGGCACTCGAGCGTCAGGCGACGGTGGCTGGTGGCTCGATCGTGATGGATGATGATCAGATCAGCGGTGCGATTTCGAGCGTCGACGAGAACGTGCTGACACCACGCAAGGCAGGCGTTTTCTTCAGTATTTATTACTGCATGACCGGCGTGCACGCGATCCACATCCTCGGTGGGATCGGCGTTCTGGTGTGGTTGCTGATTCGTTCGGTGCGCCAAGATTTCAACCGCCAGTATTTCGGGCCGGTCGACTATGTAGGCCTCTACTGGCACTTGGTCGACTTGATTTGGATTTACCTGTTCCCGTTGCTTTACCTGATTCGATAGAAATCCGACGCATTTTTCCTAACTGGTACTCAAAGCTATGTCCGCCCACGGTCATTCAGAAGACGGTCACGATTTTGCTCATCCGATGCCAATACCAATGTTGTTGGCGGTATTCGGCGCTCTTGTCTTTCTGACAATCGTAACAGTCGCTCAGGCAAGCTTTGATTTTGGCTCGCTCGACGTTGCCATCGTGATGGTCATCGCCACGATCAAGGCGGCGCTGGTGATGGCGTTCTTCATGCACCTTGCTTTTGACAAGCCGTTTAACATCATCGTTTTCCTCGGCTCATTTGTGTTCGTCGGACTTTTCGTGATCTTTACGCTTAGCGACAGCCAAATGACCGCTGGTGCGATGGAACCGAAGGTCGAGGATGTGGTCCCCGCGGCGGTCGAATCGCCTTGATTTGCCGCTGCGTAGGCACTGGTGCGCCGATTGCCAGCTGAGCATTCGTACGGCTTGCTCGACGCCGTTGAGCACCCTGGCTCGAAGGCTTTGGGCCAATATCGGGCAATCCCTTGGGGATTGGGCCCCGTCTTATCTAAACTGGGGCGGAACTTTATTCTCATAGCTTCGCCCGTCGGCCGTTTTCTCCGTCGGCGATTCATCCACTCCATCGACGGGCATCCAATCCATGGCCCTGATCATACTGCGGTGCATATTCCTTCTCTGTGCAGGCGGAATATCGGCAATCATCAACACCTCTTTGTCCGATACCTCGACAACAGTTCCCTGGCTGGTGTTCGTCGGAATCATGACATTGGCCCTGGGCGTGGTGATCGCGGACATCTACGCGCCTCGGAAGCGAATCGACACAATTTCGGCGATTTACTTCGGTGTTCTGATCGGCGTGTTGCTGACCTATGTGCTGACCATTGCTCTGGCTCCACTCTTGCAGCAATCGTTCAATGCGCCCGCGATTCAGTTGGTCATTGCGTTGGTGCTTTGTTACATCTGCACCAGCGTCTTGTTGCAAACCAAGGATGATTTTCGTTTCCTGATTCCTTACGTGGAATTTGTCCGGGAAGTCAAAGGTTTCAAGCCCTTGATTCTCGATACCAGCGTTGTGATAGACGGACGGATAGCGGATCTGGTGTCCACGGGCGTGTTTGACAACCAATTGATCATGCCCCGATTTGCACTCAGCGAGTTGCAGGCGATCGCGGACAGCGGTGACAAGTTGCGCCGGACGCGAGGACGACGCGGGCTTGACGTGCTGAACCGGATGCGAGCCGACGAAAACGTGGATCTGATGATTTTCGACCGTGAGCTGCCCGAACTTGCCGGCCAGACCGTGGACTTGAAGCTGGTTCTGTTGGCGAAGCATTTGGAAGGGAAAGTTGTTACCGGCGACTTCAACCTGAACAAGGTTGCCAAACTTCACAATGTTCCCGTGATTAACTTGAACGAGATCAGCAATTCGCTGCGTCCGGTATTTCTGCCGGACGAGACTTTTCACATCAAGGTGATCAAGGCGGGCGAGGGTCCCGAACAGGGCGTGGGATATCTCGATGACGGAACCATGGTGGTAATCGAGGGCGGGCGAAATCGAATTGGACAGGAATTGGATGTCCGCGTAACCAGCACGCTTCAGACGAATGCCGGGAAAATGATCTTCACGCGGGTCGAAGGCCGGTAAGCCAATTCGATGAACAACCTCGGTTCCGTTCACTTCGTCGCGCTGATACCGGCGATGTGGTTGTTTCTGTCGTGGCTTCTTTCGCGATTAAGTGGATGGGCACGATTGGCCGAGCACTATCGAGCCACTGGCCATGCGGCGGGTGAATCAGCGTGGATGCGAACCGGACGAATCGGGGTCGTCCAGTACCATTCGTGTCTCTGCTTTCGGGTCAACGATGATGGCCTGCGGATCACCGTCGCGTTTCCGCTGCGGCTGGGGCATCCTCCGCTGTTCATACCATGGGACCAGTTCCACCATATTCGCGAAGACGAAATGATGTTTTCCCAGAAGGTGAAGATGTCTGTAGGGCACCCGACCCTGGTTCGCGTGACGATGCCGGGTTGGGTCCGCTATCGCATGCCGATGCAACTGCGCCCATCAAGCCATGCGGCCGGCTCCACTGGGTGACGTTTGGTGTATCATCCAACGGCATCCTTCCCCCGCGCCAAAGGCTGGTCATGATGATTCGATGTTCCGTTGTACTTGCAATCTCGTGTTTCGCCTGTTCCGTCTGTTTCGCTTGCGGCGCCGAACAACGGGTGGAACAACGGGTGGAACAACGCTCCGACCAATGGGTGGACCTGGCCAAGGGGGATTCGCTCGATGGCTGGTCAAAAGTTGGCGGCGACGCAACCTACGTGATCGAGGGTGGCGTGATCACCGGCACGACTGGCCCCGGAAAAAACACGTTCCTAACCCGTGGGCCATTCGCCGATTTCGTGTTGGAATTTGACGTTCGATGCGATCCGAAACTGAATTCGGGAGTCCAGATTCGCAGCCACCAGTACGCCGAACCTACGCCACAGGAGTCCAAGCCTGACCGCCTGAGAGAAAAAGGCGAGGTGTATGGTTACCAGTGTGAGATCCGAGCGGGCATCAATGGTGAAAATGGATGTGCCGGGAATTTTTGGGATGAAGGCCGCAGGACACGCTGGTTGGACGATTCGGTCAAAGCTGCCGAGAAACAGCGGGCCTACAGGCCGGGCGAGTGGAACCAATTTCGGATCATCGCACAAGGAAATCGAATTCGAAGTTTCGTCAACGGCGTCCCCGTCGCTGATTTTACCGACGACCGCGACGAGTCCGGCTTCATCGGGCTGCAGGTGCACGCGATCAAGAAGAACTCCGGTCCGTTCACTGTCTCCTGGAAGAACCTGCGAATTCGGGAACTTGCCGAGGGCGAGTCGGTCGACTGATCTCGGCGGGAACGATCTTCGCTGACGACTCAACGATGACGACTCGACGATGACGACTCGACGCGTACGACTCGACGCTTACTACTTGGTGGGGGATCGGCTTTCACGGTCACGGATTCGCTGCAGTTCTTCGCTCAATTCTGCGACGCGATCCGGGTGACGGTCGTAAAGGTTGTTCATTTCACCGACATCGCTCGATAGATCGTAGAGCTGGCCTCGTGGACCATTCTCCACAGGCGCGACACGCTTGGGCTCGGAGAATCCGCCGGAACCGAGTGCGGTAATCAACTTCCATGGACCTTTGCGGATGACCATTGTTCCGTTGCCCGAGGCGAGCGCGATCGCTTCACGCACGTCAATCTGATTGTTGCCGAGAATCGCTGGAAGCATGTTGAAGCTGTCCGGGCCCGCATCGGCGGGCAGATCTTCGCCGACAATTGCCGCGAAAGTGGCCATCAGATCGGTGAAGCAAATCAGCTGGTCGCTGACGCTGCCTTTGGGAGTATTGCCGGGCCAGCGGACGATGAATGGCATACGGTGTCCGCATTCCCAAGCATCAGCCTTCATGCCACGGAGTCCGCCCGAGCTGTCGTGGGAGAACCGCTGGACGTCGTGTTCGTACCAAACCGGCCCGTTGTCGGACGTGAAGATGACCAGGGTATCCTCGGCCAGTTTGGATTCGTCAAGAGATTTCAGCACGCGTCCGATCATATGGTCGACCATCACAGCAAAATCACCGTATATCCCCGCACCACTTTTACCCTGAAACTCCGGCGATGGCAGCCAAGGTGTATGAGGTGCGGGATAGGCGAGGTACAGAAACAACGGCGAGGCCTTCTCGGATGCCGCGTGCGTATCGATCACATCGATCGCTTCGTCGGTGAATCGAGGTAACACGTCTTTCAGATCGAGGTCGGGGGCGATCCCGCCGGCACGCCAAAACGCGCCTTGGATCTTTGACCAGCCTTCGCTGTAGTTGGCTTCGATTTCGCTGGTCGGCGGCGAGACGGCGCGATCGCCGTCGATGTAGAAGTAAGGTGGGATGTCGGTCGACGCACGAATCCCGAAAAAGGAATCGAATCCACAATCGATTGGACCACCCCCCAAGGGTCGATCGTAGCCCTGCTCGTTGAACCCGAGATGCCATTTGCCAACCATCGCGGTGCGATATCCGTGCTGCTTCAAGAACGAAGCGATCGTCACTTGGTCGGGTTCGATCAAGGCGTTTCTGGACCATCGCCCGACGTTGGTCCGGAATGGGAACCGGCCCGTGATCAGCCCGTAACGTGACATGTGGCAAAGGGGACCCGGGGCGTGCGCGTCGGTAAACCGCATTCCATTTCGGGCAAGCGAGTCGATGTGTGGCGTGGGAATCTTCGAGGCCGCGTTGTAACAGCCCGGATCTCCGTACCCCATGTCGTCGACCATGATCAGAACGATATTGGGTCGGTTCGTTATGGGGTCTTCGGCGTGAATCGGTGCACCATGGGTGAAACCGATCGCAAGAAAAATCGAGAACGCGTAGAAGAGCGAACGTGGTTGCATTAGGAGGACCATTCGAAAGGAAGGCGGGGCGAGGTCAGTTGTCCGCGGCCGCATTCTCGAAAACTTGGTTAAAAATCGCGCGGTTGCCCTGGCGCGCCTGTTGGCATTGTTCCAGGATGACGCGGGGATCGTCTTCATTCATCAAGAACGCGAGTTTTTCGATCTGTTCGTCGTCTTGGGGCAATTCATGTCGGGCCGGAGTATTCATGAGCCGCAAGTTTGCTTCGATTCGGCGAAGTGTGCGGTAGCCATGGATCAAACCGAGAGATTGAGACTGTTCCAAATAGCCGGCGTCGGCGAGGGCAACCAGAGAAGCCGTGGTTCCCTGCCTGATGATGTCGGGTGATTGCGAGGCGTATCGAAGCGTTAACATCTGGGCAACGAATTCCACGTCCACGGTACCACCTTCGCCCCGTTTGAGGTTTCCCGAGTGCGCAGTTTGTTGCATCCTTTCTCGCATTTCGCGGACCTGCTCCGCCATGCTGTTTTGCCAGACCGTTTCACAAATGATTTCTGCGACCGCTGCATCGAGCTTTTGACGAAGATGACGCGACCCCGAAATCGCCCGCGCCTTGCAGATCGCAAGTCGTTGCCACAGAGGTGCCGATCCACTTTGAAACCGGTCAAGGAAATCTTCGATCGTTGTCGCCCAGACACCTTCTTCACCCGTGTCCCGAAGTCGAGAATCGAGTTCGTAGAGACGCCCCGCTTGACCTGAATTGTTGATGCGCGTGATCACGCACTGGGTCAGCTGGTTAAAAAACAAATGGTTGCTAAGTGTCGCGCGGTGTCCGCCGACTCGGCGACACGTCTCGCCCTCGGCCGAGTAAAGAAAGATCGCGTCCAGGTCGCTGTGGTAGTTCGGCTCGCGGCCGCCAAGTTTTCCCAATGCAAGAGCGAGAAGCTCGGCTGGGTTCCCCTCCGCATCGACCGGGTCTCCGTAGTTTTCGGCAAGCGATTCCTGTTCGTAGGCGATCATGCGGCGCACGCAGGCTTCCGCAGTATCACCGATCGCCTGGTGAATCGCTTCGAGACTTTCCTTGCCGAGCATGTCGCGGACACCGATGTTCAAGTGCGCGCCGTTCTTGAAACTGTGCAGAATAAGCTCGACGTCAGCAGCGCCCCGGCAGAGCTCGATCGAATGAGCGTCGAGTCGCTCAGCGGAAGGTAGTCGATTCATCAGCAGGGAGTCGATCAATTCGTCGATCATGCCGGGATTCTGCGTCAGGATTCCGCTCAGGTAAGGCGTCGTCGCGCACAGTCGCACCATCAGCTCCATCGTGGCACGGCTGCTGCCGAGTAATTCCCAAAGCGTCGCTTTAGCACCCAAGGAGTCGGTCACCTCAACCAGTGACGACAGCGCAGCGTGTGGATCCGGTGTTCGCGAGACCTCCTCGAGCAGCGCGGGTGAAATGGCGGAGAAAAAGTGACGGCAGCGGTGAGGCGATAGGAATGGAACGGATTCAGTACTTAGCGCGGCGAGGTCCTGCATTGCCCGCGTGGCATCGGGGAGGTTATGGCGAAGCATGGTCGCCTCGACAGTGGCCGGATCGGGATCGGGATCTAAGAGTAGCTCCGTTTCGATCGCCACCTCGTCGCTGGTGCTCGGAGTGTCAAGCATCAGGTGATTGATCATCTTGCGATTCTTGTCGAACGTGTCGCTGAGAAGTTGCTCGAACCGCTCCAGGTCGCCTCCCGATCCGTCCGCGGCCCGGATTCCCAGGTGCCAAGCCAGCCGTTTTCGTGCCACGGGGTCGATTGGCAATGCCCGACCGCCGGCGTCGAACATCATTGACATCAGGTTTTGCAGCCGACAAAGCCGCGCGTGGTTCTCCGAAAGCAGGGTGGATTCCTGATGGGTCAGGCATCCCGAGCGCTGAAGCGCGACGATCGCTTCGTGAGTATTGCGGCATCGTACCGAAGTCAGATTGCCGCCATGCAGGAGTTGCAGGAACTGGACGGTCAATTCAAGATCATCGCGTCCGCCGGCGGCACGGGCAATGTCATCGATCGATGACGACGGTTGTTCGGCGCGTTTTTCCAATTTGTGCCGTAGCGTGCCAATCTCGGCGAGTTCCACGCGGCTGACGTATTGACGATAGACCCAGGGTGTCAGCCGGTTGAGCATCGCTTCGCCGAGCGATTTCGATCCGGCAACCACCCGCGCCTTGACGAAGCTCAGCCGTTGCCATGTGCGTCCCGCCGTTTCGTAGATCCGAATCGCCTCGCGGAAACTGCAAATGTGAACACCGACCTCGTGTCGCGGCCCTTCGCGCAAATCGACGCTGATACCCAATGATTGGTTTTCACTGCCGCGCAACAAGCTGACCAGCTCGTCGACGAGTGTGCTGTAGAATTCGCGATGCCAGGTGTTCTGGTTATCGATTGAATCGTAAAGGAATACCAAAGTCATTGGCGACGAGTAGCTCATCTCCTCCCCGCCCAGGTTTCCCAGTCCGATTACCACGACTTCGGGGATGGTGCCGTCAGGTCGCTGCGGAAGGCCACGCCGATCCGACAGCCGGGAATGCACGTAATTCAAGCTCGATTCGATAACAGCGTCGGCGACACATGCCAGGCGCCGCCCCGCTTTCTCGGGCGAAAGATTCTCGACGAACTCCGCGTGAGCGATTCGCAGGACTTCACGCGAATAGAACTTTCGGATCACGAGACCTGCACGATTGGCGTGTTCGATCTCGTTGAGCGAACGTGTTAAGTCCTCGACGAGATGACTGCGGCTGGACGCCGCAAAGTCACTCGCTCTCAAAACCGCAAAAACGGAAGGATCGCAAATCAGCCGGTTCGCCAATCCTGGGCCAATCGCGAGAAGTCGAAGAAGGACCGCTAGCGCGCCCGAGTCGCTCTCGAGCAAGGACACCAACTTCTCTGGCGAAGGCGTCGCGGCAACGAAACGGCTGAGGTTTGCGAGCACGGAATCGCGATCGTCAAACTGTGGAAAATGTTCGAGCAAGCCCTGGCGAAGGCGGTACAGGGATTCCGCGGAGGCACCGCAGGACCAGATCGCCCGTAGGCTTTCTCGCGCCGATTCCGGGTCGGCCAGCGAAAGGCCGTCAATCCAATCAAAGTTCTCCTCGATTGGCTCGGGAGGTTGCTGGGCGGCTTCCATGGAGTGACCGACGGTTTTTGGAATGAATTGTGGCGCAATTCTAGGAACGATTGTTCCGTCCTGCGCATCACAGCGTGGAATACCGAGGCCACTGTCCCGCCTACGTCATTTCCGCCCCCGTCTGAATCGTTTGATGGGGTGGACGGTTGACTACCAGTGGATTCGAGAAGGCGCGGGGTCTGTTGAACGGCCGCTACCAACATGCCCAGTGTAAATCCGTCCGGTCATAGCGTGTAGACCGCGACCCCCAGGTCAGCATCGGCCATCGGCGACGCACCGATTCCGGTTGCAACGGCTTTTGGGAGTGCACACGCGCGACCGAGGTTGATTTTGCGAATCATCCGCCGTGGACAATTCGCAACACCCGGGGAACGCCGGCAAGCATAACGCTGGCCGTAAATCATTGCTCACCAATGGTTTGCTGCAGATGTTGAGCTGCGAGTCGGCCCCTCGGCACCACTCCTGCTTGGTTCTCAACAACGAAATGACCGCCAAGAGAACCGGATACGAGGAGCCGTGGATGGGTAAGAAATTCAGCCGACGAAGCCTGCAAGATGATGCCTTTGATGCCGAAGAGTCGATCACGCGGCGATCGCGTGTGATGGGACAGGAATTTGCGGATGCGCATGACGACGATATCCGACCCGAGGACGAGCGGTCGCGCCGGCGGGACGAAACCAGCGCAGATCCAACCGAGGACCCGGTGCGGATGTACCTGATGCAAATGGGCCAGATCCCGTTGCTGACGCGGGAACAGGAGGTATCGGCGGCAAAACAGATCGAGACCACGCGAGATCGCTATCGTCACTCGATGCTGGCCACTGACTTCCTGTTGCAGGGCGCATTGAAGCTTCTCGAGCAGGTTCGCGACAAGAAACTGCGTCTCGATCGTACGATCGAGGTCAGCGTGACCAACGCGGTCGAGAAAAAGGCGATCATGCAGCGCATCGTTCCCAACGTACGCACCCTCCAGCACCTGTTGAGCGAAAATCGCGCCGACTACATGACCGCGATTAACAAGCGGTTGCCGATGCGTCAACGTCGAGCGGCATGGAAGAATCTCGTGATCCGACGTAACAAGGCAGTCCGTCTGGTTGAAGAGATGAACTTGCGGACCGGAAAGCTCCAGCCATTGTTCGAGAAACTGCGCCGGGCGTCGCGACGGATGCTGGAGATCCAGGCCCTGTTGGCTGACACGGAGTCGCTACAACTGCCCGGAATGCCCACCGTTGACGAATTGAAAAGCGAGCTCCGGTACCTGATGCGATTGACCTTCGAGACTCCCAAAACACTCGATCGACGGATCACCCGATGTGACTCTTATCGTGACGACTACGACGCTGCCAAGCGAGTTTTGTCCGCGGGTAACTTGCGACTCGTCGTCTCGATCGCAAAAAAGTACCGTAACCGAGGTCTGTCATTCCTCGATCTCATCCAGGAAGGCAACACCGGTCTGATGCGTGCGGTCGACAAGTTCGAGCACGCCCGAGGCTACAAGTTCAGCACCTACGCAACGTGGTGGATCCGCCAGGCGATCACCCGCGCGATTGCTGACCAAAGCCGCACCATTCGCGTGCCGGTGCATATGATCGACACCATGAACAAGATTCGACAGATCACCCGAGATCTGGTCCAGGAGATTGGCCGCGAACCGACGGCCGAAGAAGTCTGTGCCCGAAGCGGATTGTCGATCGAAGATACCCGTGTGATTCTGAAAATGAGCCGCCAACCGCTTTCGCTCGATCAGCCGATAGGTGACCACGAGGACAGCGTGTTTGGCGAATTCCTCGAAGATCACCGTAATGACGATCCGTTGATGGAAACCAACCGCGAGGCACTCAAGGCCCAGATCGATTCGGCAATGGAGACCTTGAATTACCGAGAACGCGAAATCCTGCGGCTGCGATACGGATTGGCCGATGGATACACCTACACCCTGGAAGAAGTCGGCCGGATCTTCCAAGTCACCCGCGAACGTGTGCGACAGATCGAAAGCAAAGCTGTCCGCAAACTGCAGCAGCCGTATCGAGCGAAATCTCTTGTCAGCTTTCTAGACGGTGCGGAGTTGTCGCTGCTCGAAGGAAGCGAAGCGCTCTAATCACCTAGTTCGTGCATGAAGATGGCAGCGGCGACCGCGGCGTTAAGGCTATCGATGCCATGATGCATCGGAATCGTCACCCGGTCCGTTGCCACATGCAGGAGTTCGGGGTCGAGCCCCTCGGCCTCGTTGCCGATCATCAAAATGATCTTTCGCCCGTCCCGCACGAAATGCTTCACCGCAGTGGCACCGGCGTGAGGTGTGGTTGCGACCGTGCGAATATTATGTGCTCGCTGGAGTTTGGCGAGCTGTTCGGCCGGCCGATCGAGTGCGAAGAAGTTCTGCTCTAACGCGGTGGCCATGCTGACTCGAATGCTCCGGCGTGCAAAAGGGTCTGCGGTGTTCGGGCCGATGCAGAGTTGCCGAATTCCCAGTGCGGCGGCCGACCGCATCATGCTTCCGAGGTTTTCCTTCTCGGTGACGCCGAGAATTGCCAGGGAAATGGGTGGACCATCTTCCGCGAACATCAGCTCCTCGATCGCTTTGAACTTGGGACGCCGACCACACGCCAGCACGCCGCGATGAAAGTCAAATCCGACCAATCGCGAGATTTGTTCCGATGGCAACGAATAAACCGGCGTCGCGTCGGAGAACCAGGTCACTACGTCTGAGGCCTTACCCCGTTCAACAAGCACACTGTTGACCGCATGCGGACTCTGAACCAGTCTCTCGACGCACAATCGGCCTTCGACAACAAACGATTCGCTGGTTCCGCGGCTTGGCGTGTCCGAACGAAGATTTGCGAACGCATCGAGTCGGGGGTCGCTGAATTGATCGATTTCGATGATCGGAGGCACTGGTCGTTCGGTCCGTGCGGAATCATGATTCAAGCGGGGGAGCGAAGAATTTCACAGGAAATGCGCAATTTGAACAGCCCGTTACCAGCGGCGTGCTAGGTTTGAGCATATGGGGCAAAGATTGCGACAGGCTGAGGGCGTTTCCCGTTTGTGGGGCAAATGGGAACGCCCTCAGCTCTGTCGTTTTTTCATGCGCGGACTCAAATCCGCAAGGCAAAAAACAATGGTCATCTGCTCATTCGCTGACGAGCGTGCAGGTGCACGTGGCAGTGGCGACCCGCTTGCCAAGGCGATTTGAGATTTCACACTCAATGAACCCGATTCTCAGTCCGCGCTGGACAACTTTCGCCACCGCGACGATGCGGCCATCTCTCACGGGCCGAATGAAGTTGATCTTCATTTCGATCGTGAGGAAGTCCTCGTCGTCCATCAGAGTACGGCCAAACGCGATACCCATTGCCGCGTCTGCCAAAGCGGCGATCAACCCGCCATGCACACGCTGCATCGGATTGTGATGTTGCGGCCCGCACTGGATCGAAACGGTCGCTTCACCGACCTCGCCCGGTTCGACGTTGAATCCGACCAGATGCGAAATCGGCGCATCGGCAAATCGGTCAGGGGTTTGTGTCACAAATGAATCTCGGAAGCAGCGTCGACTGATTAGTAGACGTACTGTAATCCGAAATGGATTCCCTGGACATAAAAGGTTTCGGTCTGCAGCGTCGCGGAGGGACTTTGCCGTCCGGTGGGTGGAACCGAAAGATTGACGGCAAGCTCAGGATCGATCATGCCCGAAACCTGCAATGCGTCGGTCATCGCAACGATGTGGTATCCGACGGTGACGTCGAATCGGGGAAACCGTTGCCATCCCAGCGACAGGTCGAGTTCCGGGATCCAGCCGAAGGTGGAATCATTGAGTTCGCCGCTGTTGGTGCTGCGCACGAGCAATCCGTTCGGGTCGGTCGCGTTGGCGCCTGCATTGCTTGTAAACGTCGAACCGTTGCGGATTGCACGCCGGCTCAATGACCCAAATCCTGCCTTGACCAATCCGTTGAACGACCAACATCTTTCGCGGTATCGAAATGCCAGCCCGAGTTGACCGCCGTGGAATTCGTTCTCGGCATCGAAGGTGTCGGTGATGGCGATCACCGATCCAAGCGGAGCGAAATTCCCGTCAAGCGACGTCGAACTGCTCGAAATGCTGAGATCCTCGTCCAAACGCATGTACTGGTAACCGTACAGAACTTCGACCGCACCGCCGAATCTGCCGTACCAGAACTGCCGGATCGCCACGTCGGCTCCGTGAACGTCACTGCTGGCGTGCACGTTGACTGATCCGTTGGCTCGATTGGGAAACGCAATCAATTGCGTGTCCTGTTCGGCCGCCTGGTTGTCGCTGACATTGAAGAATGGTCGCGCGATCACCGCGTTTTGATCCTGGTTCGTTCCGAAATCGTAGGTCTCTTCGCCAGCGAACCATCCGCGGAGGACCAGGCTTTGGCATTGTCGTGAATCGAGCCAGGTGCCGAGAGTAAAGCGTCCGCCGAGCCTGAGGTCGTCGAGGACTTTGCCGCCTCCGGCCAGGATTGGCGCGCCGGGCAACTCGCCCGCAGTGTCCGGATCCGGATTGGGATCGTTGGAGGTTGTTACCAGCGGCGGAAGATGATCACCTTTTCGGAACATCAGCATCAGTTCGGCACTGGCGAACCAGCGGTCGGGATTGCGGCTGAGCGTTGTGTTAGCCCATCGCCGGTACCAGGGCGCGACATCGCAGCCGATCGCGTCGCAGCCCATCGAATCGCATCCGAAAGTTTCACCGTAACCGAGATCACAGTCGATGCATCCATCGCAGGTACCATCGTGAATCACGTTGTTCTCATCCCAGATCACATCGCCTGAGATCCCCCCGGGCGACTCCGTTTCGACCACGATGCCGGGTCGGTGAGGTTGGACGAGAATCACGGCGTCGTGTCCGACCGTCTTCAGCGGTTGCGAAACAGTTCTCAGCGGTGCCGGTACAGCCGCCGACGCTTCGTCCTCTTGATCAAAGGAATCGATCGGTGAAGACGATTCTCGCATCGGGTTGTCCGGCGCGGAGGATTCGCTTCGATCGACTTGAGAGGGTGCTTCGATTCGCGGCCGAATGGGCGCTTCAATCGGCTGTCGCTCGCGCACCAGGTCGGCGATTTCCATTTCGGTTGACTCGACGTCCAGGCTTGGTGATTGATAGACGCCGCGATCTGGTTTCTTCGTCCGAACCTGAGCGGAGACGGGTGTGGCAACCGCGCTGGCGATGCCGAGCAAGGTTAAAAGAAGTGTCGCGAATTTCCCATCCATCGGCGTTTACCCGGCGGTCTGTGCATCAACGTAGCAGTGCTCACGCGCACCGCTGCTCTGTCACGTTGATTCGACCAATCCGGTCGCGACGGTTGAGTAAAATTGGCAAGCTTTGACGATTGCGTCATGCTTTCGGTGGTCAATCGGTTTCCGGGCGCAGTTTCACGACGCTCGAAGCCGTCCTTCCTCGGAGGCTTGCCAGAATTCTCGGGCATGCAGGTCGACGGCTGTCAGCCATCCCCCGCCAAAACAAAAGGTGTCGATGCACATCAAATGACCTGCGTCGAAGATCTCCCCGTTGCGCTGTGCTGTGTGACCCACCACGGCGGTCTTTCCGTTGGGGTGCGGAGGTGGAACGCCCTCGGCAAGCGAATACCAACGGAGCATTTCCGGGGTCTGAAGCTGCAGCGGCAAGGCGGGATCGTAGCAGGCGTGGGTGAAAAAGAAGTCGTCGGACTCGTAGTAGTCCCGCAGCGAATCGAAAAACAACTCGTGTGCCGGAGGCAGGAAACGGAGGTCCCCATCGAATTGGTAACTGTCCAATGTTTCGACGCCGCCGTATCGCAACCAGGCATGATGCGGTTCGCTCTCGCGGACAACCCGCAACATCATCTCCTCGTGGTTTCCCATCAGGGGGATGAATTCCGTCTGTTGCTCCAGTTCGATCAACCGGTCGATCACGCCTCGCGAATCGGGACCCCGATCGACATAGTCACCTAGTGCCACCACGATGTCGTCGTGCCCAGGCTGGATCTCATCCAGCAAGGTTTCCAATGCCACGCGGCAACCGTGAATGTCGCCAATCGCGATCAGCCGCTCACTCAATCGTTTTCTCCAAATCTATTGGGCTTTCTATCCGACTGAGAGCCACCGCAGCGAGCGAATTTCACGATTTCGCGCCCAGCAATCCATCCAATCGACGCCCGACATTGTGTCACCCGCGGGTTGCTGGGCGATACGGGGTTGCGGCAAAAGTACCTCAATCCGGATCTTCCGGGGTACACGCCGTTATGCCGAGCGTTCTAGATGTGCGGGAAATCGTTGTGTTTGGCCGATTTATCTCAACCACGTTGAAAGTTTCCCGGTGGTGGGCGAAACTGTCTACACCGACTCGTTTCGCAGCGACGCACTACAACCCACCCATCCGGGTGGATCCTCGTCAAGGTCCTACGTCGATGTCCAATGCGACTGCCCCTCATCCTCAGGACGAATCTTCCAACGCCCAGGCCGAACATGATGTCGATGCCTGGAGCGAGGAAGAGCTTGAAGAGGAATCTCTGTTCGAGAACGAAGAGGCCACGGCGCTGATCGGCAGCATGTTGGTCCATCTGATCATCATTCTTACGCTCGCCCTGGTGCCGCTTCGGATGAAGATCGACGAGGAAGCGGTCGTCCTCGTCTCGCCACCGGAATACGAACAGGACAAGATCGAGATGATTGACGACGTCACCTACAGTGACGTTCCACAAGTCGAAGTGGGCGCGAATAGCCTGGCCGAGACTGCGATGGCCGAAGCGTCGGCGGAGATGTTCGCCGAGATGTCGGAAATTCCCAATCCGGTTGAACTCGAACCAACCGAGCTTGGGCAGATCATGGTCAATAAGATGTTCGATCAGGCCGTCGCGCCGCTCGACAAAGTGGTGGACCAAAAAGGAAAGGTCGGCGAGGGAACCGAAGGAGCATCGGGAGCGGTTGATCGAATCACATTTGAAATACTCCAGTCGTTGGAGGAACGTCCGACGTTGGTGGTGTGGCTGTTTGATCAGAGCGGATCGCTGCACCGGCAACGCCGAGAGATTCGCGACCGCTTCGATCGGATCTACACAGAGCTCGGCATTGCCGAGGAAAGTGGTGCGGAAGGTTTTCGCCGGAAGAAAAACAACGACGCACCTCTGCTGACTTCGGTCATCGGATTCGGCAGCAACGTGACGCTGTACACCGAGGACCCCACGGACGATCTGACTGAGATCAAGGCGATCGTCGACAATATCGAAGTCGATTCCTCGGGTCAGGAAAAGGTCTTCTCGGCGGTGACCTCGGCGTCGGATAAGTACAAGACATTGCGTCGCCACCGCGGAAGCCAGGGCCCGCAGCGAAACGTCATGTTCGTGGTTGTGACCGACGAGCGTGGCGACGATGCGAACATGCTGGAAAACTCGATCACCTCCTGTCGCAAGTGGGGCATCCCTGTTTACGTGATTGGTGTTCCGGCTCCGTTCGGCCGCGAGCATACGCTGGTGAAATACGTCGATCCCGATCCCAAGTACGACCAATCGCCCCAGTGGGCCCAGGTTGATCAGGGTCCGGAGACTTTCTTGCCTGAACGCGTTCAGGTTGGCTTCACGGGCAATTTCGAGCAGGAGCCGGTGATCGACAGCGGTTTTGGTCCTTACGCCTTGACCCGGTTGTGTTACGAAACCGGCGGAATCTATTTCACCGTTCATCCGAATCGAAACGTGAACCGGGAAGTCAGACGCGGCGAAATCGAGGAATTCGCATCCGACCTCAAATACTTCTTTGATCCCGTCGCGATGTCACGCTATCGGCCCGATTACTTGGCGCCGCAGGACTACGTGACGATGGTCAAGGCCAGCCCGCTGCGACAGGCATTGGTGACCGCGGCCCAAATGAAACCTGCCACGGGGCTATCACGCCCACAGACCCGGTTTGTCCGCCGCGAGGAAGCACAACTCGTGGGTGATTTGACGCGGGCCCAACAGGACGCTGCCAAGCTCGAGCCGACGCTGGTGCGAATGGCCCAGACGCTCGAACCGGGAATGACGGCCCGCGAGAGCGAAGATTCGCTGCGTTGGAAAGCTGGTTTTGATCTCGCTATGGGGCGCGTTTTAGCGCAAAAGGTTCGCACCGAAACTTACAACGCCATGCTCGCCAAGGCGAAACGCGGAATGCCCTTCGAAAAAGAAAAGAACAACACCTGGGTGCTTCAGCCGAGCGATGAAATCTCGGTGGGCAGCAAATGGAAGAACGAAGCCGAAACCGCCCGCGAACTTTTGAAGTCCGTCGCCAGCGAACACAAGGGTACACCTTGGGCTCTGTTGGCAGCGCAGGAATTGAAGGTGCCGATCGGATGGACATGGAAGGAAGAGTTCACCGATCTGAATCCGCCGGCGCGTAACAACCCGGGCAATAACAACAATAACAACCCGCCGCCGAACGACGATGAGCGGCGGATGATCAAAAGGGCGCCCAAGCGGCCTGTGCCGAAGCTCTAATTCGGCTTGTCCGCGGCTTTGAGCTGTTCCTGCGCCGCCTTGAGAAAGTGCATCGCTTCCATCGGTGTCATCGCGTCGACGTCCAGCTTCTGGACTTCTTCCAGAAGCGGGTGATCCGCAAATCCAAATAGCGTCAGTTGGTAGTTGCCGCCCCCCGTGCTGGTACCGGGCGTCTGGATCGTTGGCCGGTCGAATGCGTCGCGGTGGTCGGCTTCGAGTTGCGAGAGCACATCTTTCGCACGCTCGTTGACCTCCGGCGGAATTCCGGCCAAACGTGCGACGTGGATGCCGTAACTCTTGTCCGCACCACCGCGCACGATGCGATGCAGGAAGACAACTTCGTCGTTCCATTCTTTCACCGCGACATTCAAGTTGGCGACGCGCGGTAGCGATTCCTCGAGCTGTGTCAGCTCGTGGTAGTGCGTTGCAAACAGGGTGCGGCACCCGATCTGCTCGTGCAAGTGTTCGGTGATCGCCCAAGCCAGCGAGAGCCCGTCGTAGGTGCTCGTGCCACGCCCGATTTCGTCGAGGATCACGAGGCTGCGTGAGGTCGCGGTATTAAGAATCCTGGCCGTTTCGACCATCTCGACCATGAACGTGCTCTGGCCGCGGCTGAGTTCATCGCTTGCGCCGACGCGTGCAAATATCCGATCAGCTATGCCGACGATGGCGGATTCAGCCGGCACGAACGCACCTGCCTGGGCCAGAATCGTGATCAATGCTACCTGTCGAATGTACGTGCTCTTACCCGCCATGTTGGGGCCGGTGACCAGCAGGATCATGCCCGCTTCGGGCGAGTGAACGCAATCGTTGGGCACAAACTCGCCCTGTGGCATGGTCACGTCGAGCACCGGGTGGCGCCCCGCGTCGATCTGCAGCACAGAATCCTCGGTCAACACAGGACGAATCCACCCTCGCTGGGACGCGATTTCCGCGAGCGAGCAGAGCGTGTCGAGTTCTGCAATCGCGCCGGCGACTTCCTGGAGCGTCGAGAGATGTGCGTATGTTTGTGCGCGCAATTCCTGGAAAAGAAGTTGCTCGCGCGAGGCGGCTTTATCGTCCGCCGCGAGTACCTTTTCCTCGTACTCTTTCAATTCCGGCGTAATGAACCGTTCACAATTCTTGAGGGTTTGTTTGCGTATGAAGTTCTCGGGGATCTTATCGCGGTGTGCGTTGGTGACTTCGAGGTAGTAGCCGAAGACCTTGTTGTAGCCGACCTTCAGGTTCTGGATCCCCGTCTGGTCCATCTGGTTCTTCTGGTAAGCCGCGATCCATTCTTTGCCCCCGCGAGCAAGTTGCCTCAGTGAATCGAGTTCGTGATCAAATCCTTGCCGAATGAAATTGCCGTCTGACGCCGAGATCGGACATTCGTCGGCCAGGGCCGCGTCGAGCCGCGATCGAAGTTCCGGACACAAATGCAAATGCGCCTCGATGAAGGACAGTCGCTGCGGTTTTCGGTCGGTCAATCGAGCCTTCAACTTCGGCAAGCTGGCCAGCGTACGCGCCACCTGCTGCAGGTCCCGCGGACCAGTCCGACCGGTCGCGATCCGGCCGAGTAAACGTGTTAAATCGAATGTTTGTTTCAGTGTCGACCGGGCGTCGGAACGTAACTGTGAATCCTTGACCAGTTCTCCGACAGCATCAAGTCGTGCGTCGATCGAGTCGCGGTCGATCAGCGGGGCGGCGATCCAGTCCCCAAGCAGACGCGATCCCATCGGCGTGCAGGTCCGATCAATGACACCCAACAACGAGCCTTCGCGTGATCCGGTGCGAAGCGTTCGAGTGATTTCAAGACTTCGTCGTGTCGATGCGTCGATTTGCAGCAGCCCGCTTTGTCGATGCGAAACAAGATTCCGAAAATGCGCAAGATCGCCTCGCTGGGTTTCCTGGAGATACGCGAGCGCGGCGCCGGCGGCACGAATCGCGGGTCCATCCGACGCGTCGAATCCGAATCCTTCGAGACTCTGCACCGAAAACTGTTTGCAGAGCGTTTCGGCGGCTGCGTCCTTGGCGAATGTCCACGCCGGGCGCGGTGTCCAGGCCCAGGGTGCGGTGGTGTCAGGGCTGAAGTGGACATCGTCTTCACGGTAGATCACTTCGGCAGGACCGATGCGCGCCAATTCGTCTTCGAGTCTCGAGAACGCAAAAGACCCCGCCTCGAATCGGCCGCTCGATAGCTCCGCCCATGCCACGCCCACACGCGGTTCGGCTTTGGTCTTGGAACCCCGCTTGTCATGCTCGACGCAGAGCGCGGCGACATAGTTCGCTTCGCGAGGGTCCAACAACCCGTCATCGGTCAACGTTCCCGCGCTGACGACGCGCGTGATCTCGCGTTTCACCAGCCCTTTGGCTGTCTTGGGGTCCTCGACCTGCTCGCACACGGCGGCCCGATATCCAGCCTTGATCAGTTTCTGAAGGTACGAATCGAGTTGATGATGGGGAAATCCGGCCATCGCGGTCGGGTTTTCGCTGTCCTTGTCGCGGCTGGTCAGCGTCAGCCCGAGTACCTCGGCGGCGATTTTCGCATCATCGAGAAACAACTCGTAGAAGTCGCCCATGCGAAAAAACAGCAACGCATCCCCGCACGCTGACTTTGCCTCGTGATATTGCCGCATCATCGGTGTCATGTGGCAAATCGTACACCTGCGAGGCCCGCTCGGACAGCCACGAGTCGCATCGAATTTGCGTCGAGGCTGGCCGTGTGAACGCAAACTTTAGGGGTTGGGTAAAACGTGTCTACCGAGTCGTCGACCGATGGCCCCGCGGAGAGTGCCTGAGCTGCATCCGAGCCTACATCTGCGAGTATTCGGTGGGAATCAAGACGTACTTGTGGATTCGGCTGACGGTCCCTTTGTACTTGGGAACGACTTTCAACTCGTTCCAATCGGGGTGGGTCCTGAATGCCTTCCACGCTTCGTTGCGAGCCTCTTCGTCACCGTACATCGTCAGGTAGGTCAGATTCGGCGTGTAGGGCCCGACCAACGCCTGGCCAATGAAGATCGGCTGGATGCCACAGTCGAGGAAAATCGGTACTTCACCGTTGTTGAACATGTCGACCTTGAGATCGCCAAGCCGTTGATTCGCACTTTCATAGATGCGCAATTCGTAGACTCGATCCATGTTGTCGAGACTGTCTTCGGGAACGTCGAGCTGACGCATGCAATCCATGGAGATCAGCAATTCACTTTCGATTCGCTGGTAGGGTGCGTCTTTCCGGTCTCGGTCAAAGAAGGCTTTGGAATCGCCCAGGTACCGGGCATCGGCGTCAAGTTTGCGTTTGATGATCGCCAATTCATCGGCGCTGCTCAGCGGGATGACCACGATGATTCGCGGGCTTCCCGTTTCGTCGGCCGCGGAATTCTTGAAGACACCGACCGGGTCAATCTTTTGACGCTCCAGAGCCGGAAGCAGGGCTTGGCTGAGGTATTCATGAATCGACTCGGCGTCCCCCTTTTCGCCAAGGACGTAGCTCCGGACTTCGTAATACTGATGCGAATCGTCAGCCGATGCGGAAAACGCAAGCGCGAAAAAACTGATCAAACTCAATGGCACGACTCGTCTCATGATTGGCCTCGAGAAGGTGGTTGTGGCGTGGTGGTCGTTGCGCCGAGCCGACATCATAATCTTGCTGCATCCAGAGCGTCCAGCGAGCGGCGGGACCACCACCAAATCTCAATCACACATGGATTGAACGATGATCGAGTTCATGAACACCTTGATGATTCCGATGGACATGTTGTTCCTGGCCGAAGCGGCGGTCGAAACGGGGGCTGCGGAGAGCGCCCCTGCGGAAGTCGAGAAGTTTTTCTCGGTCCAGGGATTGTTCACGCTGGGAATGCTCGTATTGCTGCAAGCGGTGCTTGGCTTCGATAACTTGCTCTACATCTCGATCGAAAGCAAACGGGTGCCACTGGAAAGCCAGTCGCAAGTTCGCAGACTTGGCATTGGGCTTGCGATTGTTTTTCGAATCGTTTTGTTGCTGGTCGTCGTCAATCTGGTGGAAATGCTTCAATCCGCGTTCTTTTCAGTCGATTCCAGTTTTATCTCCGCCTCGGTATCGGGACACAGCTTGATCGTTCTAGGTGGCGGAGCCTTTATCCTTTGGACAGCGATGAAAGAGATCTACCACCTGCTGGCAATCCATGAACTGGACGAGCATCCTGACGGCCAGGCTGGTGGTAGCGTTGCGCGAGCGGTGGGATTGATCGTGGTTATGAATCTTGTTTTTTCATTCGATTCGATTCTCAGCGCGATGGCATTGACCAAGAATTTCTGGATCATGGCGACGGCGATTATCATCAGTGGGGGATTGATGATGGCGTTGGCTGATCACGTGGCTGAATTCCTGAAAAAGAACCGCATGTACGAGGTGTTGGGTCTATTCATCCTGTTTATCGTTGGCGTGATGTTGGTCAGCGAAGGCGGGCACCTTGCGGACTTGGCTTTGTTCGGCCATCACGTCACGCCGATGGCCAAGAGCACGTTCTACTTTGTGCTGGCCGTGCTGATCGTCGTCGATATCGTACAGGCGCGGTATCAGAAGAAGTTGTTGGCCAGTCGGGAGCACCTGGCAGGGCAAGCAGCAGCCGCATGAAAGCGGCGCCATGGAGAGAAAAGCCCTCTTTAAGATTTATCGTCCGACATCAATCGGAGTGTTTCGTCCACGTTGTCGGCGTAGTCTTTCGAGGATTGATGTGTGGGGACTTCGATCGCGTCGGCGTTGCTCGACCGCTCGTTCGATGCTGTAGTTTTGGGCGAGGACGACGTTATAGGTGCGCCTTCCGCGAGTTCCTCGTCGCTGGAAGATTCCCCGGTCTTGTCGGATGTCTGTGGCGGAGCGGAAACGGGTGTTTCTGACGGCGTTGATTCGCCCTCTCCGGGGGTGACTTGTTCTCCCTCGCCGTTTCCTACCGTGGCTGCGGTGTCATTGCGATTGATTTCATTCAGGACGAGCAGCGCGTCAAGCGCGGTAACAGCCCCGTCGGCGTTGACGTCGTAGCCCAGGGCGGGATTTCCGCTGCCGACCGGGCCGGGACCAAAGCTGTTGAGGTAGTTGATGATGGTCAACGCGTCGAGTGCCGTGACGTCACCGCCGCGATCGACATCGTACGGGTTGTCCTGGTTGTGGAACGGTGCAAAGTTCTCGAGCACTTCGATCACAAACGTTTCGCTGACGCTCGTGAATTCGGTGTCTGTGTCGGAAACCGTGATTGTCAGTTGAATCTCGCTTTGCGTCGCCCGCTCGACGAATTGGTCGTGGCGCAGTTTCAAAATGCCGTCGGCCACCTCGAATCGGGGATCATCCACCGTGGTGCTGAATCTGCTCGAAGGCGTGCCGCCGTCGACGAGAACCTTTCCGACTTTGTCGCCTGGCATCAGTTCCATGACCGTCTGGTTGGCCAGGGCGATTGATTGAGGTTGTTCGTGGATGTCGCCAACCTCAATTCGGATCGGCTGTGTGAAAGTGCCCCCGTCAGGGATTTCCGTTGCGGTGACATGAACCACGATCTCCGGCTCGATTTCGAAGTCGACGAAGATACCCGGCTTGAGAGTCAGGTGCGTGTTGTCAAAGTAAAACCGATCGTCGTCAACGGTCAATGTGTGTGATTGATCGACATCGACATCCTCTACGAGGATTTCCGCGATAAAGACACCCGGATCGTTCTCGAACACAAAGGCTTCGGTCGGAGTGATTCCAATGATCGGTTCGTTAACGTTCT